>NZ_JBVMAE010000009.1:0-174657 GCF_055597485.1 Crenobacter sp. CS_VA4
GCGGACGGGGCCTTGCAAAACGCAGCTCCTTGCATGGCCTGGTCCAACTGCTGCGCCTTCGACTGAAGCGCAGAGGCATCAACCGCCAGGCCCACCCCCTCCCCTACACACACACCACGCGCGAATAGGAGGTAGGTGGTTTGCTCGCCGTTGTATTGTGGGCTAGGGCACGTGCCCCTGAAACCACCTCCCGCCTGGCCTAGATTGGCCTCTGGGCTCCAACTGGAGCAGTTGGTATGAAGCGAGTTGCTCAGAGTCGGGTTGCGCCGCTCGACCAGTAGTTGATTCGCGGAATTTGCATCCGAAAAAACGTATAGATTTAGGCCTAGGCCAAATAACCGTGTCGAAGGCCCCGAGTATGTCGTACCACATCCCTCCTTGGCCGCGCTGGCTCCCATGTCAGCCAAATACCGGCTGTCCATGCGCACCCGCGGGATAGCCAGGACGTCACTGGGTGGTACCAGCGAGCAGGCGTCTATGCTCTGCGCGAATAAGCTCGGGCTGCCGGTGAGCAGCACGAGCCACATCGCCACGAAGGCCACTAGCCTGACGATCGGTCCAATCCGGCTCAATTTGAGCTCCTCAAACTCCGCTTTCGCGTCAAAGCCGATGCGCGGCCCCGCCGGGTCTTGCTCAACCCGCTATCGCAGCTCGACGGTAGCCCCCAGTGCCTCTAGCCGGGCCTTGATCGCACCGGCTTCCGTTGCCGAAACGTTTTCCTTAATGATCGCCGTGGGCGCTGCGTCCACAAGATCGATCACCTCGATCAGCCCCAAGCCGGTCAACGCTCGCACCTCCCGAACCACCTGGATCTTGCGCAGCCCAGCGTTCACCAGGACGATGCGGTACTGCGTTTTCGCACTTGGCCGAGCGGTCGGTTTCTTCGGCGGTTTCTCAACGGGGGCAGGCTGCCGTGTAACGGGCTTTTTCTCCGCAGTCGGGGTGGGCCGTGGGGGCGGCGTCGGTGTTACGGCGACATCGTGGCGGGGCGGCTCCGCGGCTTGCGCCGGGGCGGTTTGCGCCTTCACCGCGCCCAGCCCGGACAGGAAGCCGCCAAGCACCGACATCAGCACGCCGACCGCGGCCTGACCGTCTCCGAACAGGACGCGTAGCGGAGCACCGATGCCCAGCACCGGCAGCAGCTGAGAGCCGATGCCGATCCACATAAGCCACTGACCCAATCGCTTGTCCATGCGATCGCTCGATCTATCCAGGTTTGAAAACCTACCGCCTCGATTTCCTAATTTAGCGTCGTGAACAAATCGCGGCATTGCCTTGATTTTCTCGGCGGCAATTAGGAAGGAAGTTCTAGCACTGACTATAGCAGCCGACACAACGGCGAGATCGGTGCAGTTCATGGCATGAGTCGATGGATTTTTAAGGATTATTTACGGAAATAGGCATTATTTTTTTCACTCACCGAGGGATTAGCCTAAGCCTCCCTCCACCCATTAGATCGATATCGATTATTCAAATAGATTTACATCATTTTTGGCTACCTAACGGCTCTGCTACTGTTATTCCACCCGCATTAATAGCCCACCCGAACGAGTACCACCGGGATTACTTATCGACAGGATCTACGGCATGAGCCAATCACCACGACAACTCCACCTCGGCGCCTTCCTGATGGGGGTCGGCCACCATCTGGCCGCCTGGCGCCACCCCGACGTCGGCCCGAGTGGCGCGGTCCGCTTTACTCACTTCAAACAGTTGGCGCAGTTGGCCGAACGCGGGCTGTTCGATGCGCTGTTCTTCGCCGACAACGTCGGCTTGCCGGCCGCCCTGTCCAGCCAGTTGAGCCGTGGCGGCCTGTCCTACCATTTTGAACCGCTGGCCCTGCTCGCGGCGCTCGCCGGCGTCACTGAGCGGATCTGCCTGGTCGCGACCGTGTCGGCGACCTACCTGCCGCCCTACCACCTGGCACGCAAGTTCGCCACGCTCGACCACCTGTCCGGCGGGCGCACCGGCTGGAACCTGGTCACCTCGGGCACCGACTGGGAGGCGCAGAATTTCGGCCTGAAAGAGCAACTGCCGCACCAGGAGCGCTACCGGCGCGCCGCCGAATACGTCGACGTGGTCAAGGGCCTATGGGACAGCTGGGAAGACGAGCCGTATCTGTTCGACAAAGAGAACGGCCAGTTCTTCGACCCGGCCAAGCTGCACCCGCTCAATCACGAAGGCGAGTTCTTCTCGGTGCGCGGCCCGCTGCAGACCGGCCGGCCTGTGCAGGGCTACCCGGTGATCGTGCAGGCCGGCTCGTCGGAAGACGGCCAGGAGCTAGCGGCCGCTACCGCCGAACTGGTGTTCACCGCCCAGCAGACGCTGGAAGGCGCGCAGACGTTCTACCGCGGCCTGAAGGCACGCGTCGTCGCCCACGGCCGCGCCGCCGACAGCGTCAAGATCCTGCCGGGCGTGCTGCCGGTGGTGGGGCGAACCGAACAGGAAGCGCAGGAGAAATTTGAAGAACTGCAGGCGCTGATCGACCCGGCGGTCGGTATCGGCCTGTTGTCCGGCCTGGTCGGCCACGACCTGTCTGGCTGCCCGCTCGACGGCCCGCTGCCGGATCTGCCTCCGACCGAAGGCTGGCAGAGCCGCCAGCAGTTGTTCGTCGACTTGGCCCGCCGCGAAAACCTGACGCTGCGCGAGCTCTACCAGCGCGTCGCCGCGGCGCGTGGCCACCGTACCGTGATCGGCACGCCACAGAGCATCGCCGACCAGCTGCAGCACTGGTTCGACGACGAGGCCGCCGACGGCTTCAACATCCTCGCCCCCGACGCTGCCGCACGGACTCGAGGCATTCGTCGATCGGGTGATCCCGGAGCTGCAGCGGCGCGGCGGCCTGAGCGGCTGACCGGATCACATCGCGACGAAGCCCCTGGTTCCGACCGGAACCAGGGGCTTCGTGCATGCCGACAGACGTCGGCCGAACCGGCTGAAATCGTCGCCACACCATGGTATCGTCATTCAACGAAGGCACACTGCCGGATCGGTGGCTCGCCCCGTCACTCTCAGTCGCTCAAGGATTCATCATGAAAGCCGCTCTCAGCCTGCTGTTGCTCGCGCTTGCCCTGCCGGCCCACGCCGAAGAGATCGGCGAGGTGTCGACCACCTTCCATCTGCTCAGCCCGAACGACAAGGTGGTGGTCGAGGCGTTCGACGACCCGTCGGTGGCGGGTGTGGCCTGTTATGTGTCGCGCGCCAAGACCGGCGGCTACAAGGGCGCGGTCGGCCTGGCCAAGGACCCGTCGCGCTTCTCGGTGGCCTGTCGCCAGATAGGCCCGATCAGCTTCGCCAAGCCGTTGCCGAAGCAGGAAGAGGTGTTCAAGCAGAGCGCCTCGCTGGTCTTCAAGCATGTGCGGGTGGTACGGCTGGTCGATAGCAAGCGCAACACCCTCGCCTACGTCACCTATTCGGACAAGCTGGTCGAGGGCAGCCCCGACAACGCGATCACCGCCGTGCCGGTCACCGGCCAGAAGATTCCGCTCAAGTAAGCGCCGCAGAGCCAGACTCACCCTGATTTCGCTCTACCTAATAGAGACCTTTGCCGACTGAAAGGAACACCATGCTCGACCAACGCTATCGCCAGCTGGTACGCGGCAGCGCGATCTACGACCTGCTCGTCACCGCGCCGTTTGCCACCCCGTGGACCTTCGCGCTGGTGCACCAGATGCTCAGCCAGATTTCCCCGCTGCCGCCGTTCCAACCGATCCACGTGCTGTTCGCCAACCTGCTCGGCAGCATCGTGGTGGTGTGGTCGCTGCTGCGCATCTGGCGACCGGAGCCTGTCTACGGTCTGTTCGATGCGATCGGCCGGGCGCTGTTCTTCACCTGGCAACTCTATTACCTGCTCGGTCACGGCAACAGCCCGGTGGTGTGGCTGTTTGCCGGCTTCGAGTTTTTCTTCTTCGTCACGCAGGCGTACGGCTACTGGCTGCTGCGCAAGGTCGAATCGGGCCGGCCGTCGCGCTGCCGGGTGGTGAATCGCTTCGCCGCCCTCGCCTGATCGCCACAGGTGCCACCACATGCTTTCGGCCAACCCGCAAGGTTGGCCGAATCGTTTAGAACGCCAGCACCATCACGCCGGCCACGATCAGCGCCGCGCCGAGCAACATCACGCCCAGCACGATGGCGAACACCACGCTCAGCTTGTCCACCGGCGCCAGCTGCAGCGCGCGGTAGTAGCACAGCCAGGACAAGCCGGTGGCGACGCCGGACAGCACCAGGAAGGTCAGCGGCTTGGGCGGCAGGTTGTCCGGCAACTGCCATTCGCGGCGCAGCGACAGGATCGCCGCGGTGACGGACAGGATGACGATGGTGCGTATGAAGGTGGCCAGGTTGCGGTTCATCCCCGCCACGCCCAGCTTGCCGAGGATCGCCGTCATCCCGGCGAACAAGGCCGAGCCGCATGCGTACGGCAGCCATGCCGGAAAATTCATGCACGACTCCCGAAGTGAGTCATCGATATCGGCCTGCTGGCCGTCTCCTCTTTAACCGTCGAACCCTATCCAGTTGACGCCGCGCCGCGACACCCCCGCCGCCAGTATCCGCGCGTCGGTCGTCAAACGCCGCGCCTTGGCTTACTCTTGATGCTTTCCTTCGCCCGCCACGACCAACACGATGCCCTTCGGCCAATCTACTGCTCCTGCCTTCGTCCTCGACGGACAAACCCATTTCCGTGACCTCGGCGGGCTGCCGACGCTACTGGGCCGTCGGGTGAAGCGCGGCGTGCTGTTCCGCTCCGGCGAGCTGTCCCAACTGTCCGACCGCGACAGGCAGACGCTCGAGGCGCTCGGCATCCACACCGTGTTCGACCTGCGCGCCGAGTCGGAACAGCAGCAGGCGCCGGACCGGCTGTCTGCGGCAACCCGGCTGCACGCCATCCCGATCCTGCAGGGCAGCTTCGATCCGACCGCGATCCTGCAGCAGCTCAAAAGCGGCGACACCGCGGCGCTCGACGCGCTGATGCCGGCGATCTACCGCTCGCTGGTCGCCGACTTCACCCTGCACTACCGCCAATTCTTCCAGGGGCTGGCCGCCGCACCGGACGGCGTGCTGTTCCACTGCACCGCCGGCAAAGACCGCACCGGCCTCGCCGCCGCGCTGCTGCTCGCCGCGCTGCAGGTGCCGGCCGACGTCATCGAGCAGGACTACCTGGCATCAAATGCCTCGCTCGCCACGCTGAACGAGCGCATCGCCGCGCGCTTCGCCCCCTACGGCGTCACGCTGGCCCAGCTCGAACCGCTGCTGACGGTGCGCGCCGGCTATCTGCAGGCGGCGTTTGCCGAGATCGAGGTGCGCTGGGGCAATCTCGGCCGCTATCTCGACGAAGGGCTGGGCATCGACCGCACCGCGCTGCAGGCACGCTTCCTGGTGCCGGCCTGACGCCACCGCCCACCGCGCAATGGAAAAAGGCGTCCCGAGCGGGACGCCTTTTCTTTCGCCCAGACAACAGGGCTGATCCAACCTCAAACGTTGGCCGAAAACGGCTCCAGCCGCGGCTCCTGCATCAGCCGCACCAGCGCGGCCGGCAGCACCGGCCGGCTGAAGCAGTAGCCCTGGATCAGGTCGCAATCGTGCAGCCGCATAAACTCGAGCTGCGCCTCGCTTTCCACCCCTTCGGCCACCACCAGCAGGCCCATCCGGTGCGCCAGCACGATGATGGTGGTGGCGATCGCTACGGCTTCGGGCTTGTTGTCGAGATCGACCACGAACGAGCGGTCGATCTTGAGCTGGTCGAACGGAAAACGGCTCAGATAGGCCAGGCTCGAATAGCCGGTGCCGAAGTCGTCGAGCGACAACTGCACGCCGAGCTTCTTCAGGGCGACCAGCAGCTTCACCGCCTTGTCGGGCGCCTCCATCAGCATGCTTTCGGTCAGTTCCAGCTCCAGGCAGCGCGCCGGCACCGCGTGCTGACGCAGCGCCTCCGCCACTTGCTCGACCAGGTCGCCGTTGTGGAACTGCCGCGCCGACACGTTGACCGCCACCTTGACTTCGCCGACGCCCTGCTCGATCCAGCGGCGAATCTGGCGGCAGGCGCTGTCGATCACCCAGCTGCCGATCGGCAGGATCAGCCCGGACTTTTCGGCCAAGGGAATGAACTGGCCGGGCGCGACCAGCTCGCCGTCATCGCGCTGCCAGCGCAGCAGCGCCTCGGCACCGGCCACCCGGCCGGTCTTCAGATCGACCTTGGGCTGGTAGTACAGCACCAGCTGCTCGCGGGCGATGGCTTGGCGCAGCGCCTTTTCCATGTCCAGCTTGGCCACCGCATCGTCGTTCATGTCGGCGGTGTAGAAGCAGAAGCGGTTGCGCCCGCCGTCCTTGGCTTGGTACATCGCCGTGTCGGCGTTGCGCAGCAAGTCGGTGGGGTTGAGGCCGTCGCTCGGGTAGACGCTGATGCCGATGCTGGCGCCGATGAACACCTCGTGGCCGCCGCCCAGCTGGAACGGCGTCTGGAGAATCTCAATCAGGCTTTCGGCCAACGTAGCGGCGTCCTGCGGTGTGCCGAGCGGCTCCATCACCAGCAAGAACTCGTCGCCGCCCAGCCGGCCGAGCGTGTCGCCGCTGCGCAGCCGCACCTTCAGCCGCTTGGTCACCTCGACCAGCAGCTCGTCGCCCACCGTGTGGCCGAGGCTGTCGTTGACGATCTTGAAGCGGTCGAGGTCGATGAACAGCACGCCGACCTGGCTGACGCTGCGCTCGGCCCGGCCGAGCGCCTCTTCCAGCCGGGCACGCACCAGCACGCGGTTGGGCAGCGCGGTCAGCGGGTCGAAGTGCGCCAACTGCTTCAGGCTGGCTTCGGACTGCTTGGCCAGGCTGATGTCGGCGCACACGCCGACATAGCGCAACGGCGCGCCCTGTTGGTTGAACACGGTGGTGACGGTCAGCCAGCAGGGGAACACCTCGCCATTCTTGCGCCGGTTCCAGATTTCGCCCTGCCAGCTGCCGCGGCGCTTGAGCCCCCGCCACAGCCGGCGGAAGAAATCCCGGTCGTGCAGGTCGGTCTGCAACAGCTGCCCGGCGGCCTGGCCGAGCACTTCGCGCTCGCGGTAGCCGGTGATGTCGGTAAACGCCCGGTTCACCGCCAGTACGGTACCGTCGAGATCGAAGATCACCACGCTGTCGCGCATGCTGTCGATCACCGCCGCCGATTGGCGCAGCATGCTTTCCACCTGCTTGCGTTCGGTGATGTCGGTGATGAAGCCGTGCCACAGGATGCTGCCATCGTCGCTGCGCTCCGGGTTGGCGCAGGCGTACAGCCAGCGAGTGAAGCCTTTCGGCCAGCAGATCCGGTATTCGTGGCGCCACTGCTGCAGGCTGTCGCCCGACTCGCGCAGCGAGCCGATCACCGCCCCCTTGTCCTCGGGGTGCACCATGCGGAACAACACCCGCGCGTCTTCGCGGACCTCATCCGGCGTCACCCCGCACAGCTCGGCGATGCCCTCGCTGACGTAGGGCACACAGGCCCGGCCGTCCGCCAGCAGGCGGAACTGATAGACTGTACCGGGCAGCTGTGCGGTCAGCTTCTGCAGGCGCAAGTCCATCTCGTGGCGTCGCGCTTCCTGCTCCTTGCGCTCGGTGATGTCAAGCACCGTGCTGTAGAGGCCGACCACCTCGCCGCGCGCGTTGCGCTCCAGCCAGGTGCGATCGTCCACCCACAGCCAGTGGCCGTCGACGTGGCGGATACGGTATTCCTGGGCGAACTCGTCCGGCCCGACCGACAGGTGCCGCTCGCGGATAGCGCGAAAATGGCGCCGGTCGTCGGGGTGGACCAGCGCCTCGTAACTCGGCTGACCGGCCAGCAACTGCGTCGGCAGATAGCCCCAGGAACGAATGTTGTCGCTGATGTAACTGACTCCCTGCGCCGGCCGCCCCAATAGTGCCACCGCCGGCGAGCGGGTGATGATGTCCGACTGGCGACGCAGCTCGCTGACGAACTGCTCCAGCTTGGCCTGCAGCGCCATCACCACCAGGCCGACCAACGACGAAGCCAGCAGGAAGGCCGACAGCAACAACAGCCCTTGTTGCTGATCTTCCTGGTAAAACGGCCCGATCGCCAACGACACCGCCAGGATCGCCAACGCCGACACCAGCATGGTCATCGTGGTGGTCACCCAGCCGCCAAAGCGGATCGCCCCCCACACCAGCAGCGGAAAATACAGCAGCACCAGAAAGAAGCGCTGCTCCGACGGCTCGGCCAGGCCGGCAAACAGCCCGGCCAGCAAGGTCAGCAGCGCCAACCCCAGCAGCAACGCCTCGAGCAGCATCGTCCGCACCTTGCGGCCGACCTGGCTATGACGCAAGGTCAGCAGCCACGGCGTCACCAGCAAGATGCCGACCACATCGCCCACCCACCAGCTCTGCCAGCTCGCGACCCACTGTGCCGGCGTCAGAATGCCGACCTCTTCCAAGACGCCGATGCCGAAGCTCGCCGGCACCACCGTCCCCACCCCGCTGGCCAACAACAGCGCCAGCACGTCGGTGATGCGCGAAAAGGTTGGCCGAAACGCCATGCGCTGCAACAGCGTCACCGCGACCACCGCACCGGTCATGCCGCCCAGCGGCAACACAAACGCCAGCGGCAAGGCGTACCCTATCGACAGATTGGTCAGTAACCCACCCAGGTACACCCCCAGGCCGTAACGTCGCCCCCACACCAAGAGCGCCGCCACCGCGATGCCCGATGGCGGCCACACCAGCGTCACCGCCGAGCCGTAATAGGACAGCGTCAGGCCGACGTGCGCCGCCCCGCAGTAGGCGAGCGCCACGGTCAGGATGCGCGGGAACGACAAGCCGGGAAGCGACAGGGGGGCTTGCGGCACCAACTCGCTGCGCCAGGTCATGGACGGGAACCCTTTCAAGAAAGTCGGCAAGCGCCGGCGCCGTAGGTCAACGAGCGCCCGCCCTCTTTGACAAATAACTACTCCCGGCCTTTTCTGAAACCGGTTTACTTATTTGTTGTAGCTCACCATCTACTTGAAAGTCACCCGCCTGACGGCGCTCATTGGCCCTTTCGATGCTTTTGGCAAGCCCAATCCCGGCCGCCTCCCGACATAGCCCCTGTCGGATCCGCCGCCAGACGGCAAAACGGCGCGGAGTTTAGTCCGCGCCGTCACCATGTTGCCCACACTCTAGTCGACATTACGCACCGGGTGTCGCCCCTCGATGCCGTCGTAGAACGCGCGGATCTCGGCGAGATCGCGCTCCAGATCACCGCTCGGATAGAACACCGGGCCGATGCCGCCGGTCTTGCGTCGGTAGTCGAGAAAGCCCAGCACCACCGGCACGCCGGCACCACGGGCGATGTGGTAGAAGCCGGTTTTCCATTCGGTAACGTGGCCGCGCGTCCCCTCCGGCGCGATCGCCACCACCAGCTCGCGATTGCGCTGGTACACCTCGACCATCTGCTGCACCAGGCTGCTCGAGCGGCTGCGCGACACCGGAATGCCACCCAACCAGCGCATCACCGGCCCGAGCGGCCCGCGAAACAGGTTGTCCTTACCCATCCAGTAGATCTTCGCACGCAGCGCGAAGCAGATGCCCAGCGTCAATGGAAAATCCCAGTTGCTGGTATGCGGCGCGCCGATCAGCACGTACTTGGGCAGTGCCGGAAAGTGGCCGCTGATCTGCCAACCACGCCAGCGCAGCAAGGCCCGCGCCAACGCGGCCAGCAGCCCGCCCAGCAGCGGCGTGTCAAAAATCGTAAAATGCATCGGATACCCGTTCGCAAAATGGCCGGCAGTCTAGCATGTTCCCCGCGTCACCCTACGCGCCGAACGGCGGAACTGCCCGTCCCGTCCACCGTCTGCTCATGCATGGCCTCCACACTCGACCTGCTTCTCAACGCTATACGCGCCTGCCGCCACTGCGAGGCCGTTCTGCCGCTCGGCCCCCGGCCTGTCGTGCAGGCCGGCCGAACCGCCCGGCTACTGATCGTCGGCCAGGCCCCGGGGACCCGGGTGCACGCCACCGGCATTCCATTCAACGACCCTTCCGGCGACCGGCTGCGCGACTGGCTCGGCATCGACCGCGCCACCTTTTACGACCCGGCCCGGGTCGCCATCGTCCCGATGGGCTTCTGCTACCCCGGCAAGAAAGGCAGCGGCGACGCCCCGCCCCGCCCGGAATGCGCCGCCCTATGGCGCCGGCGCCTGTTGGCCGAGCTGCCCGAGGTGCGACTGACCTTGCTGATCGGCCAGTACGCCCAGGCCTGGCACTTGGGAGAGCGGCGAGAGAAAACCCTGACCGACACGGTGCGCGCCTGGAGTGACTACCTGCCAGCGCAGTTCGTGCTGCCCCACCCCAGCCCGCGCAATGCCGGCTGGTTCGCCCGCAACCCGTGGTTTGCCGAAGAGACATTGCCGGCGTTGCGCGACGCGGTGCGGCACGCGATGACTGATGGATAATGGCGGCGCTCGCCCAGCGCTCCCTCTATGTCCACGGCCTTGCTGGCCGTCGACTGCATGACGGAGCAAACCGAGCGCCCTGACTACACACGCAAAACGACAAAAAGCCAACGGCACCGTATCGGTGCCGTTGGCTTTTGAAGAAAAGGACGATCAGGGAGCGGGCGGTAGGCCCTGGGCGTTCTGCTCTTCCAGCAGGCGAATCTGACGACGCATGCTGTCGAGCTTGGTCTGTGCTGTACGGCGTTCACTGTCGAGCGCCGCCGCCTGTTCACGCGCGACCTTCTGCTTGGCCGCGGCCTGCTGCTGGCTCTGGCGCTGGATCGTCTGATCGGCCCACAGCTGGTTCAAGCGCCCTTCAGTCGACGTGAGCATCCGCTCGGTGTACTCCTTCTGCGCCTCCAGCTTGGCGCGGCGAATCTCCACCTCGGCCAGCGACTGGGTTTCCTTGGTGAAGCCGGCGAAGATCGCCTCGGCCCGCGCTTCGTTCTGCGTCTTTACCACGCGCCAGAAGTTCTTCTGCTGGAACATCGCCACGTAGTAGCTCATCTCGCGTGGGTAGAACAGCAGGCTCGCCCCGAAGCTGCCGTTATAGGAGGTGCGCAGCTCGAATAGTGCGTTGGACTTCACCAGCTGCTGCAATTCCTGTACCGTGCTGCCCGCCATCGCCGATGCTGGCGGCTGTCGCTGCGTAGACGGCGGCACCTGTTGGCCGAACAGCACCGTCGAGCCGGCATTGGCGCCCGAGGACACCGTGGGCGGAGCCTCCGACACGACATCATCGGCCAAGGCCTTCCCTACTCCCCCAACCATCAACAGCGCGGCCAAGGCCAGCGCAGCTCCCGCTTTGTAGGTCTTCTGTTCCATTCCGTATTCCAGGCTCCAACGCTCGTTCTGTTTATGGTAGCGGCAATCCCACCTGGGTTTATGCACCATTTTCTTGTCATTAACAACCGTCTGCTGAGCGCTATTTTTCCATAATTGCGGCAACTCCGACACTGAATCTTGTGGTTCCCCGCGTCTTTTGCCCATCACATCTGAAAAGAGCCTTTGCCTCACACAAAATGTCATTGTCGCGCAATGAGCAGCACGCCGCCCCGCCCTCAATACACCAGCTGCCCCTGGCCGCAGCTGAGCGAGAGGTTATGCACCGTGCTGTAGCCAAGTTGCACACCCAGTAGCTGCAGCAGTGGAACGAGTGCCGCCGATAGCAAGTTGAACACAGGGGTCAGAGCAGTCTGCAAAATCGGCTTCAGGAGACCCAGCAGACCATTGGTCAGCCCCAAAATATCAACGAACAGCAGATTGAGATGCAGGGAGCTGAGTACGCCACTGAGCAGCTGGCTGGTCACATTGCTCAGCACTTGGCCGACATTGTTCGAGTTCGCCGTCTGGTAATCATCTGCATCACCGACTACCGCATTGAAGCTCAGCAAATCGGGGGAGCCGGTGTCAATGCTAAGGTTGAGCCCCTGCCCGGTCGGCGACTTCACCTGGATAGTGATCAGTCCGGGCACGGACGTGATCGTGGCGGGTTGGTTACAAGACAACTTGGCCGTATTGTTCGTCAGGCTGGCTTCCGCATCATCGCCTATGCACGCGGCCGCGATGCCGGGCTGAACGCTGATTTTAGCCACACTGGTCTTTGGATCAGTGGTGCACTGGATACTCTGCAGCCAGGCCGTCCCTTGTCCGGCTTCGAGTGCCAGGGGGAGGTTGAGCGCCGAGAAAGAGTACCCGCCGGCAGAGGGCCCCGCGCCTAACAGTTGAACACCAAGAAAAAGGCGAACCTGGGCGGCATGCGCGCTAGTCCGTGGCACCCCATGTGCATCAAGCCCGGGCTCCCCCGCCGCCAACACCGGCGGCTGAATGATTTTTGCCTTCACCGTCACCGAAGCCAGCGGGCTCAAATTGATAAGGTTCGAATCGAGAGTGACAGGCGATTTGCCTGCCTGTGCCACTTCGGCGGCCACCATCACCGCATCCAGCACCCCGATCGACGCACTCAATGCGGCATTCGGATTCGAAGCGTCCACTTGTAACACCCCTGGCACCGCCGAGGTGTTGCCCAGATTCACCGTCAGCCCCTTGGGAATGCTGAGCGCCAAGCTTTGCAAGGCACCGACATAGGTGGTATCGGTCTGTGACAGCACCTTGGCCATCGCCAGAGTAAAGTCCTGAATACTGATATTGGTCGCTAGCAAGTCCTGGACGGTACCGACGTTTAACTGCGTCATCAAGCTGGCCAGGTTGATGCGAGCGTTGGCCAGACCGTTGTAGGAGGCCAAGCTGAGATTGACATTCCCGCCGACCAGCGAGCTCAACAGCGAGTTCAGTAGCCCGCCACTCAGATTCGCCACCCCGGTACCGAGCGTAAACGCATCGGTGTTGGTCACCTTGGCCGTGGCATCGGCCGTAATCACGCGCGAGCCAAACGCAAAGAAGAACGGCACACTGCGCTGCAGATGCACCTGAACGGCGTTCGACGACGCATTGTTCTGCGCGGCAAAATAGGTGGGAGCGGCATACACCGCGGGGTCCCAGCGTCCGCAGGTAACGGTAATCTGGTCCCCGCTCTGCGTGGCAAAACCGTGCTGCTTGGCGTTTGCCGTCGCATTGCTGGTGGGCAAGCTGCAGCTGCTGTCCATCAGCTGCACCCCGGCCAGCGCCGCCATGTCTGTAGTGCGTTGCAACTCACGCCGCGCCATAAACACATTGCCGATATCGATCGATCCAAGCAGGATGACCGCCACGCTCAGCCAGATCACGGCCATGACGGCCACCGCACCACCCTGGGGACGCGACGGCGCGGCAGCAGGGGGGTGGGCCGACGCCATCTCAGTAGCTACCGCCCGAGGAGCCGGCATTCCCACCCCCGCTCGTCATCCACGAGCTGAAAAACGCCGGAATCTTGTGGCTAAAGCTGTCCAGGTAACGTGCATAGGCCGCCGTTGCCTCGTCGCCGAGCATGGGGAGACGGTTGGGACTAGCCGCCCCCTCCCGCTGCAAGGCCAGCAACGCCGCCGTGGCACTGCCCACTTGTTGTGATGCAACATCGTTGGCCGGCGCCGCTTCGGGGTGCTCCGCTGTTGCCGGCACGTTAGCGGCCGGGGGCTCTTCCGCGCGCACCAACGATGAGACAAGCAGGACACCCAGCGTCGCCATCACGAATCCAGCCTTCATAATCACTGACATAGCGCCACTCCTTAGAGCCTGTTCATAATCTTGCTGCGCGGCCCTGATCGGGGCTTATGCGCGGCTCGAAACGCTCATTTACCCACGTAAACTCCGGTTTCTGCGCTGCTCTTCACCCCGCGGAGGACCGCTCGCGACAGATTCTGAACGGGCTCATACGAACGATTACTGACTTCGGCCAAGGTGGACACTGGCCGGCACTACTGCCCCATCCGGGCCAGAAAACCATTGAGAACCCCATGTTGCTGCACGCCTAGCGGCGCCACGATCTGGCTGGCCGCCAGCGCACCATCGGACACCAGCGGACCCGGCAACACCGCGGCGGTCGGTCCCGGCTTGGCTCGGGTGCGCGTGCTATTTTCAATCAGCGCCGCCTCCTTGTAGATGGCCTGCCGGGTATCCAGTGACAGCTTGGTGCGCTCGATCAACTGGTTGGCCTCGACCTGCTGCCCCGCCACCATGAAGAACAGCGCCAGATTGCTCAGAATTTTCGGGTTATTGCGATCCAGCTCGGCCGCCTGCATGATCGGCACCCGTGCGCCCGCCACGTCTCCCAGGCGCAGCCTGGCGTAGCCAAGATCGCTCTGCAGCAAGGGACTGGTCGGATCCAGTTCGACCGCCAGTTGCAAGGATTTTTCCGCCGCCGCGAAATTGCCCCGCTCCCCGGCCAGCAGACCCAGGCCACGGTAGCCGCTTGCGCCAAGCGGCGTCTTCAGCAGCTTCGTGTAGTACTCGGCACTGCGCTCCGGCTGTGTGGTTAAGCGCAGCGCCTCGGCCCGGAACAGCGTCGACTGCGGAGAGACGCCCCACTGCCGTTCATAGGCATCGATATGCGCCAGCGAGGCAAAATACAGCCCCTTCTGCTGCATCTGCTGGATCAGCGAGAGATAGACGCCCGGCTGATTGGGGGGAGCCGTCCTTTCCGCCGCCTGCTGCCGTGCGACTTCCTGCTCGGCCTGCTCCGCAAACCCATAACCGTTCACCGACTTGCTCGCGCAACCGGCCAGCAGCAAACTGCTCCACACCACTGCGAGTAGCCATCGTGCGTTCATCCTTTTCCCCCTAGGCTGGCCAAAGACCGGATCACCGCCAGGAACCCTGGCCCGGCGGTCACGATCAGCAAGGCCGGCAAGAGCGTTGTAACCATCACCGTGGTCATTTTCACCGTCAACTTGCCGATCCGTTCTTTCATATTGCTGCGCCGGTTCTCACGCAACCGTTCGCTGAACTGCCGCAACGGCTCTTGTACCGCGCCGCCATGCCGGTCAACCTGCAAGATCAGGCGGGTGATTGCGACCAAGTCGTCGTTCTGAAAAATCGTCGCCAGGCGCTGGAACGACTGCTCACGCGAGCGACCGGTCGCAAACTGCCGATTGGCAATCTCCAATTCGCTGGCCAGCACCGGCAAGATGGTCCGGAAATCAGCGCTGATCACCAACAGGCTCTGATCGATGCCAAGGCCCACCCCCTGCAACAGTCGCAACAGATCGACAAACAGTGGCAGCTCGTCGGCAATCCCCTCCTTGCGCCGGCTGCCGACCCGTATCAGTAGCCACTTCGGCAACATAAAACCGATGGCAAACACGGCAAACAGCCACAACCAGAAGCCTGAACCGTGCAGCCCCTGTCCCACCGTGGCCAGCCACAGCAAGGGGATGAACAAGGCCGACACCAGACGGGCACAGAAAAAGACCGCACGGCTGCGAGTGTCGACAAAACCGCAGAGCTCGATCAGACGCTGGTCTTCGGGCGCGACCAGCGCTCGCCCCAAACGGTTATCGAGCCAGCGGCCCGCTTGCTTGACCAGCCGGTCAAGCAGCCCCCTCAGTCCGGGCTCGTCCAGAGCGTCGACAGTCACACCCCCATCCCGCTGCCGCTGCTCGGCCCGAGCGGCCACCGCGCGTACGATCAGCCGTTCCGCCTTGTCATGCACTCGCGATTTGGACAGCATCAGGCTCGCGACCAGCAATAGAGCTACCGCCAACAAGACCAGGCTGACGACAAAAAGCAGATCGGACCTCATCGCCTATCCTCCCTTGTCACAGCTTGGCTAGACGGTACAGCAGAAAACTACCGAACACTTGCAGGCCAAAAGCGCCCATCAGTAGTTTTCTGCCGGAATCATCGTGCCACATGGTGGCGAAGTAGCTCGCGTTGGTTGCCAGGATGAAGGTGGCCATCAACAAGGGAAGCAGGCCGAGCACCCAGGCCGAGAGCCGCACTTCGGCAGACAACGCCACCAGCTCGCGTTCGGCCTGTTCGCGGTCGCGCATGAAACCGGCCATCCGCTCGAGCACCACGTCCGCTCTGCCGCCATACTTGATACTCAAGCGCATCACCGAGGCCAACAGCACGAATTCATTCACCCCGTAGGCCTGTGCGGCTTGTGCCAACGCTTTGTCGACGTCGAGCCCTGAGCGCAGCATGCGATTGACCTGCTCCAGACAATCGCGCAGAGGGGCTTCGGTGTTGGCAACCGCGGATTGGAAGGCGGACTGGATGCTGTTGCCGATGGTGATCAAGCGCACGATCGCATCAAGGTAATTGGGCAACTGCCGCACCATCCGGCGGTGACGCTTGGCGATCCGCAGCCACAACGCGAAAGCACCAAGCCCTCCGCCGACCAGCAGCGCGATGCCCAAACCCACAAAGCCCGCAACCACAAAACCGGCCAACGCAAAAATGCCCAATGCGAACCCTGCTGTTCGCAGGAAGGTTCGGGGGCGCACCACGCCGGCGCGATTCAGCTGCAGACTGAGCCAATTCTCCACCGCCCGTGGGGCCACAGGCCCAGTACCGGCAGCAGCCCCAGCCGCCTTTGGCTGAGCCGCCACCGGCTCAAGCCGGCTGTCGACGAAGCGCCGCGCCACATCCTCTACCGCACGCTCGGCGGCGTGTTTCCATAGCAGAATCCCCAGCGCGACCAGCAACAAGGCCGCACTAACGGCAAGCAGCGCCAGCTTAGACATGGATGCCGCCGGTGAAAGAGGGGGTCGGCCGATAACGCGCCAATTTCGGCGAGTGGGGATGTAGACCCAGCGACACCCAGTTGTCCTGCTCGACGTGCTCAACGTCTTCCATCGCCTCGTAGCGGTACAACTCCTGCGTGGCGATGATGTTGTCGCTCATCCCGTTGACCTCGGTAATCGACAAGATGCGCCGGCGTCCATTGGGAAGCCGCCCGATCTGGACGATGAAGTCGATCGCATTGGCAATCTGCCGCCGCAGACTGGACTCACTCCCTTGGAAACCGGCAAAGCCTGCCAGCATTTCGAGTCGATAGAGACATTCGCGCGGTGAACTCGCATGGATGGTCCCCATCGAGCCGTCGTGGCCGGTGTTCATCGCCTGCAGCAACTCCAAGACCTCCCCCCCTCGTACCTCGCCCACCACGATGCGATCCGGCCGCATCCGCAAGCTGTTCCTGAGCAGATCGCGGATCGTGACAACCCCGTTACCGTCGAACCCGCCGGGGCGACTTTCCAGGCGCACGACGTGCGGGTGATTGAGCGACAGCTCGGCCGTATCCTCGATGGTAATGACCCGTTCAGTCTCCGGAATGTAGCCGGCCAGTACGTTGAGCAGCGAGGTTTTCCCGGAACTGGTCCCGCCACTGATCAAGATATTGCAACGGCTCTGCACCGCCGCCTCCAGTAGGTCGGCAATTTCCTGGTGGAAGGTTCCCAAGCGGATAAGATCCGCCGGCTTGAGAGGATCCTTGCGGAACTTACGAATCGAGACCACTGGCCCATCGATCGATAACGGCGAGATCACCACATTCAGCCGCCCGCCGTCGGGCAGCCGGGCATCCACCATGGGGTTCGACTCATCGAGCCGTCGCCCGAGCGGCGCCAGAATCCGACGGACGATACGCAGCAGATGTGCATCATCACTAAACCGGACCACCGCGCGCTGCAGCATGCCATGCCGTGACACGTAGATGTCGTGGTAGCCGTTGATCAGAATGTCCTCGACGGCTACATCGTTGAGCAGGTCTTCCAACGGACCAAAGCCAGCCAATTCCTTGGTCAGTGCATCAGCAATCAGGCCGACTTCGCTCTCGTTGATCGGCACCTTGCGAGACCGGACAAAGTTGCCTACCTCCTGATCAACGAAATGCTTGATTTCCCCTCGTGTCCACCGCCCAAACTCCGCACCCAATTCCTCGATACGACTGAGTAGATGGTCATGAGCAGCGACCTTGATGTCTTGGAATTGCTGCGAATTGGAGAACGACAGGGCGTCGTCGGCAAACTGGATATCTTTCGCCATGGTTTACCCCCTACTCTTCTTGGCAATGAATCGTCCGACTCTCGACATCAGGGAGCGCCTCTCTACCGGAGGCACGTTGGTCACTTCCTTGTTCGACACGTTGGTCACTTCTTTGCTCACCATTAGACGGGACAGCAATGGCTCGAGCGCCCTGATGTACGGATCCCGAGGTGCCATCTCGGCCAACGTTGTCCCCTGATTGGCCGCGTGGCTAATGGCCTGGCGACGGTCAGGAATCAAACCAAGCAAGGGCAGGTTCACTCGCTTAGCGATCTGGTCGGCCCCAAGACCAAGCCGCGAATCGTATTTGTTGACCAGTAGCTGAAGGGTTTCCAGGTCGACCTCCCGCTCTTTCAGCGCTTCGAGAAGCTCCACCGCAGACACGACGGACGCCACATTCTGGTCGCAGACCAGCCAGCTCTCATCCGCCGCCCTGACCAGCTGGGCGATGAAGTCCAGATTGGTAAATCCGCCAAGATCGATCAACTGGTTGTCGAAAAACGAACGAAGCCGCCCCAAGAGCCCAATGGCGCCCGAATACGAGATCTCGCGCATTTCGCCAAGGTCAGGAGGGAGTGGCAGCAGCGCCAAGCCGCCGCTGTGGCGGATAATCGCGGTGTGAACGAAGGTCTGATCGAAGCGGCGCAGATTCCGCACCGCCGACACAAAGTGGAAATCGGCTTGGCTGTTGAGGTAAAGCAAGCCATCGGCGGCGGGCAATCCCAGATCGATCAGGATCGCCTGCTTGTTGATACGCCGCTCGCGCCGCTGCGTCTTCAACGCCAAATTAGCGGCCAAAGTGCTAACCCCCATGCCGACCCTGGCGCCCAGAAGAACGGTCAGCTTGCCATGTCGCACCGGCGCATGGGACAGATCGGCCAAGAGTTCGCCAACAATGTTTTCCGCGTCTTCGACAGGGGCCTGGATATCAATGAAGTTGCGCACCCCGGCTCGCAACGCTGCAAGCGCACCACCGCCCTCGGAAGCCAGGCCCACCGCCACGATAGGCAGCGCCTCGAAAGACTGCCTTACTGCGGCGACGGCCTCAACCGCCTTGGCAATCCCTTCCCCGGCAAAATCGATGAAAACCAGCGACGGGTTAATGATCGCGATCCGTTGCAACAGCGCCGCCAGTTCCAACGAGGCGGCCTCAATCACACCCAAGGAGCCGAGCGCGTGCTGGAGCCATTGCGATCGTTCGGTCGACAACGATCCGAAAACGAAATAATCGCTGGTCGCCTGATCAGGTGGAGTCTGGACTCTTGCATTCATCAGCGTCACCGCCAGATAGAGAAGTTATGCAGCCGAATCCCGGCAACTTATCGTGGTACTAGCGGGAAAACCCCGGTACCGCATCCGAGGACAGCGGCCCCTTCAGGAATGAGCGCCACACAGGCCCATCGCGTTGCTCGCTGTTTTCGCCCGGCAGCGGGGGCAACGGCACGCCCTTGCCAAGGGCCGAAACCAGATGAGGCGTGACGATGATCACCAGCTCTTTATCGTTCTGCTGATAATTCAGGCTCTTGAAGAAAGCCCCAATAATCGGCAAATCGCCCAGCAACGGCACTTTTTCGACATTCGAAATGGTCTCTCGGCTGACGAGACCACCAATCACGAAACTCTCCCCTTCGCCCAGCTCGACCGTTGTATCGGCCCGGCGCGTGATAATGCCCGGCACGGCCACCCCGTTGATATTGATGGCCCGGGCGAAATCAAGGTCGCTGACCTCTGGGGCCACTTTCAATGCTATCCGGTCACGACTCAATACCGTTGGCGTCAGGGTCAGGCCAATACCGAAGGGTTTGTATTGGATGGTAACGGTGCCCAGACTCTGCGGAACCGGAACCGGGATCTCGCCCCCGGCAAGAAAGCTCGCACTCTGCCCCGACAGAGCCACCAGTGAAGGCTCAGCCAGTACTCGTGCCATGCCGTTGCTCTCGAGAATCCCCAAGTTACCAAACACGCCGCGACTATTCGAGCCGGCAACGATGTTGAACGCCGCGGCAACCGGAGGCGTCGAATGGAAAGTAATGGGAGGAAAGGACACCGACTGCAGCGACGATGGCGAGAAAAGCCCAAAAGCAAAGCCCGATGCCCGGGTAGTAAACAAATTGAACCCGGCATCTTTCAAGACGGTCTTGCTGAACTCGACCACCTTAACGTCGACCTGTACGACCCCGCCGCTGGCTACCGTAGATTTATCAATAACCGTACCACTCTTGCCTACCGATCCATACGGCCAACTAGCCGCATTTCGATGCGCAAGCAAGTCAGGCGCATTGCCGGTAACCACGGTCGTGCCGCCGCGTGAAACGGTCTTCATGCTGCTACCGTCCTGCAATAGGCCTAAAACCGGGTCGGTCACCGTAATCGAGTAGGTTTTTGGCTCGCTCTGGCCATGCTCCCAAACCATCAGGTTGGTTTGCCCCGGTGCTTTGGCAACCAGCAACAGACCCGACTTTTTGGTGACCAGCACATCGGCGACAGTGGGGTCGCCGATGGCGACTCGCTGCAGACCCTGACTGACAGAAATCTGACGCTGCATACCAGCCGCAATGCTGATATCCATCCCTGCCCGGTCAGCCGCCTGGATCATGGCAACCGGAACAAACACCCCTAAAGTAACGATCAACGCTTTTTTATTGTTCATGGCTCATGTCTTCATTCGGGTTTTACAAGGCGTCGCCATGGTCAGTTAATGACCGCTTCACGTTTCCCTCCTCGAATCACCTCAATCCCCGAAGCCGCGGGTTTGCTATAACCGGATGAAAGAGCTAATGGTGGAGCTGCCATCACGGTTGCGTGCTTTTTCTCGCTCGACGCCCCGGACAAGCCTTGCAGGCCGAGCCCAGCTGCAGCTCGCGTGGAACCGTTAATGGGATCCTTGCCGCCATCCCGAGCCTTGAGAATCGCTGGCAACGGCACAAAGAGACCCTCATCAAGCACTTCGCTATCCTGGGGATTTCTTAGCGCCAACATCAATCGTCCCGCGGTTTCGGCCAACGTGAGCCGGTCGACCTGATTGACGGGCACAGCCAGCACGGCTGTTCTGGCAAGCTCCTGCCGCTGCGGAACGACACTCGCTCCTTCTGTTTTTGCCACTTGCACAGGCCCATCCACGGATGCGCTGCCATAAGCCAGTACCCGCAGCTTCGACAGCAGCAACCTTGCCTGAGTCTGGTCTACCTCGCCGCTGTCTCGCTTCAAAAAAACAAACAGGTCGACATAATCGCCAGGCGCGACCCTATCCCCCACCGCATTTGTTTCATCCACCCGAACCGCTACCGCCCGCTCGCCAATCTGGATCTTGGTTGCGAGGCCGGTTGCCATATGCGGCGCCAGTACTGGGCTTCCTGCGACCAAGTCGACACTCGGGGCCTGTCCCACTACATCGTCGGCATTCTTGAAGGCACCTTCAGGATTGATCGGCAGTCTTTCCACCCGCACAGCATCCGATGCAATGGGATGGCCAGCGGGCAGCAACTTAGCGGCGACTACGATGGGATAGAGCGCGACAACCCCAGATACGGGCTTCGCGAGAGGTGCGGGATGTCGACCCAGATTCCAGGCGTAGAGGGCGATCAGCAACGCCAGTAGCACCAGAATCGCCGCGATGATTTTCGTTACATTCGCCATGCCCCCTCCGCGCTTGTTCTGATCGGCAGATATGTGCCGATTATTATTAGTATTCTTGTTTTGATATTCTTGCAAAAAATCAACCAGACAAGATGGTTGACGGATTCAATTGAATAGT
Organism: Crenobacter sp. CS_VA4; assembly: GCF_055597485.1. Taxonomy (NCBI): domain Bacteria; kingdom Pseudomonadati; phylum Pseudomonadota; class Betaproteobacteria; order Neisseriales; family Neisseriaceae; genus Crenobacter; species Crenobacter sp. CS_VA4. Next base: position 21,628 of record NZ_JBVMAE010000009.1, read on the forward strand.
GGCAATGCCCACAAGATTACTTGGTAGCAACACCCCGAAAAACGGCAAAGGGGGAACCAAAGGATTTTGAGCATAATTGTAATTCATGGTCACCTTTATGCATTGCAAAGTGCCATCATAATTACAAGGTGCAACTGAAGATGCACACCCTCCAGACAAATAGCTAGCTGGCAACCAGTTGATTATCGATTGTGCAGTCTGGCAAGCTGCAGCAGCGCGAGCAGTCAGCGCTGCATCTTGGCTCGCTGCGGGCTGATATCTCAATGCGGCACGAGCACCCTCTTCCGCGGCCAGCGTTAGGCTTTGTTGAGCAGCTAGAATTAGGCCATACGACACAATGGCGTAAAATATGGTGAAAAATATTGGAAAGATTAGAGCAAACTCAATGGCTGTCGCCCCCCTATGGCGGCGAATGGCTGCGGGAAAAGTTCTTTGAGTCAGCCAAACTGATTTTCGCTCTACCCAAGAATTCTTCAGCATTTCTCATCCCGGTGTGAATCGGCTTAACAACTCGGGAAAAAACACCATCAGAGCGGCCCCAACTGCAAGATAACTAGCGTAGGGAGTTTCTTTTAACCTCAAGGCATCTGACAGTGCCGCAACACTTCCACTTTTTCCGTTTTTTGCGGATAGCACAAACCAAAGCATGGCTTGCAATCCGGCTATGATACTAGCCACCAACCATACAGGCAGTAAGGCATAGACACCAAGCCAAAGGCCAATTATGGAAAAAAATTTGACATCACCAGCCCCCATGAGCTCAAGCAGATATAAAGGCAAGAAAGCTAGCAAACCTACGGTCAGCCCAAGCAGCGAAGAAGCCCAACTAACCCCTTCCAACTGCTTGCCGAGCAACAGGGCTACCAAGGCAAAGAGCATGCCGGTCAAAATCAAACTATTAGGTACCCGTCTTTGCAAGGCATCGAAAGCAGCGATCGAGCCAATAAAGGTAATAAAACAAGCCTGGGAACCAATAGCAAGGTTAGACATACAAGCTCCATTACACTAACTAGCTTTCCCGCCTACAACCATCAAACTTCAGCTCTGTGATTTAGGAAGTAGCAGCCGGTAGTTTTGCCGCTATGGCTGAAAACATGGTTTTTAAGTCAGTCCCCAAGGTGGTAAGAGTAGCAACCAAACCAGCTGCAATTAAGCCAGCAATCAAGCCATACTCAATTGCTGACACACCGCGCTCATCACGAATAAACTGCTTCAGCATTTCTTTCATAAAACCCTCCCGATTCTCCGTGAAATTACCCAAGCTCCAGTCAAACAGCCCTGACTGATTGCTCAATACAGACTTGGCAATATTATTTTTATCAGGTTGCGCTGAATTTCCCTACAAGGAAGATCAATCGACAGGTCTAGAAAACAGCAGCAATCGCATCGGAAGCTGCTAACCTGTTAAGTTAATCGCCATGACAGGATTCCAGGTACCTCTTCAACTGCCAAACTAGTGAATGCATGAAGCACATCACTGCACGGTATGGGCATGCCGAAACTTCCCATGGGACCCGATATGCTTACGTTAAGCAACTTTGCAGAGCAAATGTCATGCACTACTGATTTTGTATAGTTCAAGCTCTATGCTAGTGCAAATGCATGGTCAAGCTCCAACCTCTGCGCAGACGGGATAGAAAGGTCAAAACGGGAAAGAGAATTTTTTACAACTAAGACGAGCTAGGGCAGAAGCAGATAGGCGTAGACGGAAGAACAAAAAGGCCAGACATAGAGTCTGGCCTTTGAAATTGCGACTTCCCGAGCAGGACTCGAACCTGCGACCTGCGGAGCAACAGTGCATCCCAAGTCACCACACCCAACAATGACTCAAAACAATCATTAAAAATCAAATAGTTACACACGAAAGCAACTCCTTGCCGCTAAGCGAGCCGTCACACCCAGCAACTGCTCCCATCGCGACCCTCGCAGCAAGCGAACCATTTCCTCTGCACCACCGGCTGCCTGCATCACGTCCTCGCTGGCAGTTCGCCATGCCGGCTGGCGCTATCCAGCAAGGTCTGAATCAGTGAGACTGGCCAGCTCACCGAGAAAACGCAGCCGGCACGGCCAAAGCTGCACGGTCAGTAACCGCTAGCTACTGTCCGTGATAGCCCTCCAGCAAGGGTCAGCAAATTTCCTTTGGCCTATCTGTCGGCCATCCCGTAGGACACTGGTGAGACTGGCGCTCAGTGCCCAGGCGGAGGGGCGGATGAGAAGGAGATAAAACGAGCCAGAGATGGGTTGGGGGTTGCTCCTGCCGGTGCTTCTATCGAAGCAAGAGTACTTATAAGCCTGAATCTAGAGAAAGGCTCTAGGGCTAATGCGTCGATACTCGAGCGGTCTGTTCCAGTAAAGCGGCAAAGGAAGAGGATTCCAGCGGTTTGGAGAAGAAGAATCCCTGCCCGAAGTCGCAGCCCATGGACTTCAAGTGTGCTACGTGTCTCTGTGTCTCGGTGCCCTCGGCGACAACCTCGATGCCGAGGTTGCGGGCCAGGCTCATGATGGTCTGTACAATTTGTAGGCCCTCATGGCCACGGTCAAGCTGAGCAACAAAGGAACGGTCAATTTTCAGAATATCCAGCGGGAAACGGTGCAGGTAACTGAGCGAGGAGTAACCCGTACCGAAATCGTCGATACTGATACGCACGCCCAGTTCACGTAGCTGCCTGAGCACGGCGACCGTCCGCTCGGAATCCGCCATGGTCACGCTTTCCGTTATTTCCAGCCTGACCGATTCAGGAAGGATGCCTGTTTCGGCAATGATTCTGCCGACTTGCTGGACAAGGTCGTGCTGGGCAAACTGGCGGGCCGAGAGATTGATGCTGACGGCCAGCGGTGGCGTCCGTGGAAATTCCCTGTGCCAACAGGCCATCGTCTTGCAAGCCTCGCGCAGGACCCACATGCCGAGGAACAGAATCATCCCGTTGTCCTCGACCACATCGATGAAATCGGCGGGATAGACCAGTTCAGATTCTGATTTTCGCCAGCGTACCAACGCCTCCACGCCCACAATCTCCTCACTATCCAAGGAGACAATGGGCTGGTAATGCAGGACGAACTCGTCATTCTGCAGCGCACGCCGCAAGCTGGTTTCCAACGCGAAGCGAGTCACAGCCCGCTCGTGCATGGTGTGGTCGTAGATTTCGTAGCGACTCTTACCGAGCGTTTTGGCTCGATACATGGCCAGGTCCGCATGACGGAGGATTTCCTCTGCTGATTCGTAGCCCAAGGTACTGGCGGCGATGCCGATGCTGGCGCTGGCATAGAGTTGCTCGCCGTCTATCACGAAAGGGGATTCGAGTGCGCGCATGAGGCGGTCGGTGATACGTACCGCGTCATTCACGTCGTCAATGCTGTCCAGTAGCACGGTGAATTCATCGCCCCCCATCCGTGCCAGCGTATCGTCTTCACGCAGGCAGCTTCCCAATCGACTCGCCACCTGGGTGATGAGAGCGTCGCCAGCGAGATGGCCTAGGCTATCGTTGACCAGCTTGAAGCGGTCCAAATCGATGAAAAGCACCGCAAAGGCCATCTCGTGGTGGTGACGGCTGCGCGCGACGGCACGAGCCAGCCGGTCGGCAAACAGGGCGCGATTGGGCAGGCCGGTGAGCGGGTCGTGGAATGCATCGTGAATCAACTGGTCTTCGGCACGCGTGCGTTCAACCACCCGGCCCAGCTGATTGCCAATTTGCGCCATCAGGTTCAGCAGCGTTTCATCGGGCTCCAGCACGCGATCGGCAAAGAACTCCACGACGGCCGTCACTTCACTCCCCAGCAGCACCGGAAAGGCAAGCGCCGCCTTCAGCCCGGCTCGCTCCGCCGCGCCAGCCCTGGGAAAATCCGGGTCACAAGTAACGTCCCTTACCCAAGCCGGGGCTGAGCTCGCGAGTACCCTGCCGGGCAGGCCGACGCCGGAACGGAAATTTACAGCCTCCGTGACCTGGTAGAAATCGCGGAGATGCTCGCCGTCCACGCCGTGCCAGATGGTAGTCGAGAGCAGACGCGGCTCTCCATCGGCGCTATCCACCAAATACGCGTGTCCAACCGGCCAGCCCGTGAACTGGCACACCGTGCGCACGGCAAACTGAAGCGCATCGCCGACAGAAATCGCCTGGTTGGCGGCGGCGGCAACGGCTTCCAACAGCTGCAGTTGCTGCTGCTTGTCGTAAAGTTCGCGGAGGCCTCTTTCAGCGATGACTTCCGCTTCGATGCGTGCCTCACGTTCGCGCCGCAACCGCCGGCGCAGCTTTTCGACCTCGGCCTCAAGTTCCTGCAGCCGGGCGGCTTCCACTCAGACTGCCCTCGCACCGGTGAACGTAATGCGGCACACACAGCTTAGGTCGCCTTTATGCATGCATTGCAGATGGTCGAAGCTCAGGGTCTCGCCGAACTGGTCAGCAGCCCCCTCGATGAAGCCTTGTGCAAGAGCACACAGGCGCCGCGCCGAACGGTAGTCCATGAGTAGAGAACCGTCAGGTTCGTCGCGAAATCCGAAGGTCGGGACGTCCGCGCCCGGATAGACTTTGCGTACTTCGGGATGGATGATGTTGTTGACGCTGAGCACGAACGGACGTGTCGTCGAGTGGGAGCTGAAGTACGCGGGATATCGGGTGGCAAGCAAAGGCATCGCTTCGCGTCCGAACCAGCGCAGAGTGTCGAAAGGTGTCATATCCAGTGTCTGGGAGGCGATGCCGACCAGCTTGTAGATATCGTCGTCCGGATAGCTGCCGAGGGAGGTGTACACGCCACCCAGGTCCGCGCCCTCAAGCAGCGCATCCCAAGCATCCTCACCATGGTGCCGGATGACCACCTCTTCCAGCAAATTGAAGACTATCCCCTTCATGCCCCCCCCCCCGTTCCCGTTTCGATGTCGCTCTTGCAGGCGACGGTTTGCTTGGCGCTCGCTGTTAGGAGTAGCGGCTACGCAACTGTTATGTGAGTTTAACAAAGCGGCCGGCAGTTACGCCACTCTACTTTATTCCACATTGCTAGCCGCTAGCATCAGTACAAGCCATGGCCTTAGACGACGATTGCCCACTTGTCGCATGCCTATTCTTTCACCCGCTATCGGCAGATTCTTCTCTGAGTGCATCATTGTGCGCTTTTTCAGCGCTGGCGAAGTTCCGATTCTATGCCGCGGAATTTCTTTGAAATGGCGATTGGCGGGACTTTCTGATGAGATGGCTGGCGAGACCCGGCCGCGTCACAGCGAATAAATAACGCTTTAGCGGTTCTAAATGATGTCATTCTGCTAACTCAAACAATCTTTCAACCACTGGCGGGAGTTTCTGGGGACTCAAAAGTCGTCGCACCTACAAGGCTCCATCACCTTAAATCATTGCCATACAAGGGAATTTTTGGAACCGAATGAAATCTGCACGCAAATTTTATGCCTTTTCCACGCAGATCTTAAATTTGGCCGGAGGGGCAAGGAAGTACGCTCGAGAGAATGTTCCCTCAATTCCATCGCCAGGATGGCGGAATTGGTAGACACGGCATACTCAAAATCTTCCACCCAAAAGTGTGTCGGCTCGTGTCCGACTCCAGCCACCAAGACTTCAGAACAAACCAGAGATGGCCACTAGAATAGCGGCCACGTTCCCTACGGCTACGAGGCAGTCGAGGCCGACACCCACCGCCGCTGGTTACAACCGGTCGACACCGAGGCATCGGTGGTTCGAGACATCTACCCTCTCTACTTGAAAGGGCATGGCGTGAAAGACATCGCCGTAGCATTCAATAAAAACGGATTGTATAAGCATGGCCATCACACCCAACTATCATTCCTCAGGAACATTTCGACCGTGCTCAAGGGCTATTCAATGAAAGAGCCCTGACGCCTGAACGTGTGTAGCAGTCACCGGGTAATTGACCCCTATTGCAAAGCAACCGGAAAGACGAGCACCAACGACGCCGCAAAGCAGCCGCCAATAAGCTCAAGGAAACAGAAAACGCCGCTATAACTTGTTCGACATTCTCGAACTACACGGAACGGATGCTCCTAACTTGGGCGACCTGACGACTCGACTATGGGAACCAAACAGCCGGGTGAAGTCGCTTGAATCAAAACCGCAGGAAGCTGATGCAGAAACACCACCGAAGATCGAGCTAACTGCGCATGATATTCAGCAGGCCACGGACACATTGGCCGAAACCGTGCGCAACACCCAAGACAAGAAGAAGCTACGCCAGCTGATGGGGGCCTTCATCGAGAACATTGCTCTCGGCGAGACCGAGCTGACTGTGGAGTATCGATCCGACCGGATCATAAGCGAAAAGCGCTATGAACACATGGTTCATAGCGCTAAATCTTGGCTCCCCGAGCAGGGCTCGAACCTGCGACCTGCGGATTAACAGTCCGTCGCTCTACCAACTGAGCTATCAGGGAACATCTCTCGTTTGAGAGTGGACACATTATATAAACGGGTATTTAATGCGTCAAGCCTTTTGTTTAGATTTTTTCAAATACATTAAAGCCCGCCGAATTACCGGCGGGCTTTAATGCTTAGCGGCGGGTTTCCACCTGCACCAGCGGCTCGCCAGCGGCCTCGCCAGCCGAGGCCTGACGGGCGGCATCACGACGACGCGGACCAGACGGCACTTCCACCACCGGCTCCAAAACAACCTCTGAGGAGCTAGTGGTTGTCACCATCACCAAACCGCCAAGGTCGAGTTCCTTCGGCTCGGCAGCCACAACCGGCTTAGCCACCGGTTCGGCCGGCACATCGACCGGCACGACCGCGGCTACCGGGATGTCCGCCACAACCGATTCCGAAGGCTGCACGGCGGTCGCCAACAGGGCGCTCTCGGCGGCGGCCGGCACTTCAACCTCCGCCACTACCTCGGCCTTGGCCGGAATAGCTTCAACAACAGGGGCGGGCTGCAGCTTGGCGACTTCTTCCACCACAGGCGCCGGCTCAAGTACTTCCGGCTGCTCAGCAAGCACCGCCTCGACAGCTACAGCTTCGGTTACCTTCTCTGGAACCGTTTCCACCGCCGGCCCGCTCACTTCGACCGCCGGCACAGCCACCACTTCCGGTTGAGCCTGGGCAACTTCTGCGGCCATTACCTCCTCCACCTTGGCAGGGGTGACCGCTTCGACTTTCTCCACGGCTTCGGCAACGACTTCCTGTGCGTCAGCACGCGGCTCGATCGCTTGCTGTGCAACCGGCTCGGACTCGGCCTGTTCAGCAACCGCCGCACCAGCAGCCACGACTGCCGCGGCAGCGGCTACCTCACCCGCCTCTACACCCTGCACCGCGCCACCCTCTTCCGGACGACGGTCGCGACGGTTGCGGCGGCGACGACGTTCGTTACGCTCACGGCCTTCAGCAACCGGTTCGGTTGCCGGTGCGTTTTGCACCGCCTCGCCTTCCGCTTTCAGCTGTTCGGAACGGGCCCGGGCCTCGGCCTCGGCTACCTCGGCAGCGATCTGCACGCCACGACGACGGTCCTGCTGGGGCTCACGACGCGGCGCCTCCTGCTGAGCGGACGGCTGCTGGCGCGGCTCGTTGCTACGCGGTTGGCGTTCTTCACGCGGCTCGCGGGTGGCACCATCACGGCTGCTATCGCGTTCCTTGCTACGCTCGCGACGCTGCTCCTGACGCTCGCGGTTGTCCTGACGGCCATCGCGTCGGCCACCCTCGCCAGCCGCAGCGGACTCGCCCTGCTGGCGACGAGAGCCACCACGCTCTTCCTGGCCGCTGCCGCGACGCTGCTGGTCTTCGCGGTCCCGCTCGCGTTCGCGACGCTGGCCCGGGGCGTTACGGCGATTATCACCACCACCCTGGCGCGGCTTGCTTTGCGGCGCTTCACGACGAGCCGGCTTGACCGGATGCTCGACTTTCGCTTCGGTTACCGCCACCGGCTCGCCAACCAAACCCTTGAACCAGCCGACGATGCGCTCGATCAAGCCAGGCTGGGCCTGCGGCTGCACCTGCACCACCGGCGCCTTCTCGACGGCAACCGGGGCCGGCTGCTGCGGGGTGATGCCCTTGACGGCCGGCTCCTGGCGTTCGACTTTCGGTTTCTCGAGACCGAACGTCAGCTTGCTCTCGTCGGCTTCCGGCATCTCGACACGGCGGTAGCTCGGCTGGTCTTCGGTCTCCAGCTGATCGTCGATGCGGACGCGGATGATGTTGTGGTTCGGCGTTTCCAGATGCACGTTCGGGATCAGCACGATGCTGACGCCGAGGCGCTCTTCCAGCGAGTAGAGCTCGATGCGCTTCTCGTTGAGCAGGAAGGTGGCCACATCGACCGGCACCTGCGCGTGCACCGCGCCGGTGTTTTCCTTCATCGCCTCTTCCTGAATGATGCGCAGGATGTGCAGGGCGGACGATTCGGTACCGCGGATGAAGCCGATGCCGTGGCAGCGCGGGCAGGCGATGTGGCTGGTTTCGCCGAGGCTAGGCTGCAGGCGCTGACGCGACAGTTCGAGCAGGCCGAAGCGCGACAGCTTGCCCATCTGGACGCGGGCACGGTCGTGCTTCAGAACCTCGCGCAGGGTGTTTTCCACCTCGCGCTGGTTCTTCGGGTTTTCCATATCGATGAAGTCAATCACGATCAGGCCGCCCAGGTCGCGCAGGCGCAACTGACGGGCGATCTCTTCGGCCGCCTCGACGTTGGTCTTGAGCGCGGTTTCCTCGATGTCGGCACCCTTGGTGGCGCGCGCCGAGTTGACGTCGATCGAGACCAGCGCTTCGGTGTGGTCGATCACGATCGCGCCACCGGACGGCAGCTGCACGCTGCGCGAGAACGCGGTTTCGATCTGGTGCTCGATCTGGAAGCGCGAGAACAGCGGCACGTGATCCTTATAGAGTTTCACGCGATTGACGTTGTTCGGCATCACGTGGCTCATGAACTGGCGAGCCTGCTCGTAGATTTCCTCGGTGTCGATCAGCACCTCGCCGATGTCCGGCTGGAAGTAGTCGCGGATCGCACGGATCACCAGGCTGCCTTCCTGCAAGATCAGGAACGGGGCGTTCTGGGCGCCGGCGGCGCCTTCGATGGCGCGCCACAGCTGCATCAGGTAGTTGAGGTCCCACTGCAGCTCTTCGAGCGAGCGGCCGATGCCGGCGGTACGAGCGATCAGGCTCATGCCGTTCGGCACTTCGAGCTGACTCATCAGCTCTTTCAGCTCCTGACGCTCTTCACCCTCGATGCGGCGCGACACACCACCACCACGCGGGTTGTTCGGCATCAGCACCACGTAACGACCGGCCAGGCTGATGTAGGTGGTCAGTGCGGCGCCTTTATTCCCGCGCTCGTCCTTTTCCACCTGCACGACGACTTCCATGCCCTCGCGCAGCACATCCTGAATGCGAGGACGGCCGCCTTCGTAGCCCTGGAAATAGGAACGGGCCACCTCCTTGAACGGGAGGAAGCCGTGGCGTTCGGTTCCGTAATCGACAAAGCAGGCTTCCAGCGACGGCTCGATCCGGGTGATCACACCCTTGTAGATGTTGCCCTTGCGCTGCTCTTTGCCGACGGTCTCGATGTCGAGGTCGACGAGTTTCTGCCCGTCGACGATGGCAACGCGCAGCTCTTCAGCCTGCGTTGCATTAAACAGCATGCGTTTCATTAATGTTCCCCGCGCGGCACTCACGCTAAGGAAGCAGCAAGTATTTGACGGCCCAGTGTCTAAGATGGGCGCTATCCGTCAGAAGTATCCGGGTAAAGATCGCAAGAATTCGTATGGTTAAAGCTCAAGCCGACTTCCTGTGTAGGTTCCACGTACCGCCCGGGTGGTCTTGCCTCTATGGGGCTGGAGACCCGGGATTCGGCCAACCTTGTCGCGGTTGGCGAATGCCCGGCAGGCGGTCGTGCCGGGTCAAACTTTGCTGCTAAATCCCCCGACTGGCTTGGCATCAGGAGACGAAAGCTGGTGAGTGCGTTGTGCGTACAAATGCATTACCATCGCTGCTTTTCGGTGAGCGAGACAACCGTGGCTGCGGCCTGGTAGCACGGCGTCAGGTCAGGGGCGAGCCCTGCCGGCCGAACTGGCATCTCCGCAGCGGCGCTGCACGCTGTTTTCGGCGTGCAACCGTTTTTGCCTGAAGGTCGCGTCAATCGCTCAAAAATAGGGCGTTGAGCGCCGAAAGTATAAGCAATATGACTGATTACCGCAAAGATTCTGTCACGTTCCACACGGTGACAGATGACGAAGCCGGGCAACGCATCGACAACTTCCTGATGCGCCTGCTAAAAGGCGTTCCCAAGAGCCATCTCTACCGCATTCTGCGCTCCGGCGAAGTCCGGGTGAACAAGGGACGCATCGACGCCTCCTATCGCCTGGAAAATGGCGACGAGTTGCGCCTCCCACCGGTGCGTGTCGCCGAGCGAGCCGAAAAAATCGTGCCGGCCGGCCACTTCCCGATCGTGTTCGAAGACGAGGCGCTGCTGGTAATCAACAAGCCGGCCGGCGTCGCCGTGCACGGCGGCAGCGGCGTGTCGTTCGGTGTGATCGAGCAGCTGCGCCGCGCCCGCCCGGAGGCCCGCTACCTGGAGCTGGTGCACCGCCTCGACCGCGAGACCTCCGGTCTGTTGATGGTGGCGAAGAAACGTTCCGCGCTGGTGAAGCTGCACGAGATGATCCGCAACGACGTGCCGCAGAAGCGCTACTTCGCACTGGGTCTGGGCGCCTGGCCGAGCGAGGTGAACCACGTGCGGTTGCCGCTGTTCAAGTGGCACACCCCGGAGGGCGAAAAGCGCGTTCGGGTGCAGGAAGGCGGCCAGTACGCGCATACCGTTTTTAAAGTCATCGAGCGTTTTGCCGACCTTACCCTGGTGGAAGCGCTGCTCAAGACCGGCCGCACCCATCAGATCCGCGTGCATATGCAGACGATCGGCTGCCCGATTGCCGGCGATGAGCGTTACGGCGACTTTTCGGCCAACCGTGAACTGGCGCGCGACGGCCTGAAGCGGATGTTCCTGCACGCCGCTAGCCTGAAACTGCCGCATCCGCTGACCGGCGAACCGCTGGAGCTGACCGCCCCGCTCCCCGCCGACCTGACCTCGTACCTGGAAAAGCAACGCCGCCATGGATAAACCGTTTGACCTGATCGTGTTCGACTGGGACGGCACGCTGATGGACTCCACCGCCCACATCGTCCGCACCATCCAGGCCGCCTGCGCCGACCTGGGCCTGCCGATTCCGGAGCGCGAGCGCGCCAGTCACGTGATCGGCCTGGGACTGGTCGACGCGATGCGTTACGTCTGCCCGGGCCTGCCGCCGTCCCGCTACGAGGAGATGGCCGACGCCTACCGCCGCAACTACGTGCACGGTACCGAAACGATCGAGCTGTTCGACGGCGTCCTCGAAGGGTTGGCCGAACTGAAGGCCAGCGGCGTGTTCCTCGCCGTGGCCACCGGCAAGGGCCGGCCTGGGCTCGACGACGCGCTGGCGCGCACCGGCCTGAGCAGCCTGTTCGATGCCACCCGCACCGTCAACGAATGCGCGTCCAAGCCCGACCCGGAGATGCTGCTGTCGCTGACCGACGAACTAGGCGTGGAAAACCGCCGCACGCTGATGGTCGGCGACACCAGTCACGACCTCAATATGGCGAACAACGCCGGCACCCGCGGCGTCGGCGTCAGCTACGGCGCCCACCCCGTCGAGGCCTTGCTCGCCTGCAATCCACTGGCGATCTTCGACAGCTTCCGGAGCTTCCACGCATGGCTGCAACCGCAACTGGGCTGATCTGCTACTCCGGGACGCTGGCCGACGGTGGCAAGGGGGTACGCTTCACCGTCACGTTGGCCGAAGGCCGCGAAGCGCCGGCGTTCGTGATCCGTCACCAGGGCACCGTCTACGGCTGGCTCAACGCCTGCCGCCATCAGCCGGCGCAGCTCGACTGGAAGGACGGCGTGTTCTTCGATGCCGACGGACAGCACCTGGTCTGCAGCATGCACGGCGCGCTCTATCAACCTGACAGCGGGCTGTGCGTGGCCGGTCCCTGTCGGGGAGCCCGGCTGATCGCGGTGCCGGTCAGCGAGGTCGACGGCCAGGTCTGGCTCGGCGCATGACAAGCAATTTGCTAGACTCGGTAACATTCAGACTGTTGGAGATCATCGCGTGAACGAACAACCCGACTGGGAACGCAGCGTCATCGAAAAACTGGCCATGTCCGCGCTGACTGAACAGCGCCGTGCCCGGCAGTGGAAGATCTTCTTCCGGCTGATCTGGCTATTGCTGATCCTGACGCTGATGTGGACGATCCTTTCCCGCGAGAGCGAGAAGGCCGATGGCCTCACCAGCAGGGACCATACCGCGCTGATCAATCTGGAAGGGGTGATCGACAACCAGAGCGACATCGCCACCAAGCTGATCGACGGCCTCGAAGCGGCGTACAAGGACAGTGGCACTAAGGGCGTGATCATCCGCGCCAACAGCCCGGGCGGCTCGCCGGTGCTGTCCGGCCTCGCCTACGACGAGATCCGCCGGCTGCGCAAACTGCACCCGACCGTTCCGGTCTACGTGGTGGTCGAGGATGTCTGCGCCTCGGGCTGCTATTACATCGCCGCGGCGGCCGACAAGATTTATGTCGACAAGGCCAGCATCGTCGGCTCGATCGGCGTCCTGCAGGACGGCTTCGGCTTTACCGGCGCGATGGAGAAGCTCGGTGTCGAACGCCGCCTGCTGACCGCGGGTAAAAACAAGGCGATGGGCGATCCGTTCTCGCCAGTCAATCCGAAGCAGCAGGTAATCGTCAAGACCCTGCTCGACGACATCCACCAGCAGTTCATCACGGCGGTGAAACAGGGCCGCGGCAACCGGTTGAAGACAGACCCGGACATGTTCTCGGGCCGGATCTGGATCGGTGAACAGGGCGTGCCTCTGGGCCTGGCCGACGGCCTGGGCAGCGTGCGCTCGGTCGCCCGCGACGTGATCAAGGCCGACAAGCTGGTCGACGTCACCCCGGAAGACGACATCACCCGCCGCGTGGCCCGTCGCTTCGGCGTATCGCTGGGCGAGGGTTTCCGCAGCCTGTTCGAAACCCGGCTGCTCTAGATCGCCCCCACCGGCTAAGCAAGGAAGCGCCTCATGGCTCAACGCAGACGTTACCAGGAAGAACCGGACAACCACGAGCGCTGGCTGGTCTCGTACGCCGACTTCATCACCCTGCTGTTTGCCTTCTTCGTGGTGATGTACGCGATCTCCTCGGTCAACGAGGGTAAGTACAAGGTACTGTCGTCGGCGATCCTGAACGCGTTTCGGCCGATCGGCAATCTCTCGATCGGCGAGACGCCGCCCACCGGCGGCGCCAATACCCTGATTCAGGTTCCCAAGCCCAAGCCGGTCGCCAAGACAATCAAGGACCTGAAGGCTCAGGAACAGGCCAAGATGACGAGCCTGGTCACCGACCTGAACAAGGTGCTGCAGCCGCTGGTGGCCGGCGGCCAGGTGCAGATTGCCCAGACCGAACAGGGTGTCGCGATCCAGATCAAGGACAGCGCGCTGTTCCAGACCGGCCAGGCTACTCCGTCGCCGCAGTCGGTGACGGTGCTGGCGCAGGTGGCCAAGGTGCTGTCGTCGGTCGACAACCCGATCCGGGTCGAGGGTTTCAGCGATAACGTGCCGATCAAGACCGCCACCTACCCGTCCAACTGGGAGCTGTCGGCCGCCCGTGCCGGCAGCGTAGTGCGTCTTTTCCAGGAAAGCGGTATCGTGCCGCGGCGGCTGGTCGCGATCGGCCGCGCCGAGAACCTGCCGATCGCCGACAACGGCCAGCCGGAGGGCCGCGCCCAGAACCGCCGCGTGGCGATCAGCGTGCTGACCCACAAGGATCCGATCACCACGCGTAGCGCCGACGAAATCATGGCCGGCCAGTGAGCCTGCCGACCACATGCATTGCTGAGGAGACCCCATGACCACCCCGATTCACGCCGCGGCACTTGACCAGCTGTTCCACAACGCCCGCTCCTTCAGCCACTGGCAGTCGCGTCCGGTCACCGAGGAAACGCTGCACCAGCTGTTCGACCTGCTGAAACAGTGCCCGACCAGCGCCAACTCCTCGCCGGCACGGTTCGTATTCGTACAAGGCCAGGAAGCCAAGGCGCGGCTCAAGGGCTGCTTGGCCGAAGGCAATATCGAGAAGACCATGGCGGCGCCCGTGACGGTGATCGTGGCGATGGATACCCGTTTCTACGAGCACATGCACACCCTGTTCCCGCACGCCGATGCGCGCAGCTGGTTCGAAGGCAACCAGCCGGTGATCGATGCCACCGCGTTCCGCAACAGCTCGCTGCAGGGCGCCTACCTGATCCTGGCCGCCCGTTCGCTAGGTCTCGACTGCGGCCCGATGTCCGGTTTCGATGCTTCCCGGCTCAATGAAACCTTCTTCCCCGACGGCCGTTTCAAGGCCAACTTCCTGGTCAACCTCGGCTATGGCGACGCCAGCAAGCTGCACGGGCGTTCGCCGCGCTTTGCCTTTGCCGACGTCTGCCAGGTACTGTAAGCCGTCAACCGAACCCGCCAGGCCCGGTATACTGCCGGGTCATTTTTTGTGAAGAGAATCCACCAATGCTCTACCCGCTGTTGCGCCCCCTGCTGTTCAGCCTCGATGCCGAGGCCGCTCACGAGGCCACCCTGAAACTGCTGGATCAGGTCCACGCGCTGAAACTCGACGGCCTGCTGAGCCGCTCGATCCCGCGCCAGCCGGTAGATGCAATGGGGTTAACCTTCCCCAACCCGGTCGGCCTGGCCGCCGGCCTCGACAAGAACGGCGCACACATCGACGCGCTGGCCGCGCTCGGTTTCGGCTTCATCGAGATCGGCACGGTGACGCCACGCCCGCAGGCCGGCAACCCCAAACCGCGACTGTTCCGGGTGCCGGCGCACCAGGGCATCATCAACCGGATGGGCTTCAACAACCGCGGCGTCGACGAGCTGCTGGAGAACGTCCGCAACTGCCGCTTCAAGGGCATCCTCGGCATCAATATCGGCAAGAATGCCACCACGCCGATCGAGAACGCGGTCGACGACTACCTGATCTGTCTCGACAAGGTCTACGCCTACTCGAGCTACATCACCGTCAACATCTCGTCGCCGAACACCAAGAACCTGCGCCAGCTGCAGGGTGAGGACGAATTGACGGCCCTCCTGTCAACGCTGAAACAGCGCCAGACCGAGTTGACCGAAAAGCACGGCCGCTATGTGCCACTGGCGGTGAAGATCGCCCCCGACCTCGACGCCGAGCAGATCGCCGCGGTAGCCCGGACCCTCACCACTCAGAAGATCGACGGCGTGATCGCCACCAACACCACCCTGTCGCGCGAGGAAATCGCCGGCCACCCGCTCGCCGGCGAAGCCGGCGGCCTGTCCGGCAGGCCGGTGCGCGAACGCGCCACCAAGGTGATCCGGCAGCTCGCCAAGGAACTCGACGGAGCGCTGCCGATCATAGGGGTCGGCGGCATCCTGCAAGGCGCGGATGCTGTAGAAAAGCAACAGGCCGGTGCTAAACTAGTGCAACTCTATAGCGGCCTGATTTACCGTGGACCGGCACTGGTTGCCGAATGTGCCCAAGCACTGGCCAACGCTCAACGATAAAAGCGGCAAGCCCGAGCGGCTTGCCCCGCATGTATTAGGAGATCAAAACATGCTCAAACTGGCCACCCGTATTGCCCTAGTCGGCGTCACCAGCCTTGGCTTGCTGGCCGGCTGCGCCACGTCCGACTCGGCGGCCGTCTACTCCAAGGGCCAAATGCGCCAAGCGCAGAACGTCGAACTCGGCACCGTGGTGTCGGTACAGAACGTCAAGATGGAAGGCAAGAACAACGAACTGCTGACCCTCGGCGGCGCCGCACTCGGCGGCTTGGCCGGCAGCAAGGTCGGTCAGGGCAATGGGGCGATCGCCGGCGCGATCGTCGGCGCGCTGGCCGGCGGCTTCGGTACCGAAGCAGTACAGCGCGGTGCAGGCAGCAAGGCGGCGCTGGAAGTGACTGTCAAGCTCGACCGCACCGGCCGCATGGTCTCGATCGTTCAGGACGCCGACATCCCGCTGGCGACAGGCCAGCGCGTGCGCGTGTTGACCGGCGGCGGCAACGACCGCGTGGTACCGCTGTAAGCCAGTGGACATCGGCCGAACCGGATGTGTTCGGTCAAGCAGCAAAATCAAAAGGGGCGCATCGCCCCTTTTTCATTGCCCACACGCGCCGGCTTTTGCCGATTCTGGCCTCATTCGTGACGGAACGGCTGCCAGCGGCCGTCGATCAGCGCCTCCAGCGGCCGGTACGCCGACTTGTAGGTCATCTTGCGGCACTCCTCGATCCAGTAGCCCAGATAGAGGTACGGCAGCCCCAGCCGTTCGGCCAAACCCAGCTGCCAGAGCACGTTGTAGACCCCGTAACTGGCGTGCGGCTCGTCCGGTTCGTAGAAGGTGTAGACCGCCGACAGGCCGTCGGACAGGTGATCGACCAGGCTGACCATCTTCAGCGCTTCGCCTTGGCGAAACTCGATCAACGAGCTTTCCACCCCGCTTTTCAGAATGAACTCCGTGTATTGCTGCGGGTCGTCTTCGGCCATGCCACCGCCGGCATGACGCGAGCGCTGATAGCGCCGGTAAAGCTGGTAATGATCGTCCTGAAATTGCAACGGCAGCAGTCGGGTCGTCAGGTCGGCGTGCCGGCGCTGCGCACGTCGCTGACTGCGGTTCGGTTGGAAGCGGGTCACCGGCACCCGTACCGGCACGCAGGCCTTGCAGCTATCACAATACGGGCGATACGTGTACAGCCCACTACGACGGAAACCGAGCCGCACCAACTGGCTATAGACCTGAGCATCGATCGTATCGGCCGGGATTGCCACCTGCGAGCGCGCCTGCAAGCCGGGCAGATAGCTGCACGGATAGAGTGCGGTCGCGTAGAAATGGATGGCGACCGCCTGCTGGTTCGGGTCACGATGGCTCATTCTGGTGCCGATAGGTCCACATGGCGTCCGGCTGCGGCTGGACAATCTGTTCTCTTAGCGTAGCAAGAAAACGCTCGCGCGGGATCAGTTGCGCACCCAGGCTTTCGAGATGCGCGGTGTGCATCTGGCAGTCGATCATCCGCACACCGCAGCTCGCCAGATGGCGTGCCATGTGCACGAAGGCGAGCTTCGACGCGTCGCGGCGGCGCGAAAACATCGACTCGCCAAAGAACATCCGGCCTAGTGCCACGCCGTACAGGCCGCCGACCAGCTCGCCGCCTTCCCACACTTCGAACGAATGGGCATAGCCGTGCTGATGCAGCCGGCAATAGGCGTCGACCATCGCCGGCACGATCCAGGTACCCGGCTGGCCGGCTCGCGGGCCGCCACACGCTTCCATCACCGCGCGAAATGCACTGTCGGTTCGGATTTCATAGGGACGATTGCGCAACGTCTTGGCCAGCGAGCGGCTGACCTTCAGCGCGGCGGGAAACAGCACCATCCGCTCGGCTGGCGACCACCACAGAATCGGGTCGCCCTCGCTGAACCACGGAAAAATGCCGTGAGAATAGGCGGCAAGCAAACGCCGCTCGGACAGGTCCCCCCCGGCGGCGAGCAGACCGTCGGGGTCGACCAGAGCAAGCTCGGCCGGCGGAAACACCGGCTCGGGACCGAGCCAGGGGATCACGGCTTATTTGCGGGTTTTCTTGCCGGCACAGTCGGGGCACTCGCCGTACATATAAAGTGCGTGGTCGATGATACGGAAACCGTGCTGCTCGGCAATGCGATCCTGCAGCGCCTCGATTTCCGGATCGAAGAACTCGACCACCTTGCCGCAACTGATGCACACCATGTGGTCATGATGTCCGCCTTCGTTCAGCTCATAAATCGCCTTACCCGACTCGAAGTGGTGACGCACTAGAATGCCCGCTTGCTCGAATTGGGTGAGCACGCGGTAAATGGTGGCGAGGCCGATGTCGATGTGCTCGGCCGACAACTTGCGGTAGACGTCTTCGGCCGACAGGTGACGAACCTCGCTGTGCTCGAACAGATCGAGGATTTTCAGGCGCGGTCCGGTGGCCTTGAGACCAATATCTTTGAGGTGACTGGCTTTGTTCATCATGTTATAAAGTGGGCAAGTTTTTGCAGGGTTATGATAAAGCCTTTTAATGGCTTTGCCTAATTCGACAGCCACTCACTACCCCGAGTACACATCCCAAAAGTATGCGAGCTCTGATTATAGCCGCCGCCGTGATTCTCACCGGCTGCGGCAGCCTCAACCCCGCCCACTGGGTGCCGTCCTACCGAATGGATATCCCGCAAGGCAACGCGGTCACCGAAGACGCTGTCGCCAACCTGAAACCGGGCATGACCCGCGCCCAGGTGCGCTTCGTGCTGGGCACGCCGCTCTTGACCGACCCGTTCCACGCCAACCGCTGGGACTATGTGTACGAAGTGTCCAAGGGTGGCAAGCTTGTTGAACGCAAGCACCTGACCGTTTACTTTGACGGCGACAAAATGACCCGCTACGAAGGCGAGGTACTGCCGGCCGAGCGCGCCATTCTGCCGACCGGTAACGCCAGTGCACCGGTTACCACCTCTGCCCCTGCCCAGGAAATCAAACAATGAGCAAACCGCTTAATGTCGTGATCGTCGGCGCCGGCGGCCGGATGGGCCGTACGCTGATCGAGTCGGTACTGTCCGCTCCGAACACCCGTCTGCACGCGGCAATCGATCGCCAAGGCTCCGATTTCATCGGCCAGGATGCCGGCCTGTTTCTCGGCCAGAAAACCGGCGTGACGGTTTCGGCCGACCTTGAGGCGGCGCTCGACGGTGCCGACGTGCTGATCGATTTCACCCGCCCGGAAGCGACGCTCGACTATCTGGCCGCCTGCGCACCCCGGGGCGTCAACATGATCATCGGCACCACCGGCTTCGACGACGCGGGCAAGGCCGCGATCAACGCCGCCGCCGAGAAGACCCGCATCGTCTTCGCCGCCAACTACAGTGTCGGCGTTAATCTGACCTTCAAACTGCTCGACATCGCTTCGCGCGTGTTGGCCGAAGACTACGACATCGAGATCATCGAGGCTCACCACCGCCACAAGGTCGACGCCCCGTCGGGCACTGCTTTGCGGATGGGCGAGGTGATCGCCAACGCACTCGGTCGCGACCTGAAGGAATGTGCGGTCTACGGTCGTGAAGGCGTGACCGGCGAACGCGACCCGGGCACCATCGGCTTTGCCACGGTGCGCGCCGGCGACGTGGTCGGCGACCACACCGCGCTGTTCGCCACCAACGGTGAACGCGTCGAAATCACCCACAAGGCCTCCAGCCGCGCCACCTTCGCCAACGGGGCCGTCCGCGCTGCCCGCTGGCTTACCGACCAACCGGTCGGACTCTATGACATGCAGGACGTGCTCGGCCTGCGCTGAGCCCAAGGCCGGCTACTACGCCGGCCTTTTTCTTTTGCGATGCCCTACCGTCCCGTCACCCTCTCCCTGTTGCTGCTGACCCTGGCGTTGCTCGCCGGTCTGCTGCTGGACACTCCGCTCGGCCACACTCTGCATGGGCTGGTCGGCCACGTGCAAGACCCGTTCGCCCGCCAGCTGTTGCTGGAGTTGCGACTGCCACGCGTGCTGAGCGCGGCCGCCAGCGGCGCCTTGCTCGCCTGCTCCGGTGCTGCGATCCAGTACCAGTTCCGCAACGCCCTGGCCGAGCCCGGCCTGATCGGCGTCTCCGGTGGTGCCGCACTGGCGGCGGCTCTGGCGCTGGAAGCCGGGCTGGGTAGCGGTTTGGTGGCCCTGATAGCCTTCGTCGGCGGACTATCCGCATTGTGGCTGACCTGGCGGCTGGCCGGCCCACGTAGCCCTGCCAGTCACCTGATCCTGGCCGGGGTCGCGATTAACGCCCTGACCGGCAGCCTGCTGACGTTGCTGATCGCCACCCTGCCCGATGGCTCGCTGCGCACCGTCACGTTTTGGCTGATGGGCAGTTTCGCCAGCGTCGACTGGCGCCAGGTATCGATCCTGCTGCTGGCGCTGCCGCCGATCTGGTTGCTGCTGTGGCGGCGCTGGCGCTACCTCAACCTGCTACAACTGGGCGATGCAGCCACCTTTCACGCCGGCTACCCACTGACCCGCGGCCGGCGCCAGATCGTCGCGCTGACGGCGCTGGCGGCCAGCCTGGTTGTTGCCAACTGCGGCATGATCGGCTTCGTCGGGCTGATGGCGCCGCATCTGGCACGGCTGATCACCGGCGCCGACGCACGTCGGGTACTGCTGCTCGCCCCCCTGCTCGGTGCCTTGCTCGCCGTCGTCGCCGATACCGTATCTCGGCTGGCCATCGCGCCGGCCGAACTGCCGGTCGGGGTGATCACCAGCCTTGCCGGTGCCCCATTCTTCCTATGGCTACTGCGCCGAGCCTTGTCCGGAGCGAATCATGCTCGCGCTTGAGCACGCCTCGCTGGGCGGTCGGCTCGAAGATATCAGCCTGCAAGTGCAGCCCGGCGAGGTATTGGTATTGATCGGGCCAAATGGCGCCGGCAAGAGCAGCCTGCTGTCGCTGTTGTCCGGCCTGGTCACCCCAGAGCACGGCCAGGCGCTACTGGGCGGCACACCATTGCAAGGACTGAGCGCCGGCCGGCTGGCCAGGCACCGCGCGGTGCTGGAGCAGCAGACGGTGGTTGCTCCTGGATTTACCGCACGGGAAGTGATCGCGATGGGAGGCTACTTGCATGGACAAGCCGACGCCACCGCTCAAGCGGTGACGTCGGCCTGCGTAGCTGAATTACTGGAGCGGCGCCTCGGCACCTTATCCGGCGGCGAGACGCAGCGGGTGTTGCTGGCGCGCGCGTTGGCCCAACTACTGGGATCCCAGGAGGATGAGCGCTATCTGCTGCTCGACGAACCAACGGCGGCACTCGATATCGGCATGGCCGACGGATTGATGGCCCAGGTTGGCCGCATCGCCCGGCAACACGGGATCGGCGTATTGGCCGTGGTACACGACATCAACCTGGCGCTACGCCACGCCGACCGTGTGGCCTTACTCGACAACGGCCGGCTGGTGGCGTGCGGCCCCACCGCCGAGGTAATGCAACGGACGCGCTTAGAAGCCGTCTACGGCGTCCGGCTTGCCGAGCTGATTCACGACGAGCACGAAGACCTACGCGCCTTCGTGCCGCTTCCCCCTCACGATAACTGAACCTCGCGATGGCCCGCCTGGCAGGAGAAGGTCTGCCGGACCTTGCCCTGGTCATCGACGCTTTCCAGCCGCACGTCGAAGCCCCATAGCCGCGCGACGTGGCGCAGCACTTCTTCCGCACTCTCCGGCTCGAGCGGCCGGCGGTTATGCATGCTGTGGCGCAGTATCAGGCTGCGGTCGCCACGCACGTTGACCGACCAGACCTGGATGTTCGGCTCGCGCGAACCGAGGTTGTACTGTTCGGCCAACAACTGGCGGATCTCGCGATACCCGTCCTCGTCGTGAATCGCCTCGACTTCCAGCTTGTCGTCCTGATCGTCATCGCGGATCGCGAAGAGACGGAAGTCGCGGATCAACTTGGGCGACAGGTATTGCGAAATGAAGCTCTCATCCTTGAAGTTCCGCATCGCGAATTCCAAGGCATCGCGCCACGGCGTACCGGCGATATCGGGAAACCAGGCACGATCCTCGTCGGTCGGCGCCTCGCAGACGCGGCGAATGTCCTGATACATCGAAAACCCCAGCGCGTAGGGGTTCATGCCACGGTACCACGGCGCGCTGACCGGTGGCTGGTGCACCACATTGGTGTGGCTTTGCAGAAATTCCATCATGAAACCGTCGGTGACCAGCTGCTTCTCGTACAAGCGGTTGAGGATGGTGTAATGCCAGAACGTCGCCCAGCCTTCGTTCATCACTTGGGTCTGCCGCTGCGGGTAGAAATACTGCGCTACCTTGCGCACGATGCGCACCACCTCGCGCTGCCACGGCTCGAGCAACGGCGCCGATTTTTCGATGAAGTACAGCAGGTTCTCCTGCGGTTCGGACGGAAAGCGCAGTGCCGCCTGCCCGCCATCGCCCTTTTCACGCTTCGGAATGGTGCGCCACAGGTCGTTCACCTGCAGCTGAAGATAGTGCTCGCGTTCCGACTGACGCGCCTGCTCCTTCGCCATCGACAACTTCTGTGGACGCTTGTAGCGATCGACACCGTAGTTCATCAAGGCGTGGCAGGAATCGAGCAGCTCTTCCACCGCATCGATGCCGTAGCGTTCCTCGCACTGAGCCAGGTATTTTTTGGCGAAGACCAAGTAATCGATGATCGCCGAGGCGTCGGTCCAGGCGCGGAACAGGTAATTGCCCTTGAAGAATGAGTTGTGACCGTAGGCGGCGTGCGCGGTGACCAGCGCCTGCATCGTCATGGAGTTTTCTTCCATCAGATAGGCGATGCAGGGGTTGGAATTGATCACGATCTCGTAGGCGAGCCCCATGTGACCGCGCTTGTAGCTTTTTTCGGTCGCGACGAAATGCTTGCCAAACGACCAATGGTGATAGTTCACCGGCATGCCGACCGAGGAATAGGCGTCCATCATCTGCTCGGCGCTGATCACCTCGAGCTGGATCGGATAGACGTCGAGCTTGAATTCGTCGACCGCGATCTCGCGGATCGCCCGTTCGTACTCTTCGATCAGGTCGAAGGTCCATTCGGACCCGGTGGAAATCGTCGTCATGGCCGTCCCCCTGGACTATTGGCTAACGGGTACTGGTCGGCTGCCGTTTGAAGAGCTCGCGGAACACCGGATAGATGTCACCCGCCGAATGGATCTTCTGCATCGCGAAATGGCGCTGCCGTTCCTGAACCTTCAGGTACTCGTACCAGAGATTCTGCGGCTCGCCCTCAGTGATTTCAATGTAGGCGTAGTACTGGCAGGCCGGCAGGATCGCCTCGTCCAGAATGTGCGCACAATTGGCCGAATCGCTGTCCCAGTTGTCACCGTCCGACGCCTGTGCGGCGTACACATTCCACACATCGCTCGGGTAGCGCTTGACGAGGATCTCCTTCATCAGGTTGAGCGCCGACGACACCACGGTGCCGCCCGACTCGCGCGAATGGAAGAAGTCGTGCTCGTTGACCTCGACCGCACTGGTATGGTGACGAATGAACACCAGATCGATCTTCTCGTAATTGCGCTGCAGGAACAGGTAGAGCAGGATGAAGAAGCGCTTGGCCATATCTTTCTTGGCTTCGTCCATCGAGCCTGACACGTCCATCAGGCAGAACATCACCGCCTGGCTGGTCGGCTTGAGCTGTTTCACCCTGTTGTTGTAGCGCAGGTCGAACGGGTCGATGAACGGGATGCTGCCCAGCCGCTCGCGCAGCAGGTGCAGATGGCGACGGCGCTCGCGCACTTCGAAGTCGCTGTCCTCGTCCGACTCGAGCAGGGTGTCGAGTTCCTCCTCGGCCTCGTTGATCTGCTCCAGTGTCGGTGCTGCCATGGCGACGCGACGCGCCAGTGCCCCGCGCAGGGAGCGGACGATATTGATATTGGCCGGCGTGCCGTCGTTGGTGAAACCGGCACGGACACTCTTGAGCTCATCGATGCCCATAAGCTGGCTCTTCACCAGATTGGGCAAGGCCAGATCGTCGAAAAACACGTTCATGAACTCTTCATGGCTCAGCTCGAAGGCGAAGTCGTCCTCGCCCTCGCCATCCTTGCTCGCTCTGCCACCGCCACCACTGCCAGAACCGCCCTGTGGGCGATTGATCCGGTCGCCCTTGATGAACTCTTCGTTACCCGGGTGGATGTGATCCCAAACGCCGCCCTTGCCGTGGTGGAAAACCGGCTCAGCAATATCCTTCACGGGGATGGAGACCTTCTCCCCGCTTTCGATATCGGTGATGCTGCGCCCCTTGATCGCTTTGGACACGGCCTCCTTGATCTGGGCCTTGAAGCGGCGCAGGAAGCGCTCACGGTTCACCGTCGACTTATTTTTACCGTTGAGACGCCGGTCAATGATGTGCGACATGCTCACCTCGCCTCTATCTGTATGCTCCCGTTATGGTCGGGACCGTTCGGCCAACCCCGTCCCCGAGGTTGGCCGAACGCCTTGCAGCGCGGCCTGCGGCCAAACGGCGGGGTCAGGAAGACTTTCTGACACGCAAATACCATTCGCACAGCAGCCGCACCTGCTTCGGCGTATAGCCTTTTTCCACCATGCGATTGACGAAATCCTCGTGTTTCTTCGAGTCGTCGACACTGGCCTTGGCATTGAACGAGATCACCGGCAGCAGCTCTTCGGTGTTCGAGAACATTTTCTTCTCGATCACCGTGCGCAGCTTCTCGTAACTGGTCCAGGCCGGATTCTTGCCGGCGTTGTTGGCTCGGGCACGCAGCACGAAGTTGACGATCTCGTTACGGAAGTCTTTCGGGTTGGAAATACCCGCCGGCTTCTCGATTTTCTCCAGTTCGGCATTGAGTGACGTACGGTCGAAGATTTCACCGGTGTCCTGATCGCGATATTCCTGATCCTGGATCCAGTAATCGGCGAAGGTCACATAGCGATCGAAGATGTTCTGGCCATACTCGGAGTAGCTTTCAAGATAGGCCGTCTGGATTTCCTTGCCGATAAAATCGACATACTTCGGCGCCAGGTATTCCTTGATGAAGGTCAGATATCTCTGTTCAATCTCCTGCGGAAACTGCTCGCGTTCGACCTGCTGCTCGAGCACGTACAGCAGGTGCACCGGGTTGGCCGCCACCTCGCTGTGATCGAAGTTGAACACCCGCGACAGGATCTTGTAGGAGAAACGGGTCGACAGGCCGTTCATCCCCTCGTCCACTCCGGCAAAGTCGCGGTACTCCTGGATCGACTTGGCTTTCGGGTCGGTGTCCTTGAGGTTTTCGCCGTCGTAGACCTGCATCTTGCTGTAGATGCTGGAGTTTTCCGGCTCCTTGATTCGCGACAACACCGCGAATTGCGCCATCATTTTCATCGTTCCCGGGGCGCACGGCGCCTTGGCCAGCGACGAGTTACGAATCAGCTTGTCGTAGATACGGATCTCGTCGGAGACGCGCAAGCAATACGGCACCTTCACGATATAGATACGGTCGAGGAAGGCTTCGTTGTTCTTGTTGTTCTTGAACTGCTTCCATTCCGACTCGTTCGAGTGAGCGAGGATGATGCCCTCGAATGGAATCGCGCCGAAGCCCTCGGTCCCCTTGAAGTTGCCCTCCTGCGTGGCGGTCAACAGCGGGTGCAGCACCTTGATCGGGGCCTTGAACATTTCGACGAATTCGAGCATGCCCTGGTTGGCCAGGCACAGGCCACCGGAATAGCTGTAGGCGTCGGGATCGTCCTGCGCGTATTTTTCCAGCTTGCGGATGTCGACCTTGCCGACCAGCGAGCTGATGTCCTGGTTGTTCTCATCACCCGGTTCGGTCTTGGATACTGCGATCTGTTTGAGCACAGATGGATAGCGTCTGACCACGCGGAACTGACTGATGTCACCGTTGAATTCCTGCAGGCGTTTCGCCGCCCACGGGCTGGGGATGGCGCGCAGATAACGACGCGGAATGCCGTATTCCTCTTCGAGGATGCTGCCATCCTCGTCGTGGTGGAACAGGCACAGCGGCGAGTCGTTGACCGGGCTACCCTTCAGGCAATAGAACGGCACCCGCTCCATCAGCTCCTTGAGCTTTTCGGCAATCGACGATTTACCGCCACCGACCGGGCCGAGCAGGTAGAGAATCTGCTTTTTCTCCTCAAGGCCCTGCGCGGCGTGGCGGAAGAACGCCACCACCTGCTCGATCACCTCTTCGGTACCGTAGAACTCACGGAAGGCCGGGTAGACCTTGATCACTTTGTTGGAGAACAGGCGGGACAGGCGGGAGTCGTGCCGGGTGTCGATGAGCTCCGGATCACCGATCGCCATCAACATGCGTTCCGCCGCCGTGGCGTAGGCCGCAGGCTCGCGCTTGCACAGTTCCAGGTATTCCTGGACGGTGAATTCCTCTTCGCGGGTGCGGTCGTAGCGGGCAGAGTAGTGGCTGAAGATATCCGATTGCATGGCTCGCCTCCTGGCTCATACAGGGGAGCGCACGAGTTGCGCCACGCATCTCGCGATCCCCTTGTTGAATTAGAGTGTTTGCTACTGTGACGGTTCTTCTTTGATTTGGGTATAGCACACAGCCCCCCCATGCCAACGGCAATCCACAAAAAAAATTCGGGGATTCAAAATGCCGTGGCCAGGCGGGAAAAAACCGCGCTCAGATCTCTCGCTCGACGATCACCGCGCCGATCTCGTACAGCACCCCGCTGACGATTTCGCTGCAGCGGCACACCTCGATATCCAGGTAGAACGGCTGCACCAACTCGCCCACGACCGACAGCGGCAGCAGCACGACGCTCAACCGTTCCCCCTGCTGGGGAACGAACGACGAACGCAGGGCGATGCCGTCGACCGACAAGTCGACGCAGTGGCCGTAAGAGATTTGGCCACTGAACAGGGACTTGATGCGTGCCTTGCACCCGAGCGGGATTCGACGCGCCGAACGCAGTTCACGCGGCAGGAAGGAGTAGTTCACCTTTGAGCGAGCCCGAGAGATACGCTGTTAACCAGTGTAGGCCAACAATCGTCTTGCTGTCGGTAATCCGCCCGTCGAGTGACATGGTCTGCACCTGGACCAGCGGCAAGGTCAGCACCTCGAGGAATTCACCGTCGTCCAGCTGCCGTTCGGTCAGGCTTAGCTCTTCGGCGAGAAAGTAGTGGATCACCTCATTCGAGTAGCCGATGCAGGGGTGGGCGGTGCCGAGGAAGGTCCAGCGTGCCGCCTGGTAGCCGGTTTCCTCATAGAGTTCGCGCTCGCCGGTGACGACCGGCGACTCGTCCGGATCGCTCTTGCCAGCCGGGATCTCAATAAACTCCTGGCCGACCGGATAGCGATACTGACGTTCCATCACCAGCTGGCGATCTTCGGTCAGCGCCAGCACCGCGACCGCGCCGGGGTGCAGCAGGTACTCGCGCTCGGCCTGCTGGCCGTCGGGCAGGCGCACCTTGTCGCGGCGCAGGGTGAGAAATTTCCCCCGGTAGGAGACGACTTCCTCGAGTGGGGTTTCGACAAGCTCCACGGATTTCCTTTCTGACAGATGAACGGTGTCCGGCTGGCGACGCTTCGGCCAACGTTGGATATTGCATGGCAGCAATTGCACGGCGCTGCAACTTTGCCTTGCCAAAGCCGGACAAATAATTTAAACAAGCGTTTGATAGTTCACCGATTGCCGCGTCGGCAACCGGCACCTTATACCCGCGTCGTGCCTCGCCACGGCCTACACAACGGAGATTTCAGCATGCCTGCCTACACCGCCCCGCTGCGTGACTTTGCCTTCGTACTCAACGAGTTGATCAAGGTCCAGGAGATCATTCCGACGCTGCCCGGCTACGCCGACGCCACCGAAGACGTGTACGCCTCCTACCTGGAGGCCGCGGCCAAGTTCTGCGAAAACGAGCTCGCCCCGATCAACCGCAGCGGCGACGAGACCGGCTGCATCTTCAACCCGGCCGACCATAGCGTGACCACGCCGGAGGGCTTCGCCGCAGCTTATCAGCAATACTGCGAGCTGGGCTTCCCGGGCCTGGACTGCGACCCGGCCTACGGCGGCCAGGGCATGCCGAAGACGCTGGCGTTCCCGGTGATGGAAATGCTGACCTCGAGCAACGTCGCCTGGTCGATGTA
Organism: Crenobacter sp. CS_VA4; assembly: GCF_055597485.1. Taxonomy (NCBI): domain Bacteria; kingdom Pseudomonadati; phylum Pseudomonadota; class Betaproteobacteria; order Neisseriales; family Neisseriaceae; genus Crenobacter; species Crenobacter sp. CS_VA4. The sequence continues at coordinate 49,249 of NZ_JBVMAE010000009.1, forward strand.
CCCGGGCCTGTCGCACGGCGCGTACGCGGCGATCCACGCGCACGGCACCGCCGAGCAGAAAGACACCTACCTGCCGAAACTGGTGTCGGGCGAATGGACCGGCACCATGTGTCTGACCGAGCCGCACTGCGGCACCGACCTGGGCCTGTTGAAGAGCCGCGCGGAACCGAACGGCGACGGCAGCTACGCGATCAGCGGCACCAAGATCTTCATCTCGGCCGGCGAGCACGATCTGGCCGACAACATCATCCATCTGGTGCTGGCGCGCCTGCCGGACGCGCCGAAGGACGTGAAGGGCATTTCGCTGTTCATCGTGCCGAAGTTCCACGCCGACGGCAGCCGCAATGGCGTGTTCTGCGGCAGCCTGGAACACAAGATGGGCATCAAGGCCAACGCCACCGCGGTGCTCAACTTCGACGGCGCGAAGGGCTATCTGATCGGCGAGCCGAACAAGGGCCTGGCCTGCATGTTCACCATGATGAACGCGGCGCGCCTCGGTTGCGGCATGCAGGGGCTGGGCCTCGGCGAAGCGTCGTTCCAGGGCGCGTTGGCGTATGCCAAGGATCGCCTGCAGATGCGCGCGGCCAACGGCCCGGCCTTCCCGGACAAGGCCGCCGACCCGATCATCGTGCACCCGGACGTGCGCCGCATGCTGCTGACGCAGAAGGCCTACACCGAGGCCGGCCGCGCGCTGACCGCGCTGTTGGCGCTGCAACTCGACATCGAGGAAAAGCATCCGGACGCCGACCAGCGCCAGGAGGCGGCCGACCTGGTCGCCCTGCTCACCCCGGTGGCCAAGGCCTTCATGACCGACAACGGCTATATCGCGACCAACCTCGGCATGCAGGTGCTCGGCGGCCACGGCTTCATCCGCGAATGGGGCATGGAGCAGCTGGTGCGCGACTGCCGCATCTCGCAGATCTACGAGGGCACCAACGGCATCCAGGCGCTCGACCTGATCGGTCGCAAGGTGCTGCTCGACCAGGGACAGAAGCTGCGCAAGTTCAGCGGCATGGTAGTGGCGTTCTGCAAGGAGCAGGAAGGCGACGAGCGGATGCGCGAATTCGTCGAGCCGCTGATGAAGCTGTTGAAGGAGACCGGCGAGCTGACCATGCACATCGGCATGGCGGCGATGAAGAACCGCGACGAGGCCGGCGCCGCCGCCACCGATTACCTGCGCGTGATCGGCCACCTCACCTACGCCTGGCTGTGGGCACGGATGGTGCGCGTCGCGCTTGACCGGGGCGATACGGCCGAGCCGTTTTACCATGCCAAGATCACCACCGCGCGCTTCTACTTCGCCAAACTGCTGCCGGAAGTGTATGGGCTAATGGCCAGCATCAAGAGTGGCGCGACACCGCTGATGGCGCTGGACGCCGAGCATTTCGCTTTCCAGTAAGCACAAAACGGAAGTCATTTCCAAAGCGGCCCAGGTGGGCCGCTTTTATTTTTACGTCAAGATATTGATAAAACACCGAACCGCGTAGCAAAATGATTCTATCGGCATAAAGACCGAGCACAAAAGTAGCAAAGGAGACAACAATGGAAATCCGCACCGCCACCCTGGCCGACGCCGCCCTACTCACCCGCTGGACCCGCCAGCTCCAGGAAGAACAGGGGAAGAGCCCCACCCTCGAGGAACTGCTGGCCATTCTGCAGCGCCAGACGCTGCTGCACGACGGCGACAGCCGCTTGTATATGTTCCGCGATGCGGAAGGCGACCTCGGTTATGCCTTGCTGCATGAACAAGGCGACGAACTGGTGCTGCAGCCGTTCTTCGTCGCCCCCGAACGCCGCCGCTGCGGCCACGGCCGTACCGCGTTCAACCTGCTGCGCAAACAGCTGCCGCGCAACCGCAAGCTGACGGTGACGGTCCAGTCGCGCAATACCGGCGGCCTGTGCTTCTGGAAACGCATCGGCTTCGCCGACTACGCGGTCAACCTGCAGATCCAACCGACCCAGCCCTGCGCCGCCTGAGTCTCCTTCGGCCAACCTATTAATAGTAGATTGGCCGCCCTCCCCACACTTCCCCGCTATGATCCGTTACCCCCGCCCGCTGCAAGCCGGCGACCGCATCGCCGTCGTCGCCTTCTCTTCCGGTGTCGCCGCACCGTTACCCCCCCCCCCGACTCGAACTGGTTCTCGACGGGCTACGCTCCAGAGGCTATCAGGTGGTCGAGGGCCGCAGCCTGCGTCGCCAATATAAGGACGCCAGCGCACCGCCGGCAGAACGCGCCGAAGAACTGATGGCGACGCTGATCGACCCGAGCATCGCCGCGGTGCTGCCGCCGTGGGGTGGCGAACTGGCGATCGAATTACTGCCGCTGCTCGACTTCGAACGGCTGACCGCCTTGCCGCCCAAGTGGCTACTGGGCTTTTCCGACGTCAGCACCGTGCTGCTGCCGTTGATCTTGGGTGCCGGCTGGGCCAGCGCGCACGGAGCCAACCTGATGCAACTGGTGCCGGGCGAGGTCGAACCGCTGACCGCCGGCGCACTGGATCGGCTGGCGCTACCGGCCGGCAGCGCGTTTAGCCAGCCGTCGTCGCCGGCGCATCACCGCCACGGCCCGTCGTGGGCCGTGCAGCCGGACGCGCCGCTGCAGTTGGCCGAACCGGCTTCGGTGCGCCTGCTGCATTCATCGGCCGACCCCGCTGCTGCACAGCAGTTCTCCGGCCGGCTGATCGGCGGCTGTCTCGACACCATCGGTCGGCTGGCCGGCAGCCGCTACGGCGACGTGCCGAGCTTCATCGCCCGGCATCACCAGGACGGCGTGATCCTATATCTGGAGAACGCCGAGATGGCGCCGTGCGAACTGGCCCGGGCCCTGTGGGGACTGCGCCTGAACGGCTGGTTCAATGGGCTCTCCGGCGTGCTGCTGGGGCGCAACAGCGGGCCGGATGCCGCGGCTCCGGACCGGCTCGCTTATCTTGATGCCGTTACGAGTGCACTCGGCGACCTGCCCTGCCCGGTGCTGCTCGATGCCGACATTGGCCATCTTCCGCCGCAATGGCTGCTGGTCAATGGCGCTCTGGCCACCGTCAGCGTGACCGGGGCGCGGGCCAGCCTCCGCCAGCAGTTGATCTGACTCTCCTCTAACACTTCCCCGTCACCGGTTTGGCCTGGAGCTACCGCGATCTGCCAAGCTTGGCCGAACCCTGTCGGACATGAAAAAAAACCCACGCTCTCAAGCGTGGGTTTTTCGTCACCAGACCGGCTCAGCTCTTGCCGCAGCAGGCCTTGTACTTCTTGCCGCTGCCGCACGGACATGGATCGTTGCGGCCGACCTTGTCGCCGTCGCGACGGACGGTGGTCGGCGCGGCCTTCTTGGCCTGCCAGTAGTTGTAGACCGCCTGCAGCGACACGGTCAGCTCGTCCTTCAGCTCGTCCAGGTCCTCCTCGGACAGCTCGACCAGCACCTCGCCGTCCTGCTCGAACATGCCGCCGAGCGCCATCATCGGGTAGAGCAGGTCTTCGAAGCCTTCGTCCTCGACCTCGAACCAGTCGGTATCGACCACGTCGAGCGCGAACAGGTAAGCGTTACACCACGGCAGGTAGTCGGCCTCGCCGTCGTCGCCCTCGTACAGGGTGAGGTCGATCTCGCGGCCTTCGGCCATCGTCTGCTGGACGTCGGCCATCATGGTGCGCAGCAGCTGTTGCAGCTCGGTCAGTTCTGCTTCGCTGTAGCCGTGTTTGGTGCCCAGCACATGCGGCATCCACTCGGCCTCATCCAGCGCATCCGGGCCGCTGGCCAGCGCCACGAAGAAGCCCTGGACTTCGTCCAGGCGCATCGTGTCGCCGTCTTCGGCGCGGCCGGACAGCAGGGTTTCCAGGCGGTCGATCGCTTCGGCGCTCATTGCGGTCATCTCGTGCATCCTTACAGTATTCGGTTAACGGCACGGATTGTGCCTGTTTTCGGGCCGGCCGGCCATGAGCGGGAAGCCGAACGGCGTCAACCGGCCGGCAGGTGGCTGGTGGTGATCTCGGCGATCAGCCGGCCACCGTCGCCGGTGACGGTGGTGCGCACCACCGACAACCGCCGCCCTTTCTTGACGAACACCGAGATGGCCGTGAACACCCCGTCTTGCTGATTGCCGAGGAAACTCGCGTTCAGGTTGATCGCCAGCGGAAACGCGCCGCGGCTCTCGTCGAAGTCGCTGCCGCCGAACGCCAGCACCGACGCGGCGACGTCGGCAAACCAGACGATGGCGCCGGCGTTGGCGATGCCGTGCGGGTTGAGGATGCCGGCTAGCACCGGCATCTCGGCGACCACTCGCGCCGGCGTCTGTTCGATGAGGGTGAATTCGATCTGGCCGGTGTATTTCATGATGAGCTCCTTTAGGTTGGCCGAACGGTTCAGGCGGTGCGCTGCTCGGTCAGCCCCAGCTTGTCCTTACTGGCCTGACGCATCAGATATTTCTGGATCTTGCCGGTCACCGTCATCGGAAACGCTTCGACGAACAGGATATAGCGCGGAATCTTGTAATGCGCGATCTGGCCCTGGCAGAAGGCGCGGATCTCGTCCTCGGTGGCGGTCTCGCCGTCGCGCAGCCGGATCCACGCACACAGCTCCTCGCCGTAGCGCTCGTCCGGCACGCCGATCACCTGCACGTCCTGGATCTTCGGGTGGCGGTAGAGGAATTCCTCGATCTCGCGCGGATAGACGTTCTCGCCGCCGCGGATCACCATGTCCTTGGAGCGGCCGACGATATTGCAGTAGCCGTCCTCGTCGATCACCGCCAGGTCGCCGGTATGCATCCAGCCGGCGGCGTCGATCGCCTCGCGGGTCTTCTCCTCGTCGCCCCAGTAGCCGAGCATCACCGAGTAGCCGCGGGTCAAGAGCTCGCCGGTTTCGCCGCGCGGCACGATGCGGCCGTCGACGTCGACCAGCTTCACCTCCAGGTGCGGATGGATGCGCCCGACCGTGCCGACCTTCTTGTCGATCGGCGTGTCGGTGGCGCTCTGGAAGCTGACCGGGCTGGTCTCGGTCATGCCGTAGGCGATCGTGACCTCGGCCATGTGCATCCGCTCGACCACCCGACGCATCACCTCGATCGGGCACGGGCTGCCGGCCATGATGCCGGTGCGTAAGGAAGACAGGTCGAATTCGCCGAAGCGCGGATGGTCGAGCAGCGCGATAAACATCGTCGGCACGCCGTGCAAGGCGGTACAGCGCTCGGCGGCCACCGTTTCCAGCACCGCCAGCGGCTCGAACGCCTCGGACGGGTAGATCATCGTCGCGCCGTGGCTCAGGCAGGCGAGATTGCCGAGCACCATGCCGAAGCAGTGATAGAGCGGCACCGGGATGCAGAGCCTATCGCCCGGCACCAGGCGCATCGCCTCGCCGACGAAGAAGCCGTTGTTGAGGATGTTGTGATGGCTGAGCGTGGCGCCCTTCGGGCTGCCGGTGGTGCCGGAGGTAAACTGGATATTGATCGGCTCGTCGAACTGCAGGCTGGCGCCGATCTCGGCGAGGCTTGCGCGTTCGGCCGCGCTCGGTTCGGTGAGCAGCGCCGGGAAGTTGAGCATGCCCGGCGCCGCCTCGTCGCCGAGCCGGATCACCACCTCCAGCGTCGGCAGTGCCGCCGAACGCAATTGCCCCGCCGGGCAGCCCGGCAGCTCCGGCGCCAGATCGTTGATCATCGCCAGGTAGTCGCTGCTCTTGAAGCTGGGCGCGACGATCAAGGCCCGGCAGCCGACCTTGTTCAGCGCGTACTCCAGCTCGGCGCGGCGGTACGCCGGGTTGATGTTGACCAGCACCAGGCCGGCCTTGGCGCTGGCAAACTGGGCCAGCACCCATTCGGTGTTATTCGGCGACCAGATGCCGACCCGGTCGCCGGGAACCAGGCCCAGCCGCAACAGCCCACACGCGAGCCGGTCGACCTGCTCGCGCAGCTCGGCGTAGCTCCAGCGCGTGCCCTGCTGCCGAACGATCAGCGCGTCGCGCTCGGCGTAGCGCCGGCAGGCGGCGTCGAAGTAGGCGCCCAGCGTCTCACCGATAAGGGGCGTAGCGCTGGCGCCGTGGACGTAACTCGACTGGGGCATGGGTGATCCTCCTCGTTGTTATCGTGAGTCGTTAGCGTGGCCGGGGCTTGTTGCCGCCGACAATAATGACTATTACGTAAACGTAAGTCACGGCAACTGTTGGCCTCCGCGGGAAAAACGCTACAATGCTGCATTCGATACAGGACGATTCCATCATGGCCGAGCAAGCGGAGTACAGCATCTCGGATCTTGCCAGCGAATGCGACGTGACGCTGCGCACCATCCGTTTCTACGAGGAGCAGGGCCTGATCCTGCCCGCCCGCCAGGGGCGCCAGCGCGTCTATACGCATCGCGACCGCGCCCGGCTGAAGCTGATCCTGCGCGGCAAGCGCATCGGCCTCGCGCTGTCGGAAATCCGCGAGATTCTCGACCTGTACGAGCTGGCGCGCGACGAGGCCAGCCAGTCGCTGAAACTGCTGCAGCTGTTGACCGAACGGCGCCAGCAGCTCGAGGAGCAACGCCGCGACATCGACGCGGTGCTGTCCGAGATCGACTCGCTGGAAGTGCACTGCCGCAGCGTGATCGACGAACTGACCCAGCATCCGCAGACCGCCTGAGGCGGTTTTTTACGCCATATAGTTGACGTTTACGTAAGCGTAATTAAAGATAGAAGCACAACACGCCCAAGTCTACGAGGAGAAGCCCCATGTTCACCCGCCTGAATTTCGGCCACGGCGACAGCTACGAGCTGCTGCGCGACACCATCAAGGACTTCGCCGACAGCGAAATCGCCCCGCGCGCTGCCGACATCGACCGCGACAACCTGTTTCCGGCCGACCTGTGGCGCAAATTCGGTGAGCTGGGCCTGCTCGGCATCACCGCCGAGGAAGAATACGGCGGCGCCAATCTGGGCTATCTCGCGCACATGATCGCGATGGAGGAAATCAGCCGCGCCAGCGCCTCGGTCGGCCTCTCCTACGGCGCACACTCCAATCTGTGCGTGAACCAGATCAACAAGAACGGCACCGCCGAACAGAAGGCCCGCTACCTGCCCAAGCTGATCTCGGGCGAGCACGTCGGCGCGCTGGCAATGTCGGAGCCGAACGCCGGCTCGGACGTGGTCAGCATGAAGCTGCGCGCCGACAAACAGGGCGACCACTACGTGCTCAACGGCAGCAAGATGTGGATCACCAACGGCGGCGACGCGGACGTGCTGGTGGTGTACGCCAAGACCGACGTCGACGCCGGCCCGCGCGGCATCACCGCCTTCATCGTCGAGAAGGGTTTCAAAGGCTTCTCGGCCGGCAGCAAGCTCGACAAGCTCGGCATGCGCGGCTCCAACACCTACCCGATCTTCTTCGACGACTGCGAAGTGCCGGCCGAGAACGTGCTGGGCAACGTCGGCGAAGGCGTCAACGTGCTGATGAGCGGCCTAGACTACGAACGTGCGGTGCTGGCCGCCGGCCCGCTCGGCATCATGCAGGCGTGCCTGGACGTAGTGGTGCCGTACCTGACCGACCGCACCCAGTTCGGCCAGCCTATCGGCGACTTCCAGCTGATGCAGGGCAAGCTCGCCGACATGTACGTGACGCTGTCGGCGAGCCGCGCCTATGTTTACGCGGTGGGACAGGCGCTCGACCGCGGCGAAGCGGGCCGCAACACCCGCAAGGACGCCGCCGGCGCCATCCTGTACGCCGCCGAAAACGCCACCAAGATGGCGCTGGACGCTATCCAGTGCCTGGGTGGCAACGGCTACATTAATGAGTACCCGACCGGCCGGCTGCTGCGCGACGCCAAGCTGTACGAGATCGGCGCCGGCACCAGCGAAATCCGCCGCTGGCTGATTGGCCGCGAGCTGATGGCCGAAACCCGCTAATCACCGCGCCGCCGGGCCCTGCCACCGCAGGCCCGGCGGCCGCAAAGGAGCTTGCCATGCATGACGCCGAACGCATCGTCCAGACCCAGTTGGACGCGTACAACGCCCGCGATCTCGACCGCTTCATCGCCTGCTACGCCGACACCGTCAAGGCGTACGGCTTCCCGTCACAACGGCTGCTGATCGACGGCAAGGCCGCGCTCGCCGAGCACTACGCCGAGAACCGTTTCAACCGGCCGGCGCTCAACGCCGAGCTGATCAGCCGCATGGGGCTCGGCAACACGGTGATCGACCGCGAGGTGGTCAGCGGCGTCGGCGACGCGGCGATCGACGCGATCGTGATCTACCAGGTGGTCGACGACCTGATCCAGACCGTCTGGTTCGTCGACGCCCACTGAGCCGCCCGCAAGGACACCCCATGCCGATACTGGAATCCACCCTTTCCCCGCGTTCGGCCGACTTTATCGCCAACAGCGACAAGATGCGCATGCTGGTCGCCGACCTGCAGGACAAGGTCGGCCGAATCGCCCAGGGCGGCGGCGACAGCGCCCGCGCCAAGCACACCGCCCGCGGCAAGCTGTTGCCGCGCGAGCGCATCGACCTGCTGCTCGACGCCGGCTCGCCGTTTCTCGAGCTGTCGCAGCTGGCCGCCTACGGCATGTACGACGACGCGGCGCCCGGCGCCGGGCTGATCGCCGGCATCGGCCGGATCAGCGGCATCGAGTGTCTGATCGTCGCCAACGACGCCACCGTCAAGGGTGGCACCTACTACCCGATGACGGTGAAGAAGCACCTGCGCGCGCAGGAGATCGCCCGCGAAAACCGCCTGCCCTGCGTCTACCTGGTCGACTCCGGTGGCGCCTTCCTGCCCCTGCAGGACGAGGTGTTTCCCGATCGCGACCACTTCGGCCGGATCTTCTACAACCAGGCCACGCTGTCGGCCGCCGGCATCCCGCAGATCGCGGTGGTGATGGGCAGCTGCACCGCCGGCGGCGCCTACGTGCCGGCGATGTCGGACGAGTCGGTAATCGTGCGCAACCAGGGAACGATCTTCCTCGGCGGTCCACCGCTGGTCAAAGCCGCCACTGGCGAGGTGGTCGACGCCGAGGAGCTGGGCGGCGGTGACGTCCACGCGCGCATTTCCGGCGTGGTCGACCATCTGGCCGAGAACGACGCGCACGCGCTGGGCATCGCCCGGCGCATCGTCGGCGGGCTCAACTGGCAGAAACACGGTGTGCTCGACCGCGCCGAGCCGAAGCTGCCGCGCTACGCCAGCGAGGAGCTGTATGGCGTGATCCCGGCCGACGCGAAGAAGCCGTTCGACGTGCGCGAGATCATCCTGCGTCTGGTCGACGACTCGGCCTTCGACGAATTCAAGCAGAACTACGGCGCGACCTTGGTCACCGGCTTCGCCCGGCTGAACGGCTACCGGGTCGGCCTCGTCGCCAACAACGGCATCCTGTTCTCCGAGTCGGCACTGAAGGGCGCGCACTTCGTCGAGCTGTGCAGCCAGCGCGGCATCCCGTTGATCTTCCTGCAGAACATCACCGGCTTCATGGTCGGCAAGAAGTACGAAAACGGCGGCATCGCCAAGGACGGCGCGAAATTGGTCACCGCGGTCGCCTGCGCCCGAGTGCCCAAGTTCACCGTGCTGATCGGCGGCAGCTTCGGCGCCGGCAACTACGGCATGTGCGGCCGGGCGTACTCGCCGCGCTTCCTGTGGATGTGGCCGAACGCGCGCATCTCGGTGATGGGCGGCGAACAGGCGGCCGGGGTGCTGGCGCAGGTGAAACGCGATCAGTTAGGCGACAGCTGGCCGAAAGAAGAAGAGGAAGCGTTCAAGGCGCCGATCCGCGAGCAGTACGAGCACCAGGGCCACCCCTACTACGCCAGCGCGCGGCTGTGGGACGACGGCGTGATCGACCCGAAGGACACCCGCGCGGTGCTCGCGCTGGCGCTGGAGGCGAGCCTGAACGCGCCGATCGAAGCAACGAAATTTGGCGTGTTCCGGATGTAATGCACCGGCCCGGTTCCCTGAGCCTGAAAAGCAAGAACAACACGAGGAAAGCCACCATGACACTGAAGACCGCTCTCGACAGCCGTGGCGTCGCCACCATCACGCTAGCCCGCCCGGAGCTGCACAACGCCTTCGACGACAAGCTGATCGCCGCGCTGACCACCCACCTCGAAGCGCTGGCCGCCGACCCGGCGGTGCGGGTGGTGGTGCTCGGCGCCGAGGGACGCAGCTTCTCGGCCGGCGCCGACCTGAACTGGATGCGCCGCGTCGCCGGCTACAGCGAGGAGGAAAACGTCCTCGACGCGATGACGCTGGCCACGCTGATGCACACGCTCGACACCCTGCCCAAGCCGACCGTGGCGCGGGTGCAGGGCGCGGCGTTCGGCGGCGGCGTCGGTCTGGTCGCCTGCTGCGATGTGGTGATCGCGAGCGACAACGCCAGCTTCTGCCTGTCGGAAGTGAAGCTCGGCCTGACCCCGGCGACGATCAGCCCCTACGTGGTCGCCAAGATCGGCGCCTCGGCGGCGCGACGCTACTTCCTCACCGCCGAGCGCTTCGACGCCGACACCGCCTGCCGGCTCGGCCTGGTGCACGAGGTCACCTCGGACGAGCTGCTCGACGACGTGGTCGACGGTCTGGTCGGCGACCTGCTCAACAACGGCCCGCAGGCGATGCGTGAGGCGAAGAAGCTGATCGCCGACGTCGCGTACCGCGAGGCGGACAGCGCACTGCTCAACGACACGGCGCGGCGCATCGCCCGGCTTCGCGGCAGCGCCGAGGGCCAGGAGGGACTGTCGGCGTTCCTCGACAAGCGCCGTCCGCACTGGCCATAAGCTCTGACCGCTTCGGCCAACGTTGGCCGAACGCCCGCCCCTGTCGCGTGGAATGACGATATGTTCAAGAAGATCCTGATAGCGAACCGCGGTGACCAGCCGCGAAGCGGCACAGCGACAAAGTCAAACCGCCTCGCGTGCGCAGCGCGCGTGGCCGATTTCGCCACGGAGTAACCATGTTCAAAAAGATACTGATCGCCAACCGTGGCGAAATCGCCTGCCGCGTGATCCGCACCGCCCGCCGCCTCGGCATCCGCACCGTGGCGGTGTATTCGGACGCCGACGCCGAGTCGCTGTTCGTCAAGCAGGCCGACGAAGCCTGGCGGCTCGGCCCGGCGCCGGTGGCCGATTCGTACCTGAAGGCCGAACGCATCCTCGAGATCGCCAAGGCAAGCGGCGCCGAGGCGATCCACCCCGGCTACGGCTTCCTGTCCGAGAACGCCGGCTTCGCCGAGGCGTGCGCCGCCGCCGGCATCGCCTTCATCGGCCCGCCGGCCGCCGCGATCGCCGCGATGGGCAGCAAGTCGGCCGCCAAGACGCTGATGGAGGGCGCCGGTGTGCCGCTGGTGCCGGGCTACCACGGCGACGAGCAGGACGAGGCGTTCCTGAAGACCCAGGCCGACGCGATCGGCTACCCGGTGCTGATCAAGGCCAGCGCCGGCGGCGGCGGCAAGGGCATGCGCATCGTCGCCCAGAGCGCGGATTTCCTCGCCGAGCTGGCCGCCTGCCGCCGCGAGGCGAAGGCGAGCTTCGGCGACGACAAGGTGCTGGTCGAGAAATACCTGACCCGCCCGCGCCACATCGAGATCCAGCTGTTCGCAGACACGCACGGCCGGGTCGTCTACCTGTTCGAGCGCGACTGCTCGGTGCAGCGCCGCCACCAGAAGGTGCTGGAGGAGGCGCCGGCCCCCGGCATGACGGCCGAGCGCCGCCGCGCGATGGGCGAGGCGGCCTGCGCCGCGGCGCGCGCGGTCGGCTACGTTGGCGCCGGCACCGTCGAGTTCATCGTCGACACCGCGAGCGACGCGTTCTACTTCATGGAGATGAACACCCGCCTGCAGGTCGAACACCCGGTCACCGAGTACATCACCGGCCAGGACCTGGTCGAGTGGCAGCTGAAGGTCGCGGCAGGCGATGCACTGCCGCTGGCGCAGGAGCAGCTGTCACTGACTGGCCACGCGATAGAGGCGCGCGTCTACGCCGAAGACCCGGACAACGACTTCCTGCCCGCCACCGGCAAGCTCGTGCACCTGAGCGCGCCGCAGGAATCGGGCACGGTACGCGTCGACACCGGCGTCGCCGAGGGCGACACGATCACGCCGTTCTACGACCCGATGATCGCCAAGCTGATCGTCTGGGGTAAAGACCGTGCCAGCGCCCTGGCGCGGCTCGATGCGGCGCTAGCCGACTACCAGGTGGCCGGCCTCGTCACCAACCTGCCCTTCCTGCGCCGACTGGCCGCGCACCCGGCCTTTGCCAACGCCGACCTCGACACCGGCCTGATCGCCCGCCACGCCGCCGAACTGCTGCCGCCGCCGGCCGCGCCGAGCGCCGAGCAGCTGGCGCTGGTCGCGCTGGCCGACACCTTGGCCGAACAGCCGGCCGGCGACTCGGCCTGGACCGCCCTGCCCGGCTGGCGGCTCAACGGTAGCCTGCGCCGCAGCCGCCATTATCGCCACGGCGAGACCGACTACCCGGTCGAGGTCGAGTATTGCGGCGACGCGCTGAACCTGTGCGTCGCCGGCCAATGCTTCGCCGCCCGTGGCCGTCTCGACGACACAGCGCTTTCGGCCAACCTGAACGGCCGACAGCTGGCCGCCGATCTGGTCCGGCATGGCGCCGAGCGCACGCTGTTCTGCCAGGGCGAGCGACTGACGGTGACCTGGCTCGACCCGCTGGCGGTCGAAGCCGGCGGCGCGCACGGCGAGGCACACCTGCGTGCACCGATGCCGGGCCGGGTGGTGGCCTGGTTGGCCGAACCGGGCGCGACCGTCAGCAAGGGCACGCCGCTGATGATCCTAGAGGCGATGAAGATGGAGCACACCCTGTCGGCGCCGAGCGACGGCAAGGTGGCGGCGTTCTATTACGCGCCGGGCGAACAGGTGGACGACGGGGCCGACTTGGTCGACTTCGAGGCCGCCTGAGCGCCACTGGCCCCCGGCGACGTTGTACTGCCGTACGACTTGTACTGTAGCTATGCAGAAACTTCGGCCATGCCTCGTTTTCTGCGGCAGCACGCCTGGCCGGGGCCGCTTCGCTGCATTTTCCAACGGCGGCATGCGCATACCCACACAAGGACTTCACCATGCAACAGGTCAAGATCGTCGAAGTCGGCCCGCGCGACGGGCTGCAGAACGAGAAACAGCAGCTGTCGGTGGTCGAGAAGCTGGCGCTGATCGCCGAGCTCGCCGACGCGGGGCTGACCCATATCGAGGCCGGCGCCTTCGTCTCGCCCAAGTGGGTACCGCAGATGGCCGACACCGCCGCGGTGCTGGCCGGCCTGGACCTCGCCAGTACCACCCACTACCCGGTGCTGGTGCCCAACGAGAAGGGCCTCGACGCCGCGCTGGCCGCCGGCGCGCGCGAGATCGCGGTGTTCGGCGCGGCGAGCGAATCGTTCAGCCAGAAGAACATCAACTGCAGCATCGCCGAGAGCCTGGCGCGCTTCGCGCCGGTGATCCGCCGCGCCCGCGACGCCGGCGTGGCGGTGCGCGGCTACGTGTCCTGCGTAGTGGCCTGCCCGTACGAGGGGCCGATCAAACCTGCCGCGGTGGCCGAGGTGGCGCAGGCGCTGGTCGAAATGGGCTGTTACGAGATCTCGCTCGGCGACACCATCGGCGTCGGCACGCCGCGCCAGGTGCTGGCGATGCTCGACGCGGTCGCGCACAAGGTACCGGTCAGCCAGTTGGCCGGTCACTACCACGACACCTACGGCATGGCGATCGCCAATATCTGCGCGTCGCTCGAGTTCGGCCTGCGCACCTTCGACGCCTCGGTTGCCGGGCTGGGTGGCTGCCCCTATGCTCAAGGAGCCTCCGGCAACGTCGCCAGCGAAGACGTGGTCTACCTGCTGGCCGGTCTTGGCTACGACACCGGGGTCGACCTGAACAAGCTCGTCGCCTGCGCTCGCCGCATCGCCGCCCGGCTAGACCGGGCGCCGTCGCGTGTGGCGCAGGCGCGCCAATAAGGGTCGCCGACCACCACGCCTAAGCGCCGCTACGCCGTGTGTCGGTGATCCCGCAACAGGGAGCACGCACATGAGCGATACCACCCGGCCCCTCTGGCAACCCTCGCCGGCCCGCGTGGCCGGCACCCACCTGACCGCCTTCACCCACGCGGCCGAGACCGCCTTCGGCCAACGTTTCCCCGACTACCACAGCCTGTGGCAGGCCAGCGTCGACGAGCCGGAGCGGTTCTGGGCGCTGGTCTGGAGCTATACCGGCGTGATCGGCGAGCGCGGCGAGACGGTGCTCGTCGATGGTGACAAGCTGCTCCAGGCGCGTTTCTTCCCCGATGCCCGGCTCAACTACGCGGAAAACCTACTGCGCCGCTGCGACGACGGGCGCGCCGTGGTGTTCTGGGGCGAGGACAAGGTCAAGCGCGAGTGGAGCTGGCGCGAGTTGACCGAACGGGTGTCACGGCTGCAGCAGGCGCTCACCGCCACCGGGGTGAAGAGCGGCGACCGGATCGCCGGCTTCATGCCGAACATGCCCGAGACACTGGCGGCGATGCTCGCCGCGACCAGCCTCGGCGCGGTCTGGACCAGCTGCTCGCCCGATTTCGGCATCGACGGCGCGCTCGACCGCTTCGGCCAGACCGAACCGACCGTGCTGTTCTGCCCGGACGGCTACTGGTACAACGGCAAGGACATCGACGTCGCCGACAAGCTCGCCGCGATCAACGCCGGCCTGCCGTCGCTGCAAAAGACCGTGGTGGTGCCCTACCTCGGCCGCGCCGACGCCATCGCCGCCCGGCTCGCCGGCGCGGTCACGCTCGACGCCTTCGTCGCGCCGTTCGTGCCGCAACCGCTACGGTTCGAGCGGCTGCCGTTCAACCACCCGCTGTTCATCCTCTATTCGAGCGGCACCACTGGCAAACCGAAATGCATCGTGCACGGCCACGGCGGCACGCTGCTGCAGCACCTGAAGGAGCACCAGTTGCACGCCGACCTGCACCGCGGCGATGCGCTGTTCTACTTCACCACCTGCGGCTGGATGATGTGGAACTGGCTGGTCTCGGGGCTGGCAAGCGGCGCGACACTGCTGCTCTACGACGGCTCGCCGCTCTCCGCCGACGGCCGGGTGCTGTGGGACTACGCCGAAGCGTACCGCTGCACCCATTTCGGCACCTCGGCCAAATACATCGATGGCCTGCACAAGCTCGGCCTGGAGCCGCGCCGACACTGGCGGCTCGGCGACCTGCGCGCGGTGCTGTCGACCGGCTCGCCGCTGGTCGCCGAGAGTTTCGACTGGGTCTATCGGGCGATCAAGGCCGACATCAGCCTGGCGTCGATCTCGGGCGGCACCGACATCGTCTCGTGCTTCGCGCTCGGCAACGCCAACCTGCCGGTCTGGGCCGGCGAGCTGCAGTGCCGGGGCCTGGGGATGGCCGTCGAGGTATGGGACGAGCGCGGCCACGCCGTGCGCGGCAAGAAAGGCGAGCTAGTCTGCACCAAGCCGTTCCCGTCGATGCCGGTCGGCTTCTGGCGCGACCCGGATGGCGAGAAGTACCGCAAGGCCTACTTCGACCGCTATCCCAACGTCTGGTGCCACGGCGACTTCGCCGAGATCACCGAACACGACGGGCTGATCATCCACGGCCGCTCCGACGCGGTGCTCAACCCCGGCGGGGTGCGGATCGGCACCGCCGAGATCTACCGCCAGGTCGAGGTGTTCGACGAAATCCTCGAAGCGCTGGCGGTCGGCCAGCACTGGCAGGACGACGAGCGGGTGGTGCTGTTCGTGCGGCTGCGCGAGGGGCTGACGCTCGACGAGGCGCTGATCACGCGGATCAAGGACAAGATCCGCCACGGCGCCAGCCCGCGCCACGTGCCGGCGCGCATCGTGCAGGTCACCGACATCCCGCGCACCCTGTCGGGCAAGATCGTCGAGCTGGCGGTGCGCAACGTGATCCACGGCGAGCCGGTCAGCAATGTGTCAGCACTGGCCAACCCCGAGGCGCTGAAACAGTTCGAGAACCGCGACGAGCTGAGCCACTGAGCCGTCCGGCCCGGCAATGCAAAACGCCACCCGAGGGTGGCGTTGTTCTGTCCGTGTCAGCGGGCCGTGGCGCTCGGGGTGCGCCGGTACAGCCCGAACTGGGTATCGTCGCGCGGTCGGCTGCCGGTCCAGACCAAGGTCCAGCCCGGTTCGGCCAGGCCGTCGTCCTTGTCGCGCACCATCAGCCGCCAGTTGCACGGCACGTCGATGTTGCCGCTCGGAAAGGTCTTGAGCTTCATATTGCCGAACATCTCCCAGCTCAGCCTTGTGAGCCGGTTGCTGTCCTCGGTGGCGACGCAGCCGACGTCCGGCGGCAGCGCGTCGACCATCTGCTCAACCACCGGCCGGAAGCTCTTCGCCGCGTCGAGCCACGGCAGCCACAAGGTCAGCCCCAGCCCCCACAGCAGCGTGATGCCGGCCGCCCAGTTGGTCACCGCCTGGCGGCCGCGCAGGTTGCGGCGGGTCACCGCCCAGATCCATACCAGTGTGGCGATCAACGCGCACACCGCGCCGAAGGTTGACACCTGCGGCTGATAGTACGGGCTGAAGTAGGCGGAGCGTTCGGCCAACTTGGCCGGCCAGCCGTAGTTCATCGCCAGCCAACCGAGCCACACCAGGATGCCGAAGAACCCGAAGGTCATCAGCCCGAACCAGTTGAACAGCGCCGCGGCGCCGCGCTTCAGGGTGTCGATCTCGATCGCCGCCAGCAGCGCCATCGGCAGGAGCAGCGGTATCGCGTACTCGGGCGCCTGGCGGTCGGACAGCGTCAATAGGATCAGCACCACCGCGAAGAATATCAGCGGCAGCTGCAGCATCGGGCTGTTCAGGTCGCGCCGGCGGTAGATCGTCCAGGCGGCCAGTGGCCAGGCCGGGAAGCAGTACCAGAACACCACCTGCGGGAAATAACCGAACTGGTGGAACATCTGGACATGGCCGACGCCGTTGAGCGGCCCGAGCGCGTAATAATTCCACCACTGCTGGAACTCGGCCGGGTGCGCCTTGGCGAACGCCATCGGCCAGATCAGCGCCAGCGGCACCGCGATCAGCAGCGCCAGGATCAGCGTGATCGCGTAGCTCTTGTTGCGCCAGGCCGAGAACGCCGGCAGCAGCGCCGCCACGCTGGCGATCAGCACCACCTCCAGCAGGCTGGTCGACAGGAAGGTCACCAGCAGGCCGATGCCCAGGATCGCCCCGGCCAGGCCCGGCGAGGTCAGCGCCAGCGCCAGCGCGTAGAACGCCGCGGCGAAACCGGCGAAACCGGCGACGATCGGGTTCATCTGGTGGCCGGTGGCGATCAGGCCGATGCAGCCGATCAGGATCAGCACCACGCTGCGGCCGTGCCGGCGGCCGATCAGCAGCCGCCCCGCCCCACCCATCAGCGTCAGCGCGATCGCCATGAAGAACGGCGTGGCGAGACGCGCCGCGTCGGGCATCGGCAACAGCCATGGAGAGAACAGTTTCACGAAACCGGCGGCCACCCAGTAGTAGAGCGGCGGCGACTCCAGGTGCGGCACGCCCTGGGTGGTCGGCAGCAGCCAGTTGTGGCTGCTGAGCATGCCCTCGACCACCGCGGTGGCGAACGGCTCGACCGGTTTCCACGGGTCGTGGCCGATGATGCCCGGCCACAGCCAGATGAAGGTCAACAGCAACAACAGCCAAGGCTTCTCGGTCGGCTTGGCGAGGTTGGGGTCCTGCGGAGGGGTATAAGTGAGCATGGGAGTAAGGATACCGGCAGCGCAAACGATACGCACTAAGAGCGACCAACAAAACCCTCCCGGCGTTGTTGCGCTGCCTTGCCGTACTACTTGCACTGTCTGCGGCAGCGTGCCTAGCCGGAACCGCTTCGCTGGGTTTTGTTAGCCGCTCTAAGACGCGACCATCGCCGCTTGGTTCGGCCGCGCGAAAAACAAAAAAGGCAGCCGCAGCTGCCTTTTTCGGTCCATGTCCGCGGGATTAGCGCTTGAACATGTTGCCGTATTTTTGCTTGAACTTGTCCACGCGACCGGCGGTGTCAACGATCTTCTGCTTACCGGTGTAGAACGGGTGGCACAGCGAGCACACTTCGATGTGGAAGCTGTCTTTGGCCATCGTCGACTTGGTGGTGAACTGGTTGCCGCACGAGCAGGTCACGGCAACTTCGGTGTAATCCGGGTGAATACCAGTTTTCATTTTGGGTTCCTTTAGTAAACGGGTACAGGGGTTGTGCCTATACCGCTAAGAGCGAAGTATTATGCTCGGCCTGCCTGCTCTTGGCAAGCGCCGCCCTTAGGCACGACGCCAGGTGGTTCCCTGCGGGCCGTCTTCCAGGATCACGCCAGCGTTGTGCAGCTCGTCGCGGATCCGGTCCGATTCGGCCCAGTTCTTCGCGGCACGCGCGTCCTTGCGGGCCTGGATCAGCGCTTCGATCGCGTCGGCCGACAGTTCGCTCTCGCCGACGCCGCCCTGCAGGAACGCCACCGGGTCGCGCTGCAACAGGCCGAGCACACCGCCGAGCGCCTTCAGCTGCGCCGCCAGCTCCACCGAGTGGGTCCGGTTCACTTCGCCGGCCAGCTCGAATAGCACCGCCATCGCTTCGACGGTATTGAAGTCGTCGTCCATCGCCGTCTTGAAGCACTGCGCGTGCGGCGCGTCCCAGTCGACCCTCACCTCGCCCGCCACCGGCACCCCCTTCAGCGCGGTATAGAGCCGGGTCAGCGAGCCCTTGGCATCGTCTAGGTGCGCGTCCGAGTAGTTCAGCGGGCTGCGGTAGTGAGCACGCAGGATAAAGAAGCGCACCACTTCGGCATCGTACTTTTCCAACACCTCGCGGATGGTAAAGAAGTTGCCCAAGCTCTTGGACATCTTCTCGTTGTCGACGCGGATGAAGCCGTTGTGCAGCCAGTAATTTACAAATTGATGATCGTGCGCGCCTTCGGACTGCGCGATCTCGTTCTCGTGGTGCGGGAACTGCAGGTCGGCACCGCCGCCGTGGATGTCGAAGTGATCGCCGAGCAGCTGTTCGCTCATCACCGAGCACTCGATGTGCCAGCCCGGACGGCCCTCGCCCCACGGACTGGTCCAGGACGGTTCACCGAGCTTCGCCGATTTCCACAGCACGAAATCGAGCGGGTCGCGCTTGTACGGGTCGACGTCGACGCGCTCGCCGGCACGCAGGTCGTCGAGCGTCTTGCCCGACAGCTTGCCGTAGCCCTTGAACTCGCGCACCGCGTAGTAGACGTCGCCGTTGGCGGCCGGGTAGGCCTTGTCGTTGGCGATCAGCTGCTCGATCATCGCGATCATGCCCGGCACATAGGCGGTGGCACGCGGCTCGTGATCCGGTTTCAGAGCGCCCAGCCGCTCGAAGTCCTCGTTCATCGCGGCGATGAAACGACCGGTCAGCGCCTCGATCGGCTCGTCGTTCTCGGCAGCGCGCCGGATGATCTTGTCGTCGATGTCGGTGATGTTGCGCACATAGGTCAGGTCGTAACCTTCGGCGCGCAACCAGCGACTGACCATGTCGAACACCACGATCATCCGTGCATGCCCCAGGTGACAGTAGTCGTACACCGTCATGCCGCAAACGTACATGCGTACTTTGCCGGGCTCGATCGGTTTGAAGACTTCTTTCTGTCGGGACAGGGTGTTGAACAGGGTCAGCATGGTGAACAGTCTGTTATCGGTCGGTAAAAGAATATTCTAACAGAGCTTGTCAAGCGGCCGAAACCGGCCGCGCCGGCTCGAGGCTAGCGACGTCTCCCCCCAAACCCAGGGCGGCCAACACGGCCCCGGGGTCGAGATCGTGCCCGCCCTTCGTTTCAGGCATGAAAAAAGCGGGCATCGCGCCCGCTTTTTTACCCGATCCGGATTACTTGCTCCAGTTGTCTTTCAGACCCACCGTGCGGTTGAACACCACCTTCTTGCCCGGCTGGTGATCGCGACGGTCGGTGACGAAGTAGCCGATCCGCTCGAACTGATAACGCGATTCCGGTGCCAGATCCAGCACCACCGGCTCGATGTAGCCAGTCACCACCTTCAGCGACTCCGGATTGAGGAACTGCACGAAGTCGACGTACTCGCCGTCGTCGCCGCGCACCGCGTCCGGACGCGCTTCGGTGAACAGTCGGTCATACAGTCGCACCTCGGCCTCGACCGCATGTTCGGCCGACACCCAGTGGATCACGCCCTTCACCTTGCGGCCTTCCGGGTTCTTGCCCAGGGTGTCGTGGTCGATCGAGCACTTCAGCTCCACGACACGGCCGTCGGCGTCCTTGATCACATCAATGCACTTGATCACGTACGAGTAGCGCAGCCGCACTTCGCCGCCGGCGGTCAGGCGCTGCCACTTCGGCGGCGGCACTTCGGCGAAGTCGTCGCGCTCGATGTAGATCTCGCGGGCGATCGGCACGTCGCGCTCGCCGAATTCCGGATGGTGCGGGTGGAACGGCGCGCTGCGGCTGGCGGTGACGCCGGCCTCGTAGTTGGTCAGCGTGACCTTGATCGGGTCGAGCACCGCCATCACGCGCGGGCTGCCGGCTTCCAGCTCTTCCCGCACCGCGCCCTCCAGCACGCTCATGTCGATGATGTTTTCCGACTTGGACACGCCGATGCGCTGTGCGAACAGCTTCAGGCCCGACGGGGTATAGCCGCGGCGACGCATGCCCGTCACGGTCGGCATGCGCGGGTCGTCCCAGCCGCTCACCAGGCCTTCGGCGACCAGACGGTTGAGCTTGCGCTTCGAGGTGATCGTGTACAGCAGGTGCAGACGCGAGAACTCGTATTGGCGCGGGTGGCACGGGATGGTGATGTTGTCGAGCACCCAGTCGTACAGCGGACGGTGGTCTTCGAATTCGAGCGAACACAGCGAGTGGGTGATGCCTTCCAGCGCGTCCGAGATGCAGTGGGTGTAGTCGTACATCGGGTAGATGCACCACTTGTCGCCGGTACGGTGGTGATGGGCACGGCGGATACGGTAGATCGCCGGGTCGCGCAGGTTGATGTTACCCGACGCCATGTCGATCTTCAGGCGCAGCGTCTTGCTGCCGTCCGGGAACTCGCCGTCCTTCATCCGGGTGAACAGGTCGAGGTTTTCCTCGACACTACGGTCGCGGAACGGGCTGTTCTTGCCCGGCTCGGTCAGGCTGCCGCGGTAAGCGCGCATCTCTTCGGCGGTCAGGTCGTCGACGTAGGCCTTGCCGGCACGGATCAGCTCGACGGCGAAGTCGTACAGCGCGTCGAAGTAATTCGAGGCGAAACGCACGTCCTGATTCCACTCGAACTGCAGCCAGTGGATGTCTTCCTGGATGGCCTGGACGTACTCGTCCGACTCTTTTTCCGGGTTGGTATCGTCAAAGCGCAGATTGCACAGGCCTTGGTAGTCTTCGGCCAGCCCGAAGTTGATGCAGATCGCCTTGACGTGACCGATGTGCAGGTAGCCGTTCGGCTCCGGCGGGAAGCGGGTGACGATGCTCTGGTGCTTACCCGAGGCGAGATCTTCGTCGATGATGTTGCGAATGAAGTTGCTGATTACCGGCGCGTTGTTTTCCGTGCTCATCGTCAAAAATGTAGGCGAAAAGAGTAATCGGACGATTGTACCGCAAGCGGCCGGCCGCTGCCGAGCCGGCCGCTTGCGAAAGTCATACCGGCGTGAGCCGCCCTGTCCAGCGCGACGCCGTCAGCTGCAGCGCGCTGCACAGCACGAAATACATCAACCCGACGAACAGAAACACCTCGGTCGAGTAGACCAGCATGCGGTTATTGAGCTGGGTGGCAACGTAGGTCAGCTCGGCCACGCCGACGATATAGGCGAGCGAGGTGTCCTTGATCAGCGCCACCCACTGGTTGACGAACGACGGCAGCATCATCCGCAGCGCCTGCGGCAGCGCGATCAGCCGCAGCGTCTGCCAGCGGTTCAGGCCGAGCGACAGCCCCGCCTCCCACTGGCCGCGACCGATCGCCGCCAGCCCCGCCGCCACCCCGTGCGCCAGGTACGCGCCACCGATCAACGCCAGCGCCGCGACCACGGTGGTGATCTCGGGAATGTCGACGCCGAATAGGATAGGCAGCAGGAAATAGGCCCAGAAGATCAGCATCAGCACCGGAATCGCACGCAGGAAGCCGATCGCGAGCACGAGCAGCCGCTTCGGCCAACCCCGGCTCATCGTCAATGCCACCCCGCCCGTCACGCCGAGCAGCGCCGAACCGAGCCCGGCCAGGCCCGCCAGCAACAAGGTCAGCGCCAGGCCGCCGAGCGGGCCGTGCGGGTAGCCCCCCCACAGCAGCGTGGGCAGATTGTCGAGAATCACCGCGCCATTCATCGCCGCCCCTCCCCGACCGGCGCCAAGCGGCCCTGGCGCAGCTGCTGCAAGGCCAGCTCCAGCGCCACGATGATCGCGATATAGAACAGTGTCGCCACGCCGAAGGCCTGGAAGGTCTTGAGCGTTTCGGTCTCGACCTGGCGCGAGGTATACGACAGCTCGACCACGCCGATCGCCATCGTCAGAGAGGTGTTCTTCACCACGTTCATATACTGGCCGAACAGGGGTGGCAAGGCGATGCGCAAGGCCTGCGGCAGGATCACCCAGCGCAGCGCCTGCCAGTTGGACAGCCCCAGCGCCGCCGCCGCATCACGCTGGCCGGACGCCACGCCGCAGATGCCAGCGCGGATTTCCTCGGCGATGAAGCTGGCCGAATAGAGGGAGAGGCCGAACAGCCCGGCGATGAACTCGTAGCTCGGCCACGGCAGCGTCCAGCCGGCCGCCAGCGTCAGCGCGTGCGGCGCATTGAGCCACGCGACCGCGCCGTCGGGCAGCAGCCGGGCGGCGCCGAAGTACCAGAACAGCAGCTGCACCAGCAGCGGGGTGTTGCGGAACACGGTCAGGTAGGCGAGCGCCGGTAATTGCAGCGCGCGGTGGCGGCTGTCGCGCAATGCCGCGAACAGCAGGCCGATCAGGGTGGCGAGCAGCGCCACCAATAGAGACAGGAACAGCGTTTCCAGCACGCCCCACAGCATCCAGGTCAGATACTTGGGAGCGAGCCAGTCGACAGCGACAAGATGTGGCATGACTCGATTACGACCAAGGGGAAAGCAAAACGGAAAAAGGCAGCGCAGGATTTACCCTGCGCTGCCGGTCACAACGGTGGGACGATCAGGCCTTGTCGCCGATCTTGAAGGTGCGCGGCAGCGGCGCCGGGGTGCTCGGGCCGAACCAGCGCTCGTAGATGGTCTTGGCCTGGCCGTTCTTTTCCAGTTCGGTCAGCGTGGCGTTGACTTCTTTCAACAGCCGGGTCTCGCCCTTCGCGACGCCGATGCCCTGATACTCGCGGGTCAGGTGGAACGGCGCCAGTTCGTACTTGTCCTTGTCCGGCACCTTGGCCAACAGCGCGACCAGCTTGGCGTCGTCCTGGGTGATCGCCTGCACGTTGCCGTTGCGCAGCGCGGCCAGCGCCAGCGGAGTGTCGTCGTAGGCGATCACTTTGGCGCTCGGGAATTTCTCGCGCAGCGTGATTTCCTGGGTGGTGCCCTTGTCGGCGCCGATGCGCAGCTTGCCGATGTCGGCCGGCTGCTTCAGCAGGCCCTTCTTGGCGATGAATTACTGGCCGGTGGCGAAGTACGGGGTGCTGAAGTCAAGCTGCTTGGCGCGCTCGTCGGTGATGGTGAAGTTGGCGGCGACCAGGTCGACCTTGTTCGACACCAAGAGCGGGATGCGGTTGGCCGGGTTGGTCGGGCGCAGTTCCAGCTTCACGCCGAGCTTCTTGGCGATCGCCTGGGCGTAGTCGATGTCGAGGCCCTGCTGCTTGTTGGCGGCGTCGACGAAGCCGAACGGCGGGTTGCTGTCGAACACGGCGACGCGCAGCACGCCGGCTTTCTTGATGTCGTCGAGCTTGTCGGCGTAGGCATGGGTTGCAAAAGTGGACAACAGCGCAAGGAACAAGAGACCGCGTTTCATCAATAACTCCCTCTCTAGGTAGCGTCCATCGCGATCCGGTGTGCCGGCCTTCTGGGCCGTGCCGGACCGGGCGGAGCGCTGGTTTGCTTAGGTTCAAATCAAGACAGGGTCATGATAGCTACACAGCATAATAATTAGAAATTATCTAAAACATTATCAATATTTCTATTTGGAATTTACAGAACTGAACCACAGCCTAGGTCGATCCATCCGGTTCGGTTCCCTTCACGCAGCAACCCTTCGTCGGCCGGCTTGCAGATACGCTTCCGGCATGAACTACGGGGTCTATTGTTAAGTGCGGGTTTGGGATCCGGTCGGACGAGCCGGGCGCAACGCTCCATGGCACTAGGCCGGAGTCACGCCGTGTACTAAGCTGCCAGCGTTCCGTCATCGCCGAGTTGTAGACCCCGCCCGCCTTCCTTTCGAGGAGAGTTTCGATGACGCGCAAGTACATCGACTGTCGTGAGTATCCGAGCGCAAGTCATTGCACTGTAGCGCTATGCGCAGATAGCGAAGAGGAGCTGTTGGAAGCGGCGATACAGCATGCGGTGGCGGTGCATCAGCATCAGGACACGCCTGAGTTACGAACCCAGTTGAGGCAGTTGTTCAAAGATGGCACGCCGCCGGTGGAGGCTACGCGGGCGGACTGACAACCCGGCCGAGGTAGTCGAAACGGTAGCAAGGCAGCAGAAACACTCGAAAGGCAATACAGCCCAGCCGGCAATGGTTGGGCTGTTTCTATATAGGGACTCAGCATAGGGACTCAGCCGACCGGTTCTAGATCGGGGTAATAGCGCGCGTGCAGCCGCTCGGCGTAGTCGCGCAGATTGGCGTGACGTTCGCCCCAGCGGCGGATCGGCGTCTCGAAGGTTGGGCAGAGCATGCCGACGATAAAGGCGTAGACGCTGGCGTCGGCCCCGCACGGCGTATCGCCGAGCAGGTAGGGCTTATCGCCGAGCAGCGCGGCGAGCGCGTCCAGATCGCGCCCGGCCAGCTCGACGATCTCGTCCTCGCTATGGCGGCCGAGACCCTGGCCGTGCAGCATCTGCCGGACCTTGCGGCGGATCAGCGCCACCACCAGCGGGCGCAGCGGCGCCGGCACCCGGTCGAAGAAGTGGACTGGGCCTCGCTGGAAGTTGGCGTCGATCATCCAGCGGGTGTACACCATCGCGAAGTACAGGTGCTCCTCGAGCATCTTCTCCACCGCCCAGGCGAGCGCGCGCTCCTCCGGCGCGTAGCCGGCGTCGAAGTCGACGCCGTACTGGCGCTCGAGATGAAAGCGGATCAGCGTCGAATCGGCCACCTTCCGGCCGTTGTCGTCGATGTACGGCAGCTTGCCCTTGGGCGCGCCGCGCAGGCCGTGGTGGTCGATTTGGTATGGCAGGTCGCTCATTTTCAACAGCACCTCGGCCTTCATCACGAACGGGCTCGGGTCGGGCAGGCCAAACTGCGGGCCGAAGGTATAGAGCGTGATCATCGAGCGGACTCCACGGACGCGATGCTGCCAGTGTAGTCAAATGTCCTGCGCGCCGCCCGGCTTCGGCCAAGCAGTGCGCGCGGCTCACCGGTGAGCGACCGGTCCGGCCACCATGAAAACGCCGCCGCCCCTCGGGAAGACGGCGGCGAGCTTGGCCGAAACGAGACGGCTCAGTCGAGCCGCCGTCCGGCGGTTTCGTGCACCATCGCCAGACCAATCAGCGACACCAGCCCGCAGCCGATCACGTACAGTGCCGGGGCGTTCGGGTTGCCGGTAAGCCGGATCAGCCAGGTGGCGAAGAACTGCGCAAAGCCGCCGAACACCAGCACGCCGATGCAGTAGACCACCGACATGCCGGTGGCGCGGGCGCGGCGTGGAAACAGCTCGGGCAGTATCACCACCGACGGCACCGAGTTGAACACCAGTAGCACCGCGAGCACCCCCACCACGGCCAGCAGCATGCCCAGCGACGGCTGGGCGTTCATCAGCATGAAGGCCGGATAGATCAGCAACAGCATCGGCAGCCGCGACCACAGGATCGCCGGCTTGCGGCCGACCCGGTCGCTCAGCCGCCCGGCCAGCGCGGCCAGCAACATCTGCACACTGGCGGCGGCCACCCCGGCCCAGATACCGGTGCCGAGCGGCATGTGCAGCACCGTCACCGCGTAGTTGGTCATGTAGTTGAGCACGATGTAGTTGGCCGACGTGCCGCCGATCACCAGCAGCACCCCGGCTACCAGTTGGCGGCGGTAGGCGCCGAACACGGTGGACACACTGCTGAACGCCTGCTCGTCGCTCACCGCCTCGGCGGTCTCGTCGAGGTGGCGGCGAATGTACAGGCCGAGCGGCACCACCAGCATGCCGACCACGAACGGCAGGCGCCAGCCCCAGCTCTCCAAGGCGGTATCGGACAAGCCATGGGTCAACAGCAGCCCGCACAGCGAGCCGAACAAGGTACTCAACGCCTGGCTGAACAGCTGCCAGCTGCCGTAGTAGCCGCGCGAGTGGTCGTCGGCGTACTCCATCAGCAGCGAGGTTGAAGCGCCCAGTTCGCCACCGATCGCGAAGCCCTGGATCAAGCGAGCCAATACGATCAGCAACGGCGCGGCCAGGCCGATCTGCGCATAGGTCGGCGTGACGACGAACAGCAGCGAACCGAGCGCCATCAGCCACAAGGTCAGCATCATCGCCGGCTTGCGGCCGACCCGGTCGGCGTAGGCGCCGATCAGCACGCCGCCGAGCGGGCGCATCACGAAGCCGACGCCGAAGGTGGCGAGCGACAGCATCAGTTGGCCGAAACTGTCGCCGACCGGGAAATACAGCCGGCCGATCAAGGTGGCGAAGAAGCTGTACACGGTGAAATCGAAGAACTCGAGCCCATTGCCGACGGTGATCGCGGCGATGGCGCGGGCGGAGGCCTGTTTGCGAACCGGCGCGGCAGTGCCGGTCGCAGCGGGGATGGCTTGCGACGTGGTGGTGGACGACATGGCAGTCTCCTTAGATCCGAGGCGTTGGGGCGGTCGGGCGGCACTGGCAGCACTGCCCAGGACGACAGGTGGCCGACTCTCCTCAGGCGAGGAAGCGTTCGGCCAACTTGACCCAGTAGCTCGCCCCGAGCGGCAGGCAGGCGTCGTTGAAGTCGTAGCCGGGGTTGTGCACCATGCAGCCGCCCTCGCCGTCCCCGTTGCCGATGATCAGGTAGCTGCCCGGACATTTTTCCAGCAGGAACGAGAAGTCCTCGCTGCCGGTCAGCGGCGCCATCTGTTCGATCAGCCCCTCGTCGCCCAGCCAGTCGCGCGCCACCGCGCGCGCCAGTTCGGTCTCGGCCGGGTGGTTGACCAGCACCGGGTAGCGGCGGTCGTAGTCGACCTCGGCGCGGGCGCCGAAGCTGTCGGCCTGGGCGTGCGCCAGCGCGGTGATGCGCTGTTGCAGGAGGTCGCGCACTTCGGGTTTGAGCGCCCGCACCGACAGGCGCATCTCGGCGCTGTCCGGGATCACGTTGGACGCGGCGCCAGCATGGATCGCGCCGACGGTGACGATCGCCATGTCGAGCGGATTGACGTTGCGTGACACGATGCTCTGCAGCGCCATCACCAGCGAAGCGCACACCACCACCGGGTCGACCGCCTTGTGCGGCATCGCGCCATGGCCGCCGTTACCGATGACGCGGATCGTCACCGTGTCGGACGAGGCCATGAACGGGCCGGACAGGAAGCCGAATTGGCCGACCGGGTGGCCGGGCATATTGTGCATCGCGAACACCGCATCGCAGGGGAACAACTCGAACAGCCCGTCCTCGAGCATCTTGCGCGCGCCGCCCATGCCCTCCTCGGCCGGCTGGAAGATCAGGTTCAGCGTGCCGCTGAACAAACGCGATTCGGCGAGGTAACGCGCCGCCGCCAGCAGCGTCGCGGTGTGGCCGTCGTGGCCACAGGCGTGCATCTTGCCGTCGATCCGGCTGGCGTACGGCAGACCGGTCGCCTCGTGGATCGGCAGCGCGTCCATGTCGGCGCGCAGGCCGAGCCGCTTCTCGCCGTCGCCGACCGTCAGGGTGCCGACCACGCCGGTGCCGCCGAGGCCGCGGTGCACCTGGTAACCCCAGCCGCTCAGGCACTCGGCGACCTGGTCGCTGGTGACGAATTCCTCGTACCCCAGTTCGGGGTGGGCATGGATGCGGTGGCGCAGTTCGATCATCTCGTCCTGGATGGCGCGGATGCCGGGCAGGATGGCGTTACTCTTCATTCGGATCTCTCCTCTAGTTTTTTCTCTATCACCCGGGCGGCGCGGCCGGGTTCTGTGCCCAGCCTTGCGCCCCCGCTCTGCAGGCAGTGACTCGATGTTAGCCAGCCGGAACCGCATCGGGGAGCCGCAATCTTGTTATCCTGACAACCCGTGGTTGTCACTCTGGAGCACCGATGAAACTGCACCAGCTACAGGCACTGGTCGCGATCAGCGACGCCGGCAGCATCCGCGCCGCCGCGCGCGCGCTCGACGTGTCGCAGGCCGCCGTCACCAAGGCGCTGCGCGAACTGGAGGCCGAGCAGCAATTACCGCTGCTGCTGCGCACCGCCAGCGGCGTCAGCTTCACCGACTACGGCAAGACGCTGCTCTCGCACGCGCGGCTGGTGGTCGGCCAGCTGGAGCGCGCCAACGCCGAACTCGCACAGTTGCGCGGCGAGGTCGAGGGGCGGCTCAGCATCGGCGTCACGCCGTGGGTCATGCCGACCTTCCTGCCCGAGGCGGTGCGGCGGTTTCGCGAACGGATGCCCGGGGTGCGGCTGGAATTCTTCGAGGGGCTGATGGCGGTGGCGCTGCCGCGGCTGCGCGACGGCGAGATGGACTTTGCGATCGGGCCGCTGATCCCGGCGATGCCGACGCAGGAATTCGACTACGAGGTGCTGCTGGCCTACCAATCGCGGGTGATCGCCAGGCGCGGCCACCGCCGCGCAGACGCGACGTCGCTGCACGAGTTGCTCGAGGAGGACTGGGTGGTCAACTACACCGCAGCCAGCTACGATGCGCTGATGCAGAACCTGTTCTGGCAGCACGGCGCGCGCATCGCCGCGAGCCGGCTGCACAGCGCGCACTCGCTGTCGCTGTTGATCGAGCTGATCCGCCACGCCGACATGCTGAGCTACTGCCCGGAGCCGCTGCTGGTCACCGAGCCGCTGCGCGACTGGGTGCAGCCCTTGACGTTGGCCGAACGCTTCGAGACCAGCCGGCTCGGCATCGTCAGCCGCCGCAGCGCGATGCGCAGCAGCGCCGCGCAGTGCTTCGTCGACTGCCTGTTGCAGGTGATCCGCCGCCGCGCCCGTTCGGCCAACCCGGCCGATCGCGAGCTGTTTGACCTGCTGGAGCTGCTGATCTAGCGCTTACTTCACCGGCTTGGGCATCAACTTCGCCCGGGTAGCCTGCTGCGCGTTCTTGATCGTCAGCTGCAGCTTGTACGCTACGTAGTACTTAATAAATATTGAGCACGTAGGTGACGGCCGCGGCGACACAGCCCCCATTCAGACTAGCTTATAGCCAGCGCAGCGCCGCCCAGCCCGCCAGCGTCACCACCAGCAGGAACGGCACCGACACGCGGTGAAACTCGCGCCAGATGCCCGGCGTGCCGGCCATGCGCAGCGCGATCAGGTTGGCGAGCGAGCCGAGCGCAAAGCCGAAGCTGCCGACGTTGACCGCGTAGCCGATCAGCCGATAGGCGGCGGAATATTCGGTCAAGAGGATCGCCGCCGGCACGTTGCTGATCAGCTGCGACGCGGCCACCCCGGCGAGAAACAGACCGCCGGCACCGGTGTGTGCCAGGCCCGCCAGCCAGCCTTGCAGCAGCGGCAGTCCGGTCAAGAGGCGGATGTCGACGAACATCAGCGCGAACACCGCGATCAGGCTCCAGTCGACGTCGAGCAGCACGCGCCGGAACAGCAGCAGCGCACCGGCCAGCACCAGCAACAGACCGTAGCCCGGCCGACCGGCCTCGATCAGCGCGATGAAGACCAGATACAACAGCACGCAGGCGAACAGCAGCCCGCGACTGCAGGCGCGCCAGCGCTCATGGCTGGTCGCGGCGATGACCCGCGCCGAAAACGCCCGGGCGGTCAACAGCAGCAACAACAGACACACGCCGAGCGCCAGCGGCGCCATCTGGGCGGTGAACGCGGCGAACGACAGCCCGGACTTCTGCCAGACCAGGATGTTCTGCGGGTTGCCGATCGGCGTCAGCATCGACCCGGCGTTGACCGCCAGCGCCTCGAACACCACCAGCCGGCCGATCGGCAGGCTGGCGACGCCGCTCAGCCCGACGGTCAGCGGCACGATGATGAACAGCGCGATGTCGTTGGTCAGCACCGTGGACAGCAACGCCGCCGCGCCGACCAGGAACAGCGCCAACGAACGCTCAAAGCGCAGCCGCGCGATGATGGTCACCCCCAGATGGTCGAGATAACCGCTCGCCTCGATGCCCTTGATCAACACCATCAGGCCGGCCAGGGTGGCGAGCGTGGCGTAGTCGATGCTGGCCGACAGCGGCGACAACGGTAGCGGGGCGAACAGCGCCAGCAGCACGCCGGCGATCAGCAGGCCGTGCAACAGCCGGTCGCGGCGGAACGAGCGCGCCAGCGCGAAAAGGGCGGCGGGAATAGGCATCGGCGCGAGTGTATCCCCGGCTTGCGGCCGGGCGCCTCCGGGGCAGACCCGCGCCGGAAAAGTGCTAAAATGCGAGCCTATCGCCACCCTGGATGTGACTCTGCCCATGATGAAACGCTTCCTGGCCACCTTGGCCCTGTCTGCCGCTCCGCTGATGGTGCTGGCCTCCCCGGTCGTCACCCTCGACACCAATAAAGGTCCGATCGAGATCACGCTGGACGACGCCAAGGCGCCGAAAACCGTTGCCAACTTCATCCAATACGTGAAGGCCGGCCACTACAACGGCACCGTGTTCCACCGCGTGATCGACGGCTTCATGATCCAGGGCGGCGGCTTCGACGCCCAGCTGAACGAGAAACCGACCCGCGCGCCGATCGCCAACGAAGCGAGCAACGGCCTGAAGAACAACGTCGGCACCGTGGCGATGGCCCGCACCATGGACCCGAACTCGGCCACCGCGCAGTTCTTCATCAACGTGGCCAATAACGACTTCCTGAACTACCGCAACCCGAGCCCGCAGGGCATCGGCTACGCGGTGTTCGGCAAGATCACCAAGGGGATGGACGTGGTGAACAGCATCGCCAAGGTCCGCACCGGCAACCAGAAAGGCATGGCCGACGTTCCGACCGAAGCGGTCGTGATCAAGAAAGCCACCCTGAAACCCTGAGCACAGGACACACCACCATGATCAAACTGACCACCAACTTCGGCGACATCGTGATCGAACTCGACCACGAGAAGGCCCCGAAAACCGCCGCCAACTTCGAAGCGTACGTGAAGAGCGGCCACTACGACGGCACCATCTTCCACCGCGTGATCAACGGCTTCATGATCCAGGGCGGCGGCTTCACCGCCGACATGGAACAGAAACCGACCCTCGACCCGATCGAGAACGAAGCCGGCAACGGCCTGAAGAACGAGCCGTACACCCTCGCCATGGCCCGCACCATGCAGCCGCACTCGGCGACCGCGCAGTTCTTCATCAACGTCGCCGACAACGGCTTCCTGAACTTCAAGTCGGCCGACGCCAACGGCTACGGCTACTGTGTGTTCGGCAAGGTGACCGAAGGCCAGGACGTGGTCGACCGCATCAAGGACGTGAAGACCGGCCGCAGCGGCATGCACCAGGATGTGCCGAAAGAGGCCGTGGTGATCGAAAAAGCGGAAATCATCTAAGAACCTGCCCTCAAAGCTACTGCGCGGGCGTGATCTCGGGTTGGGCAGTGCTCGGAATCCTCATGTACTCCAGTACATTCCGGTTCCTGCGCGCTGTCCGCCCCTCGCTGACGCCCGCTCGCTACGCTTTGCCGACAGGCTCTTGGGCATTTCGATAGCAAGGGCCCGGCCACGCGCCGGGCTTTTTTGCCACGAAAGCCAATCCAGCGATGCTGTGCCGGCTTTCATGGCAGAAACGCCCCCGCCCACTTACCGGACGCACCCATGGCCATCCACTTCATTTCCGACCTGCACCTGGCCGACGACACGCCGGTGCTCAACACCCTGTTCACCGACACACTGGACGCCTGGCGCGACAAGATCGACGCGCTCTACATCCTCGGCGACCTGTTCGAGGTCTGGGTCGGCGACGACGACAGCTCGCCGTTCATCGACGCGATGCTGGCCGCGATGCGCGACTTCGCCGCGGTGACGCCGCTCTACGTGATGCGCGGCAACCGCGACTTCCTGCTCGGCGAGGGCTTTGCCGCCGCCACCGGTGCCACGCTGCTGGCCGACCCGACAGTGATCGAGGCGTTCGGCCAACGTGTGCTCTTGAGCCACGGCGACGCGATGTGTACCGACGATCTGCCCTACCAGCAGTTCCGCGCGATGGCGCGCAACCCGCTGTGGCAGGCCGGCATCCTCGCCAAGTCACTGGCCGAGCGCCATGTGATCGCCCGGCAGATCCGCGCGATGAGCGAAACCGGCAAGCAGGAAAACGGCCTGACCGCGATCAGCGACGTCACCGAGACGGCGGTACAGGCGACGTTGGCCGAACAGGCGCAAGGCGGCCAGCCGCCGCTGATGATCCACGGCCACACCCATCGCCCGGCCTGTCACGACGTGGCCGTCGACGGCCACGCCACCCAACGCTGGGTGATCGCCGACTGGCACGACGGCAAGGGCGGCTATCTGCGCCTCGGCGAGACCGGCGTCAGCGCCCACCCGCT
The DNA here is from genome assembly GCF_055597485.1 of Crenobacter sp. CS_VA4. NCBI lineage: Bacteria > Pseudomonadati > Pseudomonadota > Betaproteobacteria > Neisseriales > Neisseriaceae > Crenobacter > Crenobacter sp. CS_VA4. The sequence goes on from NZ_JBVMAE010000009.1 coordinate 81,892, forward strand.
GGGCTGAGCCGCCGCCCTGTTTGACCTTCGCAACGGCCGGGCCCACCCGGCCGTTGTGCTTGCCTCCTTCCTCTGCCGACCCGATGAACCAACCCGACCCACACCGCCCCAACCAGCCGCCGTCGTTCGTCACCCTGATCCGTTTCGCCATCCCGGTGATGTTCGCCGCGATCGCCACCCCGCTGATGGGCCTGGTCGACACCGCGGTGCTCGGCCGGCTCGGCGACCCGGCGGTGATCGCGGCCGCCGGCATCGGCGCCACCATCTTCACGGTGATCTACTGGTGTTTCAGCTTCCTGCGCTTCACCACCACCGGGCTGGTGGCGCAGGCGGTCGGCCGGCAGGACGACACCGAGGTCGCGCTGGCCGGCTTGCGACCGATGCTCGCGGCGGTGGCCGGCGGCCTCGGGCTGTGGCTGCTGCAATGGCCGATCGGCCACGTCGCCCTGTTGCTGCTCTCGCCGCCGGCCGAAGTGACACCGTTTGCCAAACAGTATTTCGACGCGCGCATCTGGTCGGCGCCGTTCACCCTGCTCGGCTACGCCCAGTTCGCCTGGCTGATGGGCCTGGGGCGCTCGCGCACCGTGATGCTGCTGCAGCTGGCGATGAACGCGCTCAACGCCGGTCTGGCTATCCTGTTCGTGCTCGGCTTCGGCTGGGGCATCGCCGGCGCCGCCTGGGCGACGGTGCTGAGCGAGGCGCTGACCGGCGTCGCCACCAGCCTGCTGATCCTGCGCATCGTGCCCTTGCCGCGCTGGCGGACCGCGTTCGCGCACTGTTTCCATGGCAGCGCCTGGAAGCGCCTCTTTTCGGCCAACCTCGACATCATGATCCGCACGCTGCTCTTGACCGGTGCATTCGCGCTGATGACGCAGCGCGGCGCGCAGCTGGGCACGCTGGAGCTGGCCGCCAACCAGATCCTGCTGCAGGCGTTCATGGTCTGCGCCAACCTGCTCGACGGCTTCGCCACCGCCGCCGAGGTGTACGGCGCCCGCGCGATCGGCGCCAACGCCCGCGCCGCGCTGGTCACCACGGTGCGGCGTGGCGCTTGGCTGTCGCTCGCCTGGAGCCTGATCCTCGCGAGCCTGCTGGCGCTGAGCGCGCCATGGTTCCTGCCGCTGATGACCACCGACCCCGGCCTGCAGCACGAGGCGCTGCGCTTCTGGCCGTGGCTGGTGGCACTGCCGCTGGTCTGCATCTGGGCGTTCTTCTGGGACGGGGTGTTCATGGGTGCGGTGCAGACGCGCACGCTGCGCAACGCGATGATCGCGAGCTTCGTCGTCTACGTGCCGGCGCTGTTCGGCCTGTCCGGTTGGCTGGGCAACCACGGCGTGTGGGCGGCGATGCTGATCTTGATGGGGATGCGCAGTCTGATGCTGACCTTGGCGTGGCCGAAGCTGAGGGGCTCGGTGGGCGCCACGGCTTTCTGATTGCGGCCTGACAACTGGCTCAAACAACAACGCCCACCTGACACGGTGGGCGTTGCTGTTAGTGCGGGGCGGCGGCGGCTCAGCTCGAACAGCTCACCGACAGCTGATCCGCCCACTCCGGCGGGAAGCCCGCCAAGTCCTCGAATTCCGGCTGCTCATCGAACGGCCGCGCCAGACAACGGAACACCCGGTCGACCTCGCCGAAGTCCCCCTCGTCGCGCGCCTTGCGGATCGCCAGCTCGGCCAGGTGGTTGCGCAGCACGTACTTCGGGTTCACCGCGCGCATCGCCGCGGCGCGTTCGGCCGACGTTCGCGGCTCGCGCGCCAGCCGCTGCCGGTAGTCGAACGCCCAAGCATCGAACAGCTCGCGCTCGAGGAACAGGTCGCGCAGCGGCGCGTTGAGTGTGTCGACCGCGTCGAAGTCGGCGAGGCGGCGGAAGAAGATCGTGTAGTCGACCCGGTCGCCGTGCATCGCCATCAACAGCTTCTCGAGCAAGGTGCCGTCGCCCTCTTCCAGCGACGTGAGGCCGAGCTTCATGCCCATCTTCGCCAGATACGCCGTCTCGTACTGCGCCTGGAAGCCGCGCAGCAGCGCGATCAGCTCTTCCTCGCTGACCATCGGCAGGAAGGTCGACGCCAGGCAATGCAGATTCCACAGCGCCACCTGCGGCTGCTGGTTGTACGCGTAGCGGCCGGCGTGATCGGAGTGGTTGCAGATGTGCGCGAGGTCGAAGCCGTCGAGGAAGCCGTACGGGCCGTAGTCGATGGTCAGGCCGAGCAGCGACATATTGTCGGTGTTCATCACCCCGTGGCAGAAGCCGACCGCCTGCCAGTCGGCGATCAGCCGCGCGGTGCGGGCGATCGCCTCGGCTATCAGCGCGGCGTACGGGGTAGCCGACTCGGCCTGTTCCGGGAAGTGATGGCGCAAGGCGAAGTCAGCCAGTGCCTTCAGCGCCTCGTGGTCGCCGCGGTGGTACAGGTGCTCGAAGTGGCCGAAGCGCACGAAGCTTTCCGACACGCGGGTGACCACCGCCGACGTTTCCACCGTCTCGCGGTACACCGGCGCCGGCGAGCCGGTCACCAGCAGCGCACGGGTGGTCGGGATGCCGAGCGCGGCCATCGCCTCGGAGCACAGGTATTCGCGGATGCTCGAACGCAGCACCGCCCGGCCGTCGGCGCGGCGCGAAAACGGCGTCTGGCCGGCGCCCTTGATCTGCACCTCCATCCGCAGCCCGTTCGGGCCGGGCAGATCGCCGAGCATCAGCGCCCGGCCGTCGCCGAGCTGGCCGGCCCAGACGCCGAATTGATGGCCGGAGTAGGCGGTGGCAATGGTCGGCAAGGCGTCCGGCAGGTTGCCGGTGAACAGCGCGATGCCTTCCCCGGACGCGAGCCAGTCCGGGTCGAGGCCGAGCTGTTCGGCCAAGGTGCGGTTGAGGTGGACAAGATGCGGCTGGGGCAGCGGCGTACTCGCCACCCGGCGGTGCAGGACGGAGGGCAGTTCGGTGATGCGTTGGCCGAACGCCGGCAGGGTCAGGGTTTCCATACCCGCATTCTAGCGGGTGGCGGCCGCGACAAACACGACCGGCCGGTAGGGCTATTCCCGCTCACTACTGGGAATCAGACGCCGAGCGCCGCCGGATCCAGCCCCCATACCGGTGCGAGCTCGGTGAGCAACGCGGTCAGGATCGGGTCGCCGACCCTATCGGCCGGGTAGACCAGCTGCAGGTCGGCCGGCTTCACCAGCTCGGGCACGATAGCGACCTTGCCCTGCGCCGCATACGCCTGCGCGTCCTCGTCGCGCACCAGCGCCACGCCGACCCCGGCGCTAACGAGCTCGATCACCGTCTCCAGGTGGTCGCACTCGGTGACCTTGCGCGGCGAGATGTTCAGCTCGCGCCACAGCTCGGTGCTGATCTTCGACAGGCTGGAAAACTGCGAGATGCCGATCCACGGCAGCTTGCCCAGCTCGCGCAAGCCCCCCTGCTCCACCCGCGCCGCCCAGGCCGGCGGCAGCACCACCCGATAGTCGATCCGCGCCAGAAACACGGTGTTGACGTTGGCGTAGGGGTTCTTGCCCAGATAGAAGCCGGCGTCGAGCTCCTTCTTGCGCACCAGGTTGAGAACGTTGCCGGTCACGCCGTATTCGAGCTTCAGCGCCAAGAGCGGGTGCTTTTCGGCCAAGGCGGCCACCCACGGGCCGATCCGCAGCGCGTCGGCCGACAGCGTGACGCCGATGTGCGCCTTGCCGTTCAGTTCGCCGCGCAGCTCGCGCGCCCGGTTGAGGATGCCGCGCGCCGAGCCGAGGATCGATTGCGCCTGCGGCAGCAGCTCCTGGCCGGCCAGCGTCAGCGTCACCCCGCCGGCGCTGCGATCGAACAGCGGCATGCCGATATCTTCTTCGAGCGCCTTGATCTGCGCGGTCACCGCCGGCTGCGACAGGTGCAAGAGCTCGGCTGCCTGCGTCAGGTGGCCCTGTTGCGCCACCGTGACGAAGGTGCGCAATTGATAGATTTCCATCCGGTGTGTCCCCTGGCTAGAGCCTGTTATGAACCTGCTCGCGAGCCGCGCCAAGCATCCCGCGTGCGGGACGCTTGGCCCTCCGGGTTGGGGCAAAAAAAAACCGCATGGCGGCGTTGCTCCTCGCTTGCTGTGCTCGCACAGCGGCGCGACTCGTGCCTTGCCTTGCAACTTTTTTGCCGCCAACGCGGCCGTGATCAGATTCATAACAGGCTCTTGTTCTGGTTGTAGCAGCGTGCCCGCGCGCCGCTACCCGCCTGTTGCACAGGCTTTGCCGCTATTGTCAGTGCAAGCGGCGCGCCGCTCAAGGGGGACATAATGTCATAAGCAATTCTTATGCCCCTCATAAAAACGAGGGAATATCGAGTAAAAACACCACTTCAAAGCACTGAAAAATATGGCATTTTGCATCGCACCATTTCTGGAACAAATTTCCGCAATCAGAAAAAGCGATTAGCTAGCAGAAAATCGCCTCCGTACATTAGCTGACAGCGGCAAGCCATGCCGCATCGCAAAGGAGGACATAATGAATGACGACATCCTGAAGCGCGTGCAGTCCAATCCCAAGTTCGTCGAGCTGGTCCATAAGAAGACCAGCCTGGGGTGGAAGCTCACGCTGATCATGTTGGTGATCTACTACGGCTTCATCCTGATGCTGGCGTTCGCGCCGAAGACCCTCGGCACTCCGATCGGCGCCGGCGCGACCACGACCATCGGCATTCCGGTCGGGATCGTCATCATCCTGTCCGCGTTCGTGCTGACCGGCATCTACGTACGCAAGGCGAACAACGAGTTCGACGCGCTGAACAAGCAGATCGTCGAGGAGGCCAAGCAATGAAATTCCTCTCTCCCCGTCTTGCCGCGGCCGGTCTGCTGACCGTGCCCGGCCTTGCGCTGGCCGCCGAGGCGCTGTCCGGCGAGGTGAAGCGTCAGCCGCTGAACTGGCACGCGATCGTGATGTTCTTCATCTTCGTCGCCGCCACGCTGGGCATCACCTACTGGGCGGCGCGCCGCACCCGTTCGGCCAGCGACTTCTACGCGGCCGGCGGCGGCATTTCCGGCTTCCAGAACGGTCTGGCGATCGCCGGCGACTATATGTCGGCCGCGTCGTTCCTGGGCATCTCGGCGATGGTCTACGAGAAGGGCTACGACGGCCTGATCTACTCGATGGGCTTTTTGGTCGGCTGGCCGATCATCCTGTTCCTGGTCGCCGAGCGGCTGCGCAACCTCGGCAAGTACACCTTCGCCGACGTCGCCTCCTACCGCCTGCAGCAGACCCCGGTGCGCAGCTTCGCCGCCACCGGCACGCTGGTGACCGTGGCGATCTACCTGATCGCGCAGATGGTCGGCGCCGGCAAGCTGATCCAGCTCCTGTTCGGCATGAACTACATCTCGGCGGTGCTGATCGTCGGCGTGCTGATGATGCTGTACGTGGTGTTCGGCGGCATGCTCGCCACCACCTGGGTGCAGATCATCAAGGCGGTGATGCTGCTTTGCGGCGCGACCTTCATGGCGTTCATGGTGCTGCGCCACAGCGGTTTCAGCTTCGAGAACATGTTCAAGATGGCGACCACCGTGCACACCAAGGGTAGCGCGATCATGTCGCCGGGCGGCCTCGTGTCCAACCCGGTCGACGCGATCTCGCTCGGCGTGGCGCTGATGTTCGGCACCGCCGGCCTGCCGCACATCCTGATGCGCTTCTTCACCGTGGCGGACGCCAAGGAAGCGCGCAAATCGGTGTTCTACGCCACCGGCTTCATCGGCTACTTCTACATCCTGACCTTCATCATCGGCTTCGGCGCGATCATGCTGGTGCTCAACCAGCCGGGCATGATGGAAACGGTGGTGAAGAACGGCAAGGAAGTCACCCAGCTGATCGGCGGCAACAATATGGCGGCGATCCACCTGGCCGACGCGATCGGCGGCGACCTGTTCCTCGGCTTCATCTCGGCGGTGGCGTTCGCGACCATCCTGGCGGTGGTGGCCGGCCTGACGCTGTCGGGCGCCTCGGCGGTGTCGCACGACCTGTACGCCAACGTGTTCCGTCGCGGCCGCTCCAACGAGAAGGACGAGATCCGCGTCTCGAAGATCGCCACGCTGGGTCTGGGGGTGGTCGCGATCCTGCTCGGCATCGCGTTCGAGCACCAGAACGTCGCGTTCATGGTGGGTCTGGCGTTCTCGGTGGCCGCTTCGGCCAACTTCCCGGTGCTGTTCCTGTCGATGTTCTGGCGCGGCCTGACCACGCGCGGCGCGGTGCTCGGCGGCTTCATCGGCCTGGTGTCGGCGGTGCTGCTGATCGTGCTCGGCCCGACGGTGTGGGTGGACGTGCTGCACCACGAAGCCGCGCTGTTCCCGTACAAGAACCCGGCGATCTTCTCGATGACGCTGGCGTTCGTGTTCACCTGGCTGATCTCGGTGCTCGATAGCTCCAAGGCGGCCAGCGACGAGAAGGCCAAGTTCGACGCGCAGTTCGTCCGCTCGATGACCGGCATCGGCGCCACCGGCGCATCCAAGCACTAAGAACCACCCGGGCCGCCGTCTCGGCGGCGGCCCTTCGAGTCTCAGAAAAGTTTTAAGGAGAAGTCCATGTCCGCCCTCGAATCCATCCTCAAGGAAACCCGCAGCTTCGCCCCGTCGGACGAATTCCGCCACAAGGCGACGGTGTCGGGAATGGAAAGCTACAACGCGTTGTGCGAACAGGCCGACGACCACTACCTTTCCTTCTGGGGTAACCTGGCCCGCGAGCTGATCATCTGGAAAAAGCCGTTCTCGCGCGTGCTCGACGACAGCAACGCCCCGTTCTTCAAGTGGTTCGACGACGGCGTGCTGAACGTCTCCTACAACTGCCTAGACCGGCACCTGCCGGTCAACGCCAACAAGATCGCGCTGATCTTCGAAGCCGACAACGGCGACGTCACCCGCGTCACCTATGCCGAACTGCACCGCCGCGTCTGCCAGTTCGCCAACGGCCTGAAGAGCCTGGGCGTACAGAAAGGCGACCGCGTCGCGATCTACATGCCGATGGTGATCGAGGCGGTGGTGGCGATGCAGGCCTGCGCCCGCATCGGCGCGATCCACTCGGTGATCTTCGGCGGCTTCTCGGCCAACGCGGTGCGTGACCGCATCCAGGACACCGGTGCCCGCTTAGTGATCACCGCCAACGAGAGCGTGCGCGGCGGCAAGGTGGTGCCGCTGAAAGCCACCGTCGACGAGGCGCTCGGCTTAGGCGGCTGCGAAACGGTGGAAAAAGTGGTGGTCTACCAGCGCACCGACGGCGGCGCCAACTGGACCGAGGGCCGCGACGTGTGGTGGCACAAGCTCACAGCCGACCAGCCGGAACAGTGCGAACCGGAATGGATGAACGCCGAAGACCCGCTGTTCATCCTCTACACCTCCGGCTCCACCGGCAAACCGAAAGGCATCCAGCACAGCACCGCCGGCTACCTGGTCGGTGCAATCAACAGCTTCCGCTGGGTGTTCGACTACAAGCCGGACGACGTGTTCTGGTGCACCGCCGACGTGGGCTGGATCACCGGCCACAGCTACATCTGCTACGGCCCGCTCGCCAACGGCGCCACCCAGCTGATCTTCGAGGGCGTGCCGACCTACCCGAACGCCGGCCGCTTCTGGAGCATGATCGAGAAGCATAAGGTCAGCACCTTCTATACCGCGCCGACCGCGATCCGCTCGCTGATCAAGCTCGGCGCCGACCTGCCCAAACAGTACGACCTGACCAGCCTGCGCCTGTTGGGCACCGTCGGCGAGCCGATCAACCCCGAGGCGTGGATGTGGTACTACGAGGTGGTCGGCGGCGGCCGCTGCCCGATCGTCGACACCTGGTGGCAGACCGAAACCGGTTCGATCCAGATCTCGCCGCTGCCGGGTGCCGTCGCCACCAAGCCGGGCTCGTGCACGCTGCCGCTGCCGGGCGTGATCGCCGACATCGTCGACGAATCCGGCGCGCCGGTCGAACCCGGCCGCGGCGGCTTCCTGGTGATCAAGCGTCCGTTCCCGTCTCTGGTACGCACCATCTGGGGCGACGACGAGCGCTTCAAGAAGACCTACTTCCCCGAGGAATTCAACGGCCAGTACTACCTGGCGGGTGACTCGGCGCACCGCGACGAGAACGGTTACTTCTGGATCATGGGACGGATCGACGACGTGCTGAACGTATCGGGCCACCGCCTCGGCACGATGGAGATCGAATCGGCGCTGGTCGCCAACCCGCTGGTCGCCGAGGCCGCCGTGGTCGGCAAGCCGCACGACGTGAAGGGCGAGGCGGTCGTCGCGTTCGTGGTGCTGAAGGGCGCCCGCCCGGTCGGCGACGACGCGAAGAAACTCGCCACCGAGCTGAAGAACTGGGTCGCCCACGAGATCGGCAAGATCGCCCAGCCGGACGATATCCGCTTCGGCGAGAACCTGCCGAAGACCCGCTCGGGCAAGATCATGCGCCGGCTGCTGCGCTCGATCGCCAAGGGCGAGGAGATCACCCAGGACGTCTCGACGCTGGAAAATCCGCAGATCCTCAGCCAGCTGCAGGAACCCGTGCAGTAAAGCGCCTCACTCCCTCGCGAGATCCGCCCCGCAGGGACTTCGGCCGCACCTTCCGGTGCGGCCTTTTTGCGTGCCGATTCAGACCAAAGGTTGGCCGAGGCTCGGCCAACCCTGCATTGACGAGGCCACGGCGGCGAAATCACAATAGCCGGCTAACTCAACTCAGAACGTCACCATGCCAACACTCACCTGGGTCGGAAAAGACAAGGTGGTCAACCACCATCACGACGTCCCGTTCCGCGTACTGGACAAACAGTACCGCTTCAGCGCCCACAGCCCACAGCCCACAGCCCACAGCCCACAGCCCACAGCCCAGTCAAACACCACACGGTGACGCCGGCAACCGGATTATTCACGGCGACAATCTCGAAGCGCTGAAAAGCCTGCTGCCCGAATTCGAGGGCCGGGTGAAGTGCATCTACATCGACCCGCCGTACAACACCGGCAACGAAGGCTGGGTGTACAACGACGCGGTCAACGACCCCAAGATCAAGAAATGGCTGGGCCAGGTCGTCGGCAAGGAAGGCGAGGATTTGTCGCGCCACGACAAATGGCTGTGCATGATGTATCCGCGCTTGAAGTTGCTGCATAAGTTGCTATCCATCGATGGAGTATTTCTTTGCAGCATCGACGAGAATGAATATCACCTTCTGAAAACAGTGCTTGATGAAATCTTTGGCCACAACAGCTACCTGGGAACAATCTGCTGGAAAACTCGTAACACTGACAATCGCGTTAAATCACGACTGTCGATAGATCATGAGTACATCCTCGTATATGCGAAAGGGGAAAGTATTCTAGGGCGCGTCATTGATCGCTCTGACTTTAAAAACCCCGACAACGACTCGCGTGGCCCATACGTCACAGACCCTTTGACTGGAAAGGCAACCGCCGAAGATCGCCCCAATCTTCATTACGAGATGGTCAATCCGAACACTGGCGATACTTATCCACCAGATCAGGCACGAGGATGGATTACGGATCGTCAAGGTTATGAGAAGCTACTACTCGAAGAGCGAATCTGGTGGCCGCCAGACGCTGCAACAGGAAAGCCAAGGAAGAAGCGCTTCTTGTTTGAAACCAGTGAGCGGATGCCAGTTTCCACATTCTGGGCCGATACGCGCGGACAAACAGGAGCCGACGAGGTTGATAAAGTTCTAGGGGAAAGAAAGTTTGCCTTCCCCAAGGCCGTAGATTTTTTGACCCGTGTTCTTGATGTCGCAGTGGACAAGAACGCCATCATCCTCGACTCCTTCGCCGGCTCCGGCACCACTGCCCACGCGGTGCTGAAACTCAACGCCCGGGACGGCGGCCAGCGGCGTTTCATCCTGATCGAGATGATGGACTACGCCGAAACCATCACCGCCGAGCGGGTGCGCCGCGTGATGAATGGCTACGGCGAGGGCAATAAGGCGGTGGCCGGGCTGGGCGGCGGTTTCGACTACTACACCGTCGGCGAGCCGATTTTCCTGGACGGCGGCCATCTGAACGAGGCGGTCGGCGTGGCGGTGCTGCGCGACTATGTGGCGTACACCGAGGGCATCTCAGCCGACCTTCGCACCGGATAGGACAACCCCTACTCCCCTTATCTGCTGGGCCTGGGCCGCGAGGCGGCCTGGCTGTTCTATTACGAGGCGGATCGCGCCACCACGCTCGACCTGGATTTTCTCGCCAGCCTCAAATTCGGTGCCGACAAGCCCGATCACGCCATCGTCTACGCCGATCGCTGCCTGCTGGACAAGGCTTTCATGGCGCGACACGGGATCACCTTCAAGAAGATCCCGCGCGACATCACGCGCTTCTAGGGAGACGAACATGGAACTGAAAAGCTATCAGCAGCGCGTGATCGACGATCTCTCCGAATTCCTGGCGACACTGGAAGACAGCCAGCGCATCGACACCGCGTATAGGGAATTTTGGGCGGAGCGCGGCGTCACCGGCATGGCGCCTTACAAGAACAATGTGCCGAAGGTGCCGCACCTGTGCGCCAAGGTGCCGACGGCGGGCGGCAAGACCTATATCGCGGTGAATGCGCTGAAGCCGATTTTCGACGCCTTCCGCAGAAGCAACCCGAAACGGCCCGCCTTCGTGGTGTGGCTGGTGCCGTCGCTGACCATTCTGGAGCAGACGGTCAAGGCATTGGCCAATCCGGAACACCCGTACCGCAAGCGGCTGAATCTGCTGTTCCAGAACCGCGTGGAAATCTACGAGAAAAAAGACCTGTTGCAAGGTGCGGGATTCTCGCAGGACACCGTGCGTGAGCAATTGTCCATCGTGGTGATGAGCTTCGATTCCTTACGCGCCCGCAACAAGGAAGACCGCAAGATCTTCCAGGACAACGGCTATCTGGCGTCCTTCCTCGACAGCGGCGCCCAAGACGACTGGCTGTTGCCGGATTACGACGCCTCGGCGCTGATCAACGTGATCCGCTCCTTGCACCCGGTGGTGGTGGTCGACGAGAGCCACAACGCGGAAACCGCGCTGTCGGTGGAGATGCTGCACAACCTGAACCCGCATTTCATCCTCGACCTGACCGCCACGCCGAAAAACAACAGCAATATCTTCAGCTTCGTCGACGCCATGCAGCTCAAGCAGCACCACATGGTGAAGCTGCCGGTGATCGTGGCCAACCGGCAGGACAAGAACGAGGTCATCGAGGCGGCGCTGATCCTGCGCCGCCAGCTCGAAGAGATCGCCAGCCAAGAGGAAGCCAAGGGCGGTAAGTACATCCGCCCCATCGTGTTGTTTCAGGCCCAGCCGAAAACCGCCGACGACAACACGACCTTCGAAAAGATCAGGGAAGCGCTGATCGCGCTCAAGATTCCGGCGGACGAGATCAAGATCAAGACCGCCAAGCTCGACGAGCTGAAAGACATCGACCTGATGCGCCGGGATTGCCCGGTGCGCTACATCATCACGGTGAATGCGCTGAAAGAAGGCTGGGACTGCCCGTTCGCCTACATTCTGGCGTCCTTGGCCGACAAGTCTTCCGCCGTCGATGTCGAGCAGATTCTCGGCCGCGTATTGCGCATGCCGCATGTCCAGCAACACGGCCACGAGCTGCTGAACATGAGCTACGTATTCACCGCCAGCAACCGCTTCGCCACCACGCTGGACAGCGTGGTGAAAGCGCTGAACCGGGCGGGTTTCTCCGACCGCGACTATCGCGCCTTGCCCGCCGAAGAAACCCATCCCGCCGTGGAGGCTGGGGAACAACCCTCGGCCAACGTAGCGGGAGACCTGTTCGGCGATCAGCTTCCGGTAGCCGACGCCTTATCCGCCGACGGCAAGACCGGCGACGATATCGATGTCAGCCGAGTCACGTTCGACTGGAATCAGTCCGCAGCCGAAACCGCTTCGTCGGCGGGCGGCTTCTGTGCGCCGGAGACGCAAGCTTCGGCCGGCCATCCCTTCGTCGAGGCGGTCAAGGTCCGGGCCAGCCAACTGAACCAGGCCTACGAGGCACAAGCTAAAACCGCCGGCGGCTCGGCGGTTCCTCCGGAACTGGAAACCAGAATGAACCGGCACCGCATGAAAGACCTGTTCCGCGACGAGGCGCTGCCACTGGCGCTGCCGCAGTTCTTCATCGAGGTGGAAACCGGCGGCTGGTTCGACGGCGATGAGACGCACCAGCTTCTGGAGCGCGATCTGTTGCTGAAAGATTTCCGGCTCGCCAACCTGGACGCCACGATCGGCTTTGAAGATGTGGATAGCGAGATGTATCGCGTCGATCTGGAGCAGATCGGCCAGGAAGAGTACGCGCCCAAACCGTTCAAGGTGAATCGGGCGCACCGTCAGCGCTTCAACGACATCATCCTGGCGCAATCCCGCGAAAACCAGGTGATGAACCTGACCGCGCGCCTGTTTCGAGCTGATCGGTAACCTCTACCCCATCGACGACGCCGACGCGAAACGCTACCTGACCCGTATCGTCGAGGCGATGGATGCCGACCAGGTGCGCGACTGCCTGGAACGCGACGTCGCGTATGTGCGTAAAATCCGCCAGAAAATCGACGCGCTGGCCAACCAGCATGCCTACCGGCAATTCTCCACCCTGCTGGATATCGACAAGATCGGCATCCGTCCGGGCTTCACCTTGCCCGAAACGATCGCGCCGAAAAAAAACGCGTCGGCGCTGCCGAAAAGCCTGTACGTCACCGAAGCGGAAATGGGCGACTTCGAGCGCAAGATCATCAACGACATCGCCAATCTGGAAAACATCCAGTGGTGGCACCGCAACCTGTCACGCGGCAAGGGCTTTCGTATCAATGGTTTTCTCAACCACTACCCGGATTTCATCGTTAAAATCCGAAAAGGCAAGATAGTCGTGCTGGAAACGAAGGGCGACGACCGCGACAACTCGGACTCGGAACTGAAGCTCCGGCTTGGCAAGCTGTGGGAAGCCCGTGCAGGGAGTGCCTTCAAATACATGATGGTGTTCAATGACAATCCGGTGGAGGGAGCGGACAAACTGGCGGACGCTTTGGCAAAGCTGGGTCAGATGTAATCCCTACAAAGGCCTGCCCGTGACGGTGCGCCTTATGTCGATCGCGTAGCTATTGATCCCAACAAGCAATATCTGTTGAAAGCTCGGCCAACCTTTAAAGTCCATGACGACGGATTTGAAAGCTTGGCCGAGCTTTCGAGCCCGCAGACGACATAGTCGTCATCCGCGTTTTTCTTCCTCAAGCCACCGGTCCACCCCACCCCGGGATAGATGCCCCCCACCCTTATAAGCATCAAGGTTGAAGCCGTCCCGCCGCGGGTAGATAATTCTATGTTTGCCCAACCGGTATCGGCATCCCATGGATCTCGGACATTACCTGCTCGTTCTGGTCGCGGCCGTGCTCGTCAACAACGTGGTGCTGGTGCGCGTGCTCGGCCTGTGCCCGTTCATGGGCGTTTCCAAGAAGCTGGAAGCGTCAATCGGCATGGGCGCCGCCACCACCTTCGTGCTGACGCTCGGCGCCGGTTCCAGCCACCTGATCAATGAACTGCTAGCCGCCTACGGCCTCGAGTACCTGCGCACGCTGTCGTTCATCGTGGTGATCGCCGCGATCGTGCAGTTCACCGAGATGGTGATCCACAAGACGAGCCCGGCTCTGTACCAGGTGCTCGGCATCTATCTGCCGCTGATCACCACCAACTGCGCGGTGCTCGGCGTGCCCTTGCTCAACGTCGCCGAGGGCCACAGCTTCGCCGAGTCGCTGGTATTCGGCTTCGGCAGCGCGGTCGGCTTCTCGCTGATCCTGATCCTGTTCGGCGCGATGCGCGAACGTCTCGAAGGCGCCGACATCCCCGCGCCGTTCCGCGGCCCGGCGATCGCCTTCATCACCGCCGGGCTGATGAGCCTGGCGTTCATGGGCTTCGGGGGACTGGTTAAATGAGCGCTCTATTGATCGCGCTGGCGATCATGGCCACGCTCGCCGTGCTGCTCGGTGCCGTGCTCGGCTACGCCTCGGTGAAGTTCAAGGTCGAGGCCGACCCGCTGGTCGACGAGATCGACGCGGTGCTGCCGCAGACCCAGTGCGGCCAGTGCAGCTACCCGGGCTGCCGCCCCTACGCCACCGCGATCGCCGCGGGCGAGGCCGACATCAACCGCTGCCCGCCCGGCGGCGACGAAGGCATCCACAAGCTGGCCGAACTGCTGGGCGTCGACTACAAACCGTTCGACGAGGGCGCTGCGCCGCAGAAGCCGAAGTCGAAGTCGGTCGCGATCATAGCCGAGGAGCTCTGCATCGGCTGTACGCTGTGCATCCAGGCCTGTCCGGTCGACGCCATCCTCGGTTCGGCCAAGCAGATGCACACGATCATCGCCAGCGAATGCACCGGCTGCGAGCTGTGCATCGCGCCCTGCCCGGTCGACTGCATCAGCATGGCGCCGGTCGGCACCACCCTCAAGAACTGGAAATGGGACTACCCGGTCATCCCGATCACGCCCGTATCGACCAAGGCCGCATGAGCACGCTTCATTCCTTCAACGGCGGCATCCACCCGCCCGAAAACAAACAGCAGTCGACCAACAGCCCGATCGGCACGCCGCCGCTACCGGCGCGGCTCTACCTGCCGCTGAACCAGAACCTCGGCAACCCGGCCAAGGCCTGCGTGGCGGTCGGCGACCGGGTGCTGAAGGGCCAGCGGATCGGCGAGGCCGACGGTGCGGTGTCGGTGGCGCTGCACGCGCCGACCTCCGGCACCGTGGTCGCGATCGGCCCGCACGCCTACGCGCACCCGTCGGGCCTCTTCGAGACCAGCGTCATCATCGAGGCCGACGGCCGCGACGAGTGGCAGGAACGCCAGCCGTTCCCGCACTGGCAGAGCGCCAACCCGTCCGAGGTGCGCCGCTTCCTGCGCGACATGGGCGTGGTCGGCCTGGGCGGGGCGGCGTTCCCGACCAGCCTGAAGCTCGCCAGTCAAACGCTCGACACGCTGGTGATCAACGGCGCCGAATGCGAACCGTATATCAGCTGCGACGACCTGCTGATGCGCGAGCGCACCCGCGACATCGTGTCCGGCATCGCCATCGTCGCGCGGCTGATGCAGCCCAGACAGGTGCTGATCGGCATCGAGGACAACAAGCCCGAGGCGATCGCCGCGCTGACCGACGCCTGCGCCGGCACGCCGTATCGCGTCATCACGGTGCCGACCAAGTACCCGAGCGGCGGCGCCAAGCAGCTGATCCGCCTGTTGACCGGCATCGAGGTGCCGCACGGGATGCGCTACACCGACCTGGGCGTGCAGTGCTTCAACGTCGGCACCGTCTACAGCGTCTACCGCGCGGTCGAACTGGGCGAACCGGTGATCAGCCGCATCGTCACCTTGACCGGCGAGGTCGAGCGCCCGCAGAACGTCGAGGCGCTGCTCGGCACGCCGGTGGCCGAGCTGATGGCTTGGGCGGGCCTGGCTCCCGACAACGACGGCGTGATCATGGGCGGGCCGATGATGGGCTTCAAGCTGCCCGACCTCGCCGCCGGCATCACCAAGGCCAGCAACTGCCTGATCGGCAGTTCGGCCCGGCTGTTCCCGCCACGCCCGCCGGCGATGCCGTGCATCCGCTGCGGCGAGTGCGCCAGCGCCTGTCCGGCCGAGCTGCAGCCGATGGACCTCTACTGGTTCGCCAAGGCGAAGAACTTCGGCAAGGCGCAGGAGTGGAATCTGTTCGACTGCATCGAGTGCGGCGCGTGCAGCTACGTCTGCCCGAGCCAGCTGCCGCTGGTCGACTACTACCGCTACGCCAAGAGCGAGATCTGGGCGGCAGAGCGCGACAAGAAGGCCGCCGACCGCGCCCGCACCCGCCACGAATTCCGGCTGTTCCGCATCGAGCGCGAAAAAACCGAAAAGGCGCAAAGGTTGGCCGAACGCTCGGCCGCGGCCGCCGACACCCCGGTCGCCAGCGCCGCGCCGGCCGAGGACAAGGCCGCCGCGATCAAGGCGGCGATGGAACGTGCCGCCGCGCTGAGGGCCGCCGGCAAGGAAGCGCCGGTGGTGCAGAGCGAGGAGGCGAAGCAGGCGGCGATCCAGGCCGCGATGGAACGCGCCGCGGCCCGCAAGGCGGCGCGCGAGGCGGCCAATGCCGACGGCGTAGTCAACCCTGCCCCGGCCGTTGCGGCCAACGGCTCATCCGACGATGTCAAGAAGGCCGCGATCCAGGCGGCGATGGAACGCGCCGCGGCGCAGAAGGCCGCCCAAGCCGCCGCCAGCGTCGGCCTGCCCGAAACCCCGGCGGCGCCTATCGTGCCGAACAATGTTCTCGACGACGAAAAGAAGGCGGCGATCAAGTCGGCGCTGGAGCGCGCTGCCGCAAAGAAGGCAGAACGCGAAGCGGCCGAAGCCGGCCGGGACGGCCAGCCCGCCGCTCCCGCCCCAAACTCGCTCGACGACGAGAAGAAGGCCGCGATCAAGACGGCGATGGACCGTGCCGCCGCGAAGAAAGCCGCCCGCGAAGCGACCGAGGCCGGCCGAAACAGCGAGACAGCCGCACCAGCCACTACCGAGCCGGCTCCGCCCGCCAACACCCAAGACGATGAAAAGCGCGCCGCGATCAAGGCGGCGATGGAGCGCGCCGCCGCCAAGAAGGCCGCCCGCGACGCCGAACAGGACAACAATTCATAAGCATGCATTCCCCGCATATCGCCAAGCCGACCACCGTGTCGGTGATCATGTTCAAGGTGCTGGCAGCGCTGCTGCCGGGCCTGATTCTGTACGTGCACTTCTACAGCATCGGCGTGCTGGTGCAGCTGGTGCTCGCGACCGTCACCGCGCTGTCGGCCGAAGCGGCGATGCTGAGGCTGCGCGGCGTGCCGGTGGCATTCTTCCTGCGCGACGGCAGCGCGGTGGTCACCGCCTGGCTGCTCGCGCTGGCGATGCCGCCGCTGGGCGCCTGGTGGATGATCGTGGTGGCGACCTCATTTGCCATAGTCATCGCCAAGCAGCTGTACGGCGGGCTCGGCAACAACCCGTTCAACCCGGCGATGGTCGGCTTTGCGGTGATGATCGTCGCCTTCCCGGCGCAGATGGCGCAGTGGGGCTCGCCGAGCGCGCCGCTCGACGCGCTGCAGCAGCTCACCTACATCTTCACCCGCCAGCTGCCGCCGGGCGCGGCGCTCGACGCGGTGGCGTCGGCCACCCCGCTCGACTTCATGAAGACGCAGTTGCTGCTCGGCGATCACGCCGTGCCGCAGTTGCTCGCCAACCCCTTGTACGGCCACGTCGCCGGCGTCGGCGGCGAATGGATCGCGCTCGGCTACCTCGCCGGCGGACTGTTCCTCTGGCAGCAGAAGCTGATCCCGTGGCAGAGCCCGCTGGCGATGCTGGCCGGTGTCGGCGCGCTCGCACTGCCCTTGTGGCTGGTCGACCCGGTGCACTACGCCAACCCGCTGTTCCACCTGACAGCCGGCGCGACGATGCTGGCGGCGTTCTTCATCGTCACCGACCCGGTATCCGGCCCGACCACGCCGCGCGGCCGGCTGATATTCGGCTTCCTGGTCGGCGTGCTCACCTACGTGATCCGGGTGTTCGGCGGCTTCCCGGACGCGGTGGCGTTTGCGGTGCTGATCATGAACATCGCCGTGCCGTTCATCGACCACTGCACCCAGCCGCCGGTGTTCGGCGCCAAGCGCAAGCGGGGCTCGGCATGAACGATGCCCTGCGCCAGGCGCGCCGCAGCGCGCTGACCCTGCTGGTATTTGCGACGGTCTGCACCGGCCTCCTGGCCGGCACCTACCTCGCCACCGAAAAGACCGTCAAGGCCAACGAGAACGCGGCGAAACTGGCGCTGATCGCGCAGACGCTGCCGGAAGGCGGCTACGACAACGACCCGGTCGCCAGCGCCGTGCCCTTGGCACCAATAGACGCCGCCGCACTCGGCAGTGACGGTTCGGCCAACGTTTACATCGCCCGCCTCGCCGGCAAACCGTCCGCCTACGTGTTCGAGGCGCAGGCGCAGAACGGCTATGGCGGCAAGATCCGCCTGCTGGTCGGCATCAACGCCGATGGCCGCGTCAGCGGCGTGCGGGTGATCGCGCACAAGGAAACCCCGGGCCTCGGCGACTACATCGATTCGGCTAGGAGCGACTGGGTCCAGCAGTTCGGCGGCCGGGGCACCGATCAGCGCTGGAAGGTGAGGAAGGACGGCGGCGACTTCGATTACATGACCGGCTCGACCATCTCGGCGCGCGCCGTCACCGGTGCGGTCGGCAAGGTCGTTGCCTATTACCGCGAGCACGCCACACAGCTCGCGACGCTGCCGTAAGGAACTGCGATGAATCACACCTCCCCCGCCGCCAACGACGAGCGCCCGTGGCGCGCCATCGCCCATAACGGCCTGTGGAAGCAGAACCCGGGCGTGGTGCAACTGCTCGGCCTGTGCCCGGTACTGGCGATCAGCTCGAGCGTGATCAACGGCGTGTCGCTGGGGCTGGCGACCGCGGCGGTGATGGCGCTGGCTAGCGGCGCGGTCGCGGCGATCCGCCACTTCATCCCGAACGAGATCCGCAACCCGATCTTCATCCTGATCATCGCGGCGCTGGTCACCTGCGTCGACCTGTTGATGAACGCCTATGTGCACCCACTCTATCTGGTGCTCGGCATCTTCATCCCGCTGATCACCACCAACTGCATCGTGCTGGCGCGCGCCGAGGCGTTCGCCTCGAAGAACCCGGTGCGCGAGTCGGCGCTCGACGGACTGATGATGGGCCTGGGGCTGACGCTGGTGCTCGCCATCCTCGGCGCGATGCGCGAGCTGATCGGCAAGGGGATGCTGTTCTCCGGTGCCGAGCTGGTGTTCGGCGACGTTGGCCGAATGATGGTGTTGCACGTCATCCCGGCCGAGATGCACTACCAGTTCCTGCTGGCGATTCTGCCGCCTGGCGCGTTTCTTGCTCTTGGATTTTTGATCGCCGGCCGCAATCTACTCGATGAGCGCAACAAGCGCCGCGCCGCGCGCACGCCGGCCGTCACCGCCACTCCCGTTACCGAGGCCTAATGAACGCCGCCAAACGTCGTGCCATCTTCGAGCGACTCCAAGCCGCCAATCCGCACCCCACCACCGAGCTGGAGTACGACACGCCGTTCCAGCTCTTGATCGCCGTGCTGCTGTCGGCGCAGGCCACCGACGTCGGCGTCAACAAGGCGACGCGCCGGCTGTTTCCGGTCGCACCGACCGCGGAAAAAATGCTGGCGCTCGGCGTGGCCGGGCTCGAGGAGTACATCAAGACCATCGGCCTCTATCGCACCAAGGCCAAGAACGCGATCGAGACCTGTCGCATCCTGACCGAGCAATACGGCGGCGAGGTACCGCAAACTCGCGAGGCGCTCGAGGCGCTGCCCGGTGTCGGCCGCAAGACCGCCAACGTGGTGCTCAACACCGCCTTCGGCCACCCGACCATGGCGGTCGACACGCATATCTTCCGCGTCGCCAACCGCACCCGGCTCGCCCCCGGCAAGGACGTACGCGAGGTGGAGGATAAGTTGGTAAAATTTATACCAAAAGAATATATGCAAGACGCCCATCATTGGCTGATTCTGCATGGCCGTTACGTGTGCAAGGCGCGCAAACCGGATTGCGAACATTGCGTGCTCGTCGATCTCTGCGAATATCCGGCAAAGCCGGTATGATTCAATTAGTTTGCCCGATATTTCACACGGGGTAGACGCCCAGACATCAATCGAAAGGAACCGCCAGTGACCCGTACGCTTCGCTTATTACTGGCAGCTGTGGCCGTGATCGCCTTGTTGTCGGGCTGCGACAAGATCCAGCATTTCTTCAAGGGCGAAAAACCGATTTCCACCGTCGCCGTCCCGGCGCAAGAAAACGGGCAGATTGCCATGCTGCTGCCCGACTTCACCCAGCTGGTCGAGCGCGAAGGCCCGACCGTGGTGAACATCCAGGCGGTACGCGAGGCGCAGCCGACCGCATCGGCCGGCCCAAACGTCCTGCCGTTCCCGATTCCGGAAGACGATCCGTTCTATGAATTCTTCCGCCGCTTCATGCCGAACCCACCGCAGCAGCAGGAGCCGCAGGACAGCGAGACCGTGTCGTTCGGCTCCGGTTTCATCATCAGCGCCGACGGCTATATCCTGACCAACTCGCACGTGGTCAACGGCGGCACGCAGATCAAGGTGATGCTGACCGACAAGCGCGAGTTCAAGGCCAAGCTGATCGGCCTCGACAAGCGCGCCGACGTCGCGGTGCTGAAGATCCAGGCGACAAACCTGCCGACGGTGAAGACCGGCGACCCGGGCGCGCTGAAGGTCGGCGAATGGGTGGCGGCGATCGGCGCACCGTTCGGCTTCGAAAACTCGGTGACCGCCGGCATCGTGTCGGCCAAGGGCCGCAGCCTGCCGGACGAAAACTACGTGCCGTTCATCCAGACCGACGTGCCGATCAACCCGGGCAACTCGGGCGGGCCGCTGTTCAACCTGCGCGGCCAGGTGGTCGGCATCAACTCGCAGATCTACAGCCGCTCCGGCGGCTTCATGGGCATCTCATTCGCCATCCCGATCGACATCGCGATCAACGTGGCCGAGCAGATCAAGGCAAAGGGCAAGGTCAGCCGCGGCCAGCTGGGCGTGAACATCCAGGAAGTCAGCCAGGAGCTGGCGCAGTCGTTCGGCCTCGATCGCCCGCGCGGCGCGCTGGTGGTGCGCGTCGAGCCGAGCGGCCCGGCCGCCAAGGGTGGCGTACAGGTCGGCGACATCGTGCTGACGGTGAACGGCAAGGTGGTGGAAAGCTCGAAAGACCTGCCGATGATAATCGGCTCGATGCAGCCGAACAGCCGGGTCAAGCTGGGTATCTGGCGCAAGGGCACCGAGAAGTCGGTCGACGTGGTGCTCGGCGAGTTGCTCGCCGAGCAGACCGCGCAGCCGAACGCGCCGAGCACCCAGCCGCCGCCGCAGAGCTACCAGATCGGCAAGCTGGGCCTGACGCTGTCCGAGCTGACCCCGAGCCAGAGCAGCGAGCTGGGCATCAAGGGCGGCCTGCTGATCCAGAAGGCGCAGGGCCCGGCCGCCCGCGCCGGCCTGCAGCACGGCGACGTGATCATCGGCCTCAACCAGAACGAGATCAGCACGATCAAGTCGTTCGAAAAGGCGCTGGCGGCCGCCGACAACAATATCGCGCTCTTGGTACGGCGCCAGGACAATACCCTGTTCGTGCCTTTGCGGCTCGACTGACCTGACGACACAGGCCGCCCTCAACCGGGCGGCCTTTTTCATACCTTGCCAAATCGGATCGCCCACCAACACAATCAGAAAGCAGCCGCTACGCATCAGCCAGACGGCGGGCCGGCCACTTCCGACACCGGTAGCCGTCGACGATAAACAGCCCCCAAGGAGAAGCCGATGATCTTCCTCACCACCGATCTGTGCGACGAAAATGACAATGTGCGGGTGCTCGAACCGCTGTTCCGCGACTTTGGCGACGCCTCGCGCTTTTCCGGGCAGATCGTCACGCTAAAGCTGTTCGAAGACAACGCGCTGCTACGCGAGACGCTGGCCGAAACCGGTCATGAACGGGTGCTGGTGGTCGACGGCGGCGGCTCGACACGCTGTGCGCTGTTGGGCGATCAGCTCGGCGAACTGGCCGTCGCCAACGGCTGGGCGGGCGTCTTGATCTACGGCTGTGTGCGCGACACGGTGGTGCTGGGCAGCCTGCCGCTGGGCGTGAAGGCGCTGGCCGCGCACCCGAGGAAGTCGGTCAAGCGCGGCGAGGGGCAACGCGATATCGCGGTGAGCTTCGCCGGCGTGACATTCGAGCCGGGCGAATGGCTGTACGCCGACGAGGACGGCATCATCGTGTCGGCCCGGCCGCTGCTGTAAGACGGGCTAGTCCGACCCGGATGCGCTGTTTACTCAATCGCCTCGGAACTCACAACCATGATCACCAGAATATTTCGGGTACGCGTTCCCGAAGCGCTGCATCAAGCGTTTGAAGCGGACTTCCTCGCGGTGTCGCTGCCCTTGGTCAAGTCGCACCGGGGGCTGCTCAGCGTCAGCGTCGGCCGCCCGGCAAGGTGGAGCCCCGAGGAATACGTGATGATCTCCACCTGGCAGGACGAGGGCTGCATCGAGGCGTTCGCCGGTGAAAACTGGCACCAGGCCGTCATCCCTGACGGAATGGAAAAATACGCGACCGAGTGCTGGGTACATCACACCGAGGTCTTTGGTTAAGCCAGGCTGGCTATACCCTCACGGCTGCCGACGCTTCACTTCATCCGGCAGCCAGGCCGGGTAGTGCGGCAGGTGGTCGAGCTCCTCGACCCAGTCGACATGCTCGCTCCACCAGCAGTGCGTGGTCGGCGTCAACCGCCCCGGCTCGTCGAGGCTCGCCACGGTCAGGTCGATCTCACCGGGCCATTGCACGTTCTGATAGCTGAGCGTAGTGCCGCAGCGCGGACAGAAGCCGCGCTCGACCCCGGCCGAGCTGGCGTAACGCGCCGGCGCCTCGGCGAGCCAGGTCAGCTGCTCCAGCGCCACGGTGAACCAGCTGACAAACGCCGCGCCGCTCGCCTTGCGGCAGCTATGGCAATGGCAGTGGGTGACGGTGTGCGGCTCGCCGCTGAGCCGGTAACGCACCCGGCCGCACAGGCAGCCGCCCTTCATCGTCGTCATGCTGCGCCCTCCCTGTCTCTGCTCAGTATCGGCGGCACCGCCCTATTCGGCCAACCTTGCCTAAGCGCACGCAACAAAAAAGGCGACGGGATCCCGTCGCCTTGTTCATTCCGAGCGTTGATCAGCCCTGCTGCACCGGCGTGCCGCCGTGTTTCACCTCGGTGATCCGGTTCTTGTCGTCGACGAACACCAGCGCCGGCTTGTGATCGGCGATCTCCGACTCCTCGAAGAGCGCGAAGGTCGCGATGATCAACAGGTCGCCCGGCGCCGCACGGCGCGCGGCCGAGCCGTTCACCGAGATGGTGCCCGAGCCGCGCTCGGCGCGGATCGCGTAGGTGGCGAAACGCTCGCCGTTGGTCACATTCCAGATCTGGATCTCTTCGTATTCGCGGATGTCGGCGGCCTCGAGCAGGTTCTCGTCGATCGCACACGAACCGATATAGTGCAGCTCCGAGTGGGTGGTGGTCACACGGTGGAGCTTGGCTTTCAGCATACTGCGCTGCATGGTGGTTTCCTGTCTTGTTCCGATGCTTAACGCATCACTTCGATATTGTCGATCAGCCGCGGCTTGCCCAGACGCGCGGCGGCCAGTACGACCAGACGATGCGCGCCGGCATGGCCGATCTCCAGCGTGGCGGCGTCGCGCACCTCGACGTAGTCGACCTGCCAACCGTGCGCGGTCAGGTCGTCGATCGCGGTCTGCTCAAGTGCGGCGTAGTCGTTCTCGCCGGCCGCCAGTGCGTCGGCGATGTGGCGCAGGCTGCGATAGAGGCGCGGCGCCTCGGCGCGCTCCGCCTCGGTCAGGTAGCCGTTGCGCGAGGACAGCGCCAGGCCGTCGTCGGCGCGGCCGGTGTCGACCGGCACGATCTCGATCGGCATGTTCAGGTCGTCGACCATCGCGCGGATCACGTGCAGCTGCTGGTAGTCCTTCTTGCCGAAACAGGCGACGTCCGGCTGCACGATATTGAACAGTTTGGTGACCACGGTGGCCACGCCGCGGAAGTGGCCCGGGCGGAACGCGCCGCACAGCTCGTTCTGAATGTGCGGCGGCTCGACGTTGAAGTCCTGCTTCACGCGCGGATAGAGCTCATGCTCGTCCGGGTAGAACAGCACGTCGACACCGGCCTCGCGCAGCTTCTCGCCATCGGCGTCGTAGGTGCGTGGGTAGGCGTCGAAATCCTCACCCTGGCCGAACTGCAGACGGTTGACGAAGATGCTCACCACCACCTTGTCGGCACGTTGGCGGGCTTCGCGCACCAGCGCCAGGTGGCCGGCGTGCAGGTTGCCCATCGTCGGCACGAAGGCGATCTTGCCGGCGCTCTTGCGCCAGGCGCGCATCTCGGCAATCGAACGAATTACTTGCATTGTCTTTCCCCGTCCTGCTCAGAAGGTGTGTTCGGCGGCCGGGAAGGTCTTCGCCTTCACCTCGCTCACGTAGGCGCCCACCGCGCCCTGGATGCTGCCGGCCTCGACCATGAAATTCTTGACGAAGCGCGCCTTCTTGCCCGGATAGATGCCGAGCATGTCGTGCAGCACCAGCACCTGGCCGTCACAGTCGACGCCGGCGCCGATGCCGATGGTGCCGGCGTTGACCTCGTCGGTGACGCGACGCGCCAGCTCGGCCGGCACACACTCGAGCACGATCAGCGCAGCGCCGGCGTCGGACAGTGCCTTGGCATCGACCAGCAACTGTTCGGCGGCGGCGTCGGTCTTGCCCTGCACCTTATAGCCACCAAGCGTGTTCACCGACTGCGGCGTCAGGCCGATGTGGCCACACACCGGGATGCCGCGCTCGACCAGGAAACGCACCGTGTCGGCCATGAAGGCACCGCCTTCGAGCTTGACCATGTGCGCGCCGGCCTGCATCAGCGCTACCGACGAGGCGAGCGCCTGCTCGCGGCTCTGCTGGTAGCTGCCGAACGGCAGATCGGCCACGATCAGCGCGCTCTTGCTGCCGCGCGCCACGCAGGCGGTGTGGTACGCCATATCGTCCAGGCTGACCGGTAGGGTGGAGTCCTGCCCCTGCACCACCATGCCGAGCGAATCGCCCACCAGCAGCACCTCGACCCCCGCTTCTTCCAGTAGGTTGGCCAGGCTCGCTTCGTAGCAGGTCAGCATGGCGATCTTGTGCCTTTCACTGACCATCTTCTGCAGGATGGTTACCGTAATACGCATGACAAATCCTCGTTCTTCGGAGACGGCGCCCGGGTCGTGGCCGGACGCTCTGGGAATTATCGGGCCGCTTCTGGCGGCCGCGATTCGCTGTCCGCCAACACGGCGCGGCGATCAGGCGCTCTTGTTGAAGTAGCTGCGCTGGCCGCGCATTTCGGTGATGCAGCGCAACAATAGCTCGAAATCCTCGTCACCATCAACAAAGTTCAGGTGGTCGGTATTCACGATCAACAGCGGCGCGTTTTCATACTGGTGGAAGAACTCGCTGTAGGCCCCGTGCACCTCGTCGAGGAAGCCTTCCGGGAAGCTCTTCTCGTACTCGTTGTCCTTGGCGGCGACGCGTCTTTGCACCACGTCGGGCGAGGCCTGCAGGTAGATCACCAGGTCCGGCACCGGGTGCTCGGGCATCAGCTTGGCGGCGATGTAGCGGTATAACGCCAGCTCGTCGTCCTTCAGGAGAGTGCGGGCGAACACCGCGTCCTTCTCGAACAGGAAGTCGGACACCAGCGGCGCGGCCAGCAGGTCGCCGTCGAGCATCGCGCGCGCCTTCTCGGCGCGCTGCTGCAGAAACGACAACTGGGTCGCCAGACCGTACTGGGTGGCGTTGCGGTAGAAGCGGCTCAGGAACGGATTGGCCTCCGGCTCCTCGGCCACCAGCTTCACTTCCCAGTAGTCGGCCAGCCGACGGGCCAGTTCGGATTTACCGGCCCCGATCGGGCCCTCTACCACCACGTAGCGCAGGTTGGACATGTTTGCTGTTTCCCCCGGGTTTTGGTCTAGCGCGCCGCTTCAGGCGGCGTCGTCATGCTTTTGGATGTCGTCGCAGGCCAAGCCGGCGGCAAGCTGAGCCGCCGTACCATGCTCGCCCACGGCGATATCCGGCGCGATCTCGGCGAGCGGCACCAGCACGAAGGCGCGCTCGTGCATGCGCGGGTGCGGCACAGTCAGGCGTTCGTCATCGAGCGTCACGTCGTCGAACAGCAACACGTCGAGGTCGAGCACCCGCGGCGCGTTGCGGAAGGTGCGCACCCGGCCGAAGCGGGTCTCGACCGCCATCAGCGTGTCGAGCAGCTGGTGCGGCGTGAGCGTGGTGTCGAGCTCGGCCACCGCGTTGATGAAGTCGGGCTGGTCGAGGTAGCCGACCGGCGCGGTGCGGTACAGCGACGAGGCGCGCACCAGGCGCACGCCCGCGCTTTCGGCCAACGCCGCCAGCGCGGCGCGCACCTGCTCGGCCGGCGCCTCGAGATTGCTGCCCAGCGCGATATAGGCGCGGCTCATGCCTCGCCTCCGCCCTGCCCAGCAGGCTTGCGACGGCGACGGCGCTTGCGTTGCGCGGTGCCGGCAGCCGGCTCGTCCTTGACGGTGCGGATCATCTCGAGCCGCTCGTCGTCGTCGGCGCTCTGGAAGTCGCCCCACCACTTGGCCAGGCTCTTCGGCACCTCGCCGACTTCGGCGCGCAGCATCAGGAAGTCGTAGGCGGCACGGAAGCGCGGCTGCTCCAACAGGCGGAACGGCCGCTGGCCGACCCGGCTGTCGAAACGCGGCTGCAGCGTCCAGATCTCGCGCATCGTCGCGCTGAAACGGCGCGGGATCGCGAAGTCGTTGTCCTGCTCCGACTCGATATCGGACATCGCGCTCATCAGCGCCGGAATCGGCTTGTCACCCTGCTGCTGGAAGGTCTGCCAGCGCCGGTTGACCTGCTGCCACAACAGCGTCGCCAGCAGGAAGCCGACCGACACCGGCTTGTCCTCGCGGATGCGCTCGTCGGTCGAAGCCAATGCCAGCTTGATGAAGGCCTGGCCGCCGCTATCGTCCATCACCGCGTCGAGCAGCGGGAAGACGCCGCGCGACAGGCCTTCATTGCGCAACATATTGAGGCAGGCGTAGGCGTGGCCGGAGTGCAACAGCTTCAACATCTCATCGAACAGTCGCGCCGGCGGTTCCTTCTTCAGCAGGTGCGCGTGCGCGGCGATCGGCTTGCGGGTGGCGTCGTCGATCTCGAAGCCGAGCTTGGCTGCCAGCCGCACCGCGCGCAGCATCCGCACCGGGTCTTCCTGGTAGCGCTTGGCCGGCGGGCCGATCATCACCAGCTTCCTGGCGTGCAGGTCCTTGGCGCCGTGATGGTAGTCGACGATGGTCTCTTCGGACGGGTCGTAGAACAGCGCGTTGACGGTGAAGTCGCGGCGGTGCGCGTCCTCTTCCTGGCTGCCGTAGGTGTTGTCGGCCATGATCCGGCCGCTATCGCTCTTGCTGCCGACCTCGCCACCGCGGAAGGTGGTCACCTCGATGGTTTCCGGACCGACCATCACGTGGACGATGCGAAAGCGCCGGCCGATGATGCGCGAGCGGCGGAACAGGTGGTGCACCTGCTCGGGCGTCGCGCTGGTGGCGATATCGAAGTCTTTCGGCTGCACGCCGAGCATCAGGTCGCGGACCGCGCCGCCAACTACATAGGTGGAGAAGCCGGCTTCCTGCAGGCGGGTCACCACCTTGCGGGCGGCGTAACTCAGACCATCGCGGCGCACGCCGTGTTGGCTGAACGGAATGATTTTAGGCTTGACGCTGCGGCGACCGAGCGCCGGCAGTTTAAGCACACGTCGGATAAGCTTGCGGATCATTGAGAGAAGAAAAAGAAGGAAAGGATGCGCAAGAAAGGCAAAGAAGGCCAGATTATAGCCTGAATCTCTCGCCGGCAAACACCTGCAGCCGGCACCCCCTGGCGCCGCCGCCCTGATCCGTTATAGCGTGCCGGCCGCCGTGCGGCGCAACGGCAAGCGCGCGACGGCACTTCGCTCTACAATCGCCGCCATTCGATAGCCCGATTTGGAACACCTCACCGTGACCGCTATTCTTGCCCTTGCTCTGCAAACCTGCCCCGACGTGCCGGGTTTCCGCCGTCTGTTCGGCTTTGACGCGAGCATCAGCGATCAGAACGTCGCCGAGTTCGCGCTGCAGCGTCGTCGCGCCGAAACCGGCGGCGAGCTGCTGCCGCCCCACCTGCACCGGGTCGTGACGATCGCCGCCGTGCTGCGCCAGGCCGACGGCCAGCTTACGCTGGCGAGCTTCGCCGGCGACGGCAGCGACGAGGCGGCACAACTGTCCGCCCTGTTCGCGCTGATCGAACAACACCAGCCGCAGCTGATCAGCTGGGATGGCGTCGGTTTCGCGCTGCCGGTGCTGCAGCATCGCGCCCTGGTGCATGGCCTGGTCGCCCCCGCTTTCTGCCGCCTGGCAGGTAGCAACGATGGCCACCTCGACCTCGCCGCCGCGTTGGCGCCGCACTCGGCCAACGGCAGCGTCACGCTCGACGAGTTGGCGCGACTGTGCGGCTTCGCCGGCCGTCGTGGCGCACACCCGGAAGGGTTGGCCGAAGCCGACGCGCTGGCGCTCTACCAGTTGCTACAGTGCTTCGAGCAGTTGCGCGGCGAGCTGGCGCCGGCCGACCGCCAGCAGGCACTGCGCGCGCTGCGCCACAGCCTCGCTGCCGACAGCAACGCCCGCTGGCAGGCGCTATTGGCCGCCTGGCCGGCGGCCCCTGCCGGCGCTTGACAGCACCCTCGCCCGAGGCGTAGCCTTTTTCTCGCGCCGATTTGATGACTGCTTGCGGGCGCGAAGGCAATAAATCCAGCTAAAGCGTCGGAACCGGTCACCCCGCATCCGTCGTTTTGACTTGCGGGGTTTTTTCATGCCGGTTCGATCCCGCCAGCCCTCCCGAATCGACCGTATTGGTGCACGGCCTTGCCGTGGCACCGGCGCCGTTTTAATCGACAACTTGCAGGGCGCCTAAACAAAAGCTGCTAAAGCGTCGCCTGGCGGCGAGCCGGGCGCGCGAACACCGCCTACCCGACTCAAAAAGGATCCACCATGTACGACTGCCAGAGCGACCGCTACACCGATTTTTCCGTGAACCACTACGCCCCCGCGCAACGCCCGCGCCCGCTGTGTGGCCGCGTAACCGCCACCGCCGCCCGCCCGGCCGAACAGCCCGAGCTGATCGCGCTCGTGCAGTTCGCCAGCGGACTGGGTTATTCGGCCAACCTTGACCACGACACCGTGACGCTCGACGAAGTCGGCCTGGGCGACGCGCTGGCGATCAACGCGCGCTTCGGCACCACGCTGGTGATCAGCGCCGACCTGCGCCGCACACCGCCGATCCGCTTCGACGACTGAGAACCTGCCCTCAAAGTTACTGCGCGGGCGTGATCTCGGGTTGGGCGGTCAGCGTGCGAATCTATTGATTCGCTCAGCGATCAGGAATCCTCATGTACTCCAGTACATTCCGGTTCCTGCGATCCGTCCGCCCCTCGCTGACACCCGCTCGCTACACTTTGAGGGCAGGTTCCCCGAGACGCCCCCAACGGGACAAAGCCAGGCCCTCGACGCTATAATCGAGGGCTTTTCTTCATTCGAGTCCGGGACTTATGCTCTTCGAGCTCAAGCGTGCCCCGCGTGCCGACATCCGGCGCGAAGCAGGCGCCCTGATCCACCTCGCCTTGCCGATGCTGATCGCACAGGTGGCGCAGGTCGGCACCGGTTTCGTCGACACCGTGATGGCCGGCCGGGTCAGCACCAACGACCTCGCCGCCGCGGCGCTCGGCAGCGGCGTGTTCGTCACGCTCTACGTCACGCTGATGGGCGTGGCGACCTCGCTCAACCCGATCCTGTCGCAGCTCTACGGCGCCGGCGACAAGAAGGCCATCGGCGAGACCGGCCGGCAGGGCCTGTGGTTCGGTCTGCTGCTCGGCCTGTTCGGCATGCTGCTGATGTTTGCGCTGCAACCCTTGCTGCGCCACTGGCTGACGCTGCCCGACGAGGTCGAAGACAAGATCATGCTGTTCATCAGCGGCGCGGCGCTCGGCATGCCGGCGGCGATGATGCACCGGGCGCTGCACGCGTACGCGTCGAGCCTGAACCGGCCCAAGACGATCATGTACGTCAGCATCACCGCGTTGCTACTCAACATCCCGCTCAACTACCTCTTCATCCACGGCCTGTTCGGCCTGCCGAAGATGGGCGGCGCCGGTTGCGGTTGGGCGACCGGGGTGGTGTTCTGGTTCAACGCGATCGCGCTGTTTAGCTACATCGCGCTGAACCGCTACTTCAAGCTGTTCGGCCTGACCGAACGCTTCAGCCGGCCGAGCCCGGCGCGCTTCAAGGAATTCCTGCGCCTCGGTCTGCCGATGGGGCTGTCGTACTTCGTCGAAGTCAGCCTGTTCACCTTCATCGCCTTCCTGATCACCGGCTTCGGCACGGTGTACGTGGCGAGCCAGCAGGCGGTGATCAACTTCTGCAGCCTGGTCTATATGGTGCCGCAGAGCGTCGCCGTCGCGCTGTCGGTGCGGGTAGGCCAGAGCATCGGCGCCTCAGACCCCGGCCGTGCCCGCCTCATCAGCGCGGTCGGCATCGCGGTGGGCCTCGCCACCGCGGTGCTGACCAGCACCCTGGTACTGATCCTGCGCACGCCGATCATGGAAATGTACTCGACCGACCCGCGGGTGATCGCGATCGGCGCGACACTCTTGATCTTCGCGGCGTTCTTCCAGTTCAGCGACGCCGCCCAGACCATCGCCTCGGGCGCGCTGCGCGGTTACAAGCTGACCACCGTTCCTATGCTGATCCACTCCGTGTCGTTCTGGGGGGTAGGACTGGGTCTGGGCACCTGGCTCGGCCTGTCGCACGGCACGATTCTCGGCCTGACGCTGCCACTAGGCGTGTACGGCTTCTGGATCGCGCTGGTGATCAGCCTGGCCGTCGCGGCGATCCTGCTGGTCGGTTATCTGTCGCACGCCAGCCGCCAGCGGCTGGTGCATCATCAACAAAAGGTTGTCACCCCGTGAGCTTCACCCTCGTATCCGATCACCCGCTGACCGCGCTCAACACCTTCGGCATCGCCGTACGGGCACGGCACTTCACCACGCTGAGCGACCTTAGCGACCTGCCGGCGCTGCTCGCGAGCGAACCGTATCGCGCCGGCCCGGTGCTGTGGCTGGGCGGCGGCAGCAACCTGCTGTTCACCCGGGATTACCCGGGGCTGGTGGTGCAGGTGGCGCTCAAGGGCGTGCGGGTATTGGAGGACGACGGCGAGCGGGTGCTGGTCGAGGCCGCCGCCGGCGAGACCTGGCACGACTTCGTCTGCAAGACCTTGGCCGAAGGCTGGGCTGGGCTAGAGAACCTGAGCCTGATCCCCGGCACGGTCGGCGCCGCGCCGATCCAGAACATCGGCGCCTACGGCGTCGAGGTGAAGGATACGCTGGACAGCGTGGTCTGCGCCGACCTCGCCCGCGGCGGCGAGCCGGTGATCCTGACCGGCGCCGACTGCCGCTTCGGCTACCGCGACAGTGTGTTCAAGCACGCTGCGGCCGGCCGGCTACTGGTCACCGCGGTGCGGTTTCGGCTGTCGCGCAATGCCGTTCTCAAGACCGGCTACGGCGACATCCAGCGCGAGCTGGAGGCACGGGGCGTGGCCGCCCACCCGAGCGCGCAGGACGTCGCGCGCGCGGTGATCGCGATTCGCCAGAGCAAACTGCCCGACCCGGCGGTGCTCGGCAACGCCGGCAGCTTCTTCAAGAACCCGGTAATCGACGCCGCTTCGGCCGACGCGCTGCTGGCGCGTTTCCCGGCACTGCCGCACTACCCGGCGCCGGACGGCCAGGTGAAGCTCGCCGCCGGGTGGCTGATCGACCAGGCCGGGCTGAAAGGCTACCGCCGCGGCGCGGCCGGCGTGCACGAGAAACAGGCGCTGGTGCTGGTCAACCACGGCGGCGCCAGCGGCAGCGAAATCCGCGCACTGGCGCAGCACGTGCAGGACACGGTGCGCGCGCGCTATGGCGTCGAGCTGGAACCGGAACCGACCGTGCTCTGAGCGTCTCATCACCATCACCCCAGCGTTCGGCCAACCTTGTGCCACAGGGTTGGCCGAATGCGTTTTGGGCCGCCACGACCACCACCTCTGTTGTCCAAAAGCGACATGATCGATCAAAAATTAGACATTGTGTCGTTGCTTTCCACGAAATTTACGACAATCTGTCCAATAAATCTTTCTTAACAATCAATTCACTCATGGGCAACGATTTTTCTTTGACGTTTTGTCTCCAATTCGCCAGTCTGAAGTAAGACCGGTCATCGCCGGTGGCTGTGATCCAGTAACCGGACGGTGGCGGCACAACCATAAGACAAGGAAATCACCATGAGCATGCACCCTAACCCCAGCAGCAAGTACCGGGCGTTCCAAGCGATCGCCCTGCCCGACCGCCAGTGGCCGAACCGGCGCATTACCCAGGCGCCGATCTGGATGAGCACCGATCTGCGCGACGGCAACCAGTCGCTGATCGAGCCGATGAGCGTCGCCAAGAAACTGAAAATGTTCGAGACACTGGTCGCCGCCGGCCTGAAGGAAATCGAGGTGGCGTTCCCGTCCGCCTCGCAGACCGACTTCGACTTCGTCCGCAAGCTGATCGAGGAAGACCGCATCCCGGCGGCCGTGACGATCGAGGTGCTGACCCAGTCGCGCGACGACCTGATCCGTCGCACCGTCGACTCGCTCTGTGGCGCCCGCCGCGCCATCGTCCACCTCTATAACGCGATCGCGCCGAGCTTCCGCGACATCGTGTTCCACGCCAGCCGCGATGAGGTGAAAGCGCTGGCCGTCAACGGTACCCGCCTGATCAAGGAGTTGACCGACGCCCGCCCGGACACCGAATGGGTGTTCGAGTACTCGCCGGAGACCTTCTCGATGAGCGAAATCGACTTCGCACTCGAGGTGTGCGACGCGGTGTCGGCCGTCTGGCAGCCGACGCCGGAGCGCAAGATGATCTTCAACCTGCCGGCGACGGTCGAGATGTCGACCCCGAACACCTACGCCGACCAGATCGAGTGGATGCACCGCCAGCTGGCGCGGCGCGACAGCATCGTGCTGTCGGTACACCCGCACAACGACCGCGGCACAGCGGTGGCGGCCGCCGAGCTCGCGCAGATGGCCGGCGCCGACCGGGTGGAAGGCTGCCTGTTCGGCAGCGGCGAGCGCACCGGCAACGTCGACCTGGTGACCTTGGCGCTCAACCTGTACAGCCAGGGCATCGACCCGGGGCTCGACTTTTCCGACATCGACGCGGTGCGCCAGGTGGCCGAATACTGCACCGGCCTGCCGGTGCACCCGCGCCACCCGTACGCCGGCGACCTGGTGTTCACCGCCTTCTCCGGCTCGCACCAGGACGCGATCAAGAAAGGCATGGCGGTACAGAAGAGCGACGCGCCGTGGGAAGTGCCCTACCTGCCGATCGACCCGGCCGACGTCGGCCGCAGCTACGACGCGGTGATCCGCGTCAACAGCCAGTCCGGCAAGGGCGGCGTCAGCTACCTGTTGCAGCACGAGCACGGCTTCGACCTGCCGCGCCGCCTGCAGATCGAGTTCTCGCGGGCGATCCAGCGGGTCAGCGACCTGACCGGCAAGGAGGTGACCGGCGCCGACATCTACGGCCTGTTCAAGTCCGAGTACCTCGACCAGAGCGCCCCGTACGGCTACCGTCACCACCGCGTCAGCGGTGCCAGCGGCGAACCGGTAATGGTCAACGCCGAACTGGAGGTAGCCGGCATGCGCTGCACGGTCGAGGGCAGCGGCAGCGGCCCGCTCGACGCCTTCGTCAACGCGCTCAGCAACGTGTTGGGGCTCGAGGTAACGGTGCTCGACTACCACGAGCACGCGATCGGCAGCGGTGCCGACGCGCAGGCGGCTTGCTACATCGAGATGCGCGTGCGAGGCGGCGCGACGCTGTTCGGCGTCGGCGTCGACAAGGACATCGTCACCGCGGCGATCCGCGCGGTGCTGTCCGGGGTGAACCGCCACTGCCTCGCCAACGGCATCAAGACCGTCGCGAGCCGTACCGCCACGGCCTGACCGCTTGCCAATAGCCGGTAACGACAAGGCCCGTCGCTACGGCGACGGGCCTTGTCTCGACGGCTCGGATCGGCGCGGTCAGAAGTTCTTCCACATCCCCAGCGCCACCGAATGCTGGCGGCTTGCCGCCGGCGTCAGCCCCGGATTGCCGCCCAGCACGTAGGCGCCGTTGCTGCCGTTGTGCAGCTGCGTGTAAAGCAGATAGACCTGCGTGGTCTTGCTCAGCACATGGTTGTACGCCACCGACGCCAGCTGACCGTCGCTGTCGGAGAGCCCGGCGTCGCCG
Organism: Crenobacter sp. CS_VA4; assembly: GCF_055597485.1. Lineage (NCBI taxonomy): Bacteria > Pseudomonadati > Pseudomonadota > Betaproteobacteria > Neisseriales > Neisseriaceae > Crenobacter > Crenobacter sp. CS_VA4. The sequence continues at coordinate 115,853 of NZ_JBVMAE010000009.1, forward strand.
TGGAAGGAGCTGGTCTTGCCGTACTGCGCCGAGAACACATTGCGGCCGACCGTGTAACTGGCCAGCACGCTGCCGTAATTGCGCGTCCTGTCCTTGCCGCTGCCGTTGATGTTCTCAAGCTTCAGCCACTCGGCCAGCCCGGCCAGGTACAGCGAGCCGAAGTTGTAGCCGACCGCCAGCATATTGGCGAAGCCCCTCTGGTAGTAGTTGCCCGACATCGCCTGCATATCGCGGTTCTGCTGCAGCGTGTAGCCGATGCGCCAGGTGTCGCTGTCGTACACCAGGTTAGCCGAAACCACCGACGCGCCGCCATGGGTGCTTTCCGAGCTGCCCGCTCCGGTGGTGAACGAGTACTGGACGCGCGACGACAGGCCGCGCCAGCTGGGGGTCTGGTAGCTGACCGAGTTGCCCAGCCGCGCGTCGAAGCCGCCGGTGGCGAGGCTGCCGCCGTTCGCCCACAACGCCCCGTCGTTCGAGATGCCGGTGGTGTACTGGAAGAGGTTGCCGGCGATGTAATGCAGATCGTCGTAGGGCATCAGGAAGTTGCCGAGCTTGAAGATGCCCAGATCGGCGTGGCTGAGGCCGACAAAGGTCTCGCGGCTGCCCAGCTGGCCGCTCGAACCGTCATCGGCGGCAAAGCCGGACTCGACCTGCCAGATCGCCTTCAGGCCGTTGCCCAGGTCCTCCGCCCCCTTGAAGCCGATCCGCGTCGTGTCGCTCTGCACCTTGCTCATGGTGGGCTGGTCGGCCTTGCCGGCGCGGGTGCTCTCGATATCGAGATGAAACCGGCCGTAGATCACCACGGCGTCGCCGCCGTCGGCGTGCGCCAGTGTCGCCAGCAGGGCACACGCCGCTGCCAGCGGCCTCTTGTTGACCATCCATCCCATCGTCTCTTCTCCTTGTCGTCGCATCGTTGTCGTTGTGTGAGGGTGCTAGGGGTCGGCGAACCGGCCGATCGGTCAAAGCAGGCGCAGCCTCACCTGCGGCTGGCCGGCACAAAGCGGGCAGCCGTTCGCCATCGTTAGGTCCGACTAGACGGGCCTAACGGGTCAAAAACGGGTGGGAAGCACAGCGGACCGGCCAGGGAATGGCCGGCCGCCGCCCCGGGTCAGGACGGCGCGGGAATCGGGAGGCAATACGACACAGTCTTCTCCTTTGTTATCGGTGTGCGATGTTCGCACTTATAACTGCTTTACATAAACCTTACCGTTCGGCGAAAAGCACCGTCAATGCCGATAATCGACATGAAGTGCGTTTATCGAACAATTTCGTGCCTGCGCGTGCTTCCATGGACCAACAGGGTCACAAGCAAGGCGGCGGAATGCGTTGGAGCAGTGGGATGGCGGGTCTCATAGGGAGGTGAGACGACGAAACGGCTTCAGACGGCTGGGGAATCGCTCGATCAGCAGGACAGCTTCGACAAACAGGCGGTGGATGGCTCGTTTTGTGGATGTCACTTAGTTCAAGCGGAAATAATGATGGCAATAACGATCATTTATAGAAATAAGCGCCGCTCCTTATACTCGCCCATTGTAATGACTTTGGCATTATCGCTACCGTTTCCGCAGCATCCTAGCCACTCGCCCACCCTACAAGAAAGCGATTCAACAATGTCCTACCGCCGCCTGGCATCCGTGCTCGTCCTGCCACTGCTACTATCGCTCTCCGCTTGCCAACTCGACCTTGGCAGTGGCGGCGGCAGTGCGGGCAACGACATCAGCACCATCGAGGACCGCAGCCCGGTCGGCACACTGCGGCTGATCGGTGAGCAACGCATCGCCAGCGACCTGACGGTGCAGGGCCAACAGGTCGGCGGCCTGTCCGGCCTCGACTACGATCCGAAAACCGGCCAGTGGCTGGCGATCAGCGACGACAAGTCCGATTTCGCACCGGCGCGCTTCTACACGCTGAACCTGGGTTACGACGCCACACAGTTCGGTTCGGTCTCCCTGCCCGGCGTCACCGCCTTGCTGCAGGCCGATGGCACCACCTACCCCAACGCCACGCAGTACAAGCAGCGCGGCAATCTGGGCGACATCCCCGATCTCGAAGCGATCCGGATCGACCCCATAGACGGCAGCATCTGGTACAGCAGCGAAGGGCTGCGGCAACCGGCGGCGCCCGCGATACCGGGCAGCAACGGCCAGCCCGGCACGCCGGCCAAGGATGCGATCGCCCTCAACCCCTTCGTGCGCCACGCCACCCGCGACGGCGTCTATCTTGGCGAGTTGAAGTTGCCGTCGATGTTCCGCGTCGATCTGAGTCAGCAGACACAGGGCGTGCGCAACAACCTGTCGTTCGAGGGCCTGTCGTTTTCGGCCGACGGCAAGACGCTATGGCTGGCGATGGAAGGCCCGCTCTATCAGGACGGTAGCCCGCCCACCGCGACCCAAGGCACCTACAGCCGCCTCAGCCACCTCGATCGCAACGGCCAGTTGCTCGGCCAGTTCGCCTACCCGATCGAGCCGATCGCCGGCCTGCAGGCCGGCGACAAGGGCGGCCTGAACGGGATTTCCGAGGTGCTAGCGGTCGATACCAACCGGCTGCTGGTGCTGGAACGCGGCGTGGCGGTCGGGGCCAACGGCCAGTACCGCATCCACATCCGCCTGTATGAGGTCGACACCCGCAGCGGCAGCGATGTCGGCAGCCTCCCCGTCCTGGCCGGCGCCAGCTTCCAGCCGCTGAGGAAGCGTCTGGTGCTCGACTTCGACACGCTCAGCGTATCGGCACGCATCCTCGAAGGGCTGAGCTGGGGGCCGCGCCTGACCAACGGCCATCGCAGCCTGATACTGGTCGCCGACAACGACTTCATCGCCGGGGAAAACAGCCAGTTGCTGGTCTTCGACGTGGCCCCGCCGAAGTAGGAGTGCCTTAGTAAAGAGCGGCACCGAAACACATTCGGCCAACCTTGCTGCCAAGGTTGGCCGAATGCGTTGAGAGGTGGCGAGCCGGTTTCAGCGTGGCGCCAGCTCCAATCGCATGATCGACACCGTTTCACCGTCCTGCACGATCTGCTCGGTTTCCCGCCAGCCCAACCGGCGATACCACGGCTGCTGATCCGGGGTGTAGAGATACAACGCCGCCAGACCCAGTTGACGGGCACGTTCGATGCACGCCACCACCAGTTCCCGGCCGTAGCCGCTACCACGCCACGCCGGCGCCACCCAGACTTCACCGAGCCAGAAGGGTTTATCGGGGTGGCCGTCCAGCTCATGGCACTTCACGCTGGCGGTGCCGAGCAGTTCATCGCGTGCTGAGAGCAGCAACAGGGTAAATGTTGCGCCCTCGCCGAGCTGGCGTGCAAGGCGCGCGCGGACCATCTCCAGCGACGCCCACGGCGCGAACGCGCCCCACTCGGCGTGCAGCTCACCGGCCAGTTCGTCGAGCCGCTCCGGCCGGTCGCGCAGCAGCACTAGCCGCGGTGCGATCTGCGGCGGGGACTCAGGCCGGCTCACGCGCCGTCTCGGCAAGATCGGACAAATTGGCATACACCTCCCGAACCGTTGCACTGCCGGTCAGCAGCCGTACCACCTCCGGCAGCGGTTCGGCCAGGTTCGCGGCGAAGTCGCGCTCGCCAGCGCTAACGTCAGCCGGAAAAGCCAGCCGCTCCAGCGGCGGACAGAACTGTGCGTCGACTCCCGGCTTGTTGCCGCGCGGATCGATCCGGTACCAGCCGAATCCTTCCAGATGGATGGTATTCAGGCCGTGCAGGGTGTACGGAGCGCCGCCGCCTTCCAGCGACAGGTATTGATAGCAGAGCCCAGCCGGGATGCCGTTGGCGCGCAGCAAGGCGGCGAGCAGGTGGCTCTTGGCGTAGCAATAGCCGGTGCCGTGCAGCAGCACCTCGGATGCCCGGCAGGTCACCGGGTTGACCGGATCGTCGCAGTAGTCCCAGCTATGGCGGATGCGGTCGCGGACGAACTCGAAACAGCGCTGCGCCAGCTGCTGCGGGTCACGCGCGCCGGCGGCCAGTTCGCGCGCCTTGGCGGCTACCGCCGGGTGTTGCCAGTCGATCCACTCACTGTGGGCCAAATACCGTTCCATCTCCCGCTCTCCGCTACGTTGAAAATGCCAAAATCATAACACTTCTTAGTCTTCACAACGCACAAACACAACGGCAAGCCACCCCGGCCTCTATCAGCCCATTCCCCGTTTTGGCACCACCATAAAGATCAACCCCGCCCAGCCGATAAAAGCGGCCGATCATCGCACCATTGCATATAGACCACCCGAGAAATACTAATAATCAAAATGCAACTCCGGCATCGGATCAATAACAACCGGCAAGGAGAGCGTCATGGGGAAGAATATCCTGTTCTGCGCCGATGGCACCTGGAATGGCCCGGGCGAGGATGAAAACGCCGATGGCATCCCGGACCCCACAAATGTTCTGAAACTGTTCTTACGGTTGTCTGGACAGGACAGTCTCAACAGCTATCGCCTCGCCGCCGAACAGGAAAGAGAAGAAAAAGCCGGCGACGGGACAACCCTACAGATCGCGAAATACCTGCATGGTGTGGGCGATTCAAACAATTTATTGGTCAAGACGCTTGGCGGGGCGTTTGGATCGGGTCTCATCATCCGAATCGTCAGGGGTTACACCTTCATCTCCCGAAATTATCTCTCCGGGGACAGAATATTTATTATCGGCTTCAGCCGCGGCGCTTACACGGCCAGAGCCCTGGCCGGGCTGATTTCATCACAGGGCCTACTCGACCCGCAAAGCGTCGACCTCTCCAATCCGGATCAGGCCTATCAAGCGGGCACCGCCGCTTGGTATCAATACAGACGAAATGCCCTCGGCAATAATCAAAACTGGCTAGATAAGCTGGAAAACATTATTTCTTATTTACCGTCCTTTATCACTCGGCCGACGCAGACGGACAATCTGGTCAAAAACATACCGATCCAAGCAGTGGCCGTATGGGAGACCGTCGGCGCCCTCGGCATTCCTCAATACGCCAGCAACGACACGCGCATCGACGCCTTCAAATTCGCCGACTCGAAGCTGAGCGCCATGGTTCAGGAGGGCTTCCAAGCCATTGCGATCGACGAGCAACGGGTGGATTTCACCCCGACCCTGTGGGACCAGGACCCGCGCGTCACCCAGGTGCTGTTTTGCGGCGCCCATGCCGATGTCGGCGGCGGCTACCCGGCAATGAACAATGAAAGCGGATTATCCGACCTTGTACTGGAATGGATGTCCAATACCCTATCGGCCAAAGGTGTTCACCTTAGCCCCACCCCCTGTTCACCAGACCCGCTTGGCGTAGCGCATCAGCCTTGGAGCCGGCCACCGTGGACGCTGCCGGGCATCAAGACCGGGCCACGCAGCTTTCCCGCCGGCCTGTCGGTCAGCCGCTCGGTGCTGGCCCGCTGCACAGGCGGCAGAGTCATGTCCGACCCTTGCGGCTCACCCTCCGACTATCGCCCGCACAATCTGGACAACTACCTGAGTATCGGCACCACCTGCCAGGCGCTGGGTAGCACCGTGCTTTGCTGACCCCGTCACCTAAGGATGAGGTGCCATCATGAGAAGAAAAGCCATCTACGACGAGCTTCGGCTAGCTCTGCTCAATATGATCAGTGCGGCGGAGGCGCTGGATAAAAATTTCGGTGCCCAGGCACTTATCAACGAGCTGTATGCATCGAAAGGAGACTTTGAGTCATTGTGTCAGATACAAAAAAAACTAATCGGCCTTTGCCCACCATCATTACTACCCTATATATGGAACGACCTAAGCAACCATTACCAGGCAATTCTCCCCAAAGAGGCAAGCAAGAATTTACCGAAAATCGATGCAACTGCCACGCTACACATTGAGGAACGTCGCTCAGCCGTGTTGGCTGTCTCCACCTGGATTTTCCGCTACTACCGATTCATAGATCGGCGGGAGAGCCTCATCGCCGACACGAAAAAATACCTGTGTAGCATATTCACCGCCGTGGTGCTATTGACCATCATTCTTCCAGGTGTACAGGGGACCATCTATCTAGCATTTGGGATGCTGGTAGCAGGCATGCTTGGAGCCGGTTTCAGCATCTCCCGGCGCATGCAACAGGTCATTGTGACGCCGGTCGACGATCTGGATAGGGAAACGGTGCTGGTCCAACTGGACCGGGGAAAATGGGGGACCTATTTGTCGCTAATCAGCGGTTGTATCTTCCCGTTCGTCCTCTACATGATCTTTGCCAGCAATCTGATCACCGATGGCTCTGCGCTATTTTCTGCCTCTACGAACCAAGATAAAAACCTTGTGCTCGGCCCTAGCTTGAGCACGCTTTCCATCGATGCACTGTTCCGACCCATCACCAAAATGCCGGATATGACCGCAGCCAAAGTACTGGTCTGGTCGTTTATCAGCGGCTTTGCGGAAAGATTCGTCCCCGACGTCCTCGACCGGATCATCAACAAGGCGATGAAATAGCCGCGCTATTTCAGCAGCCGACGCCGGGTCAGCCACACCGCCAGCGTGTACGACACCACCGAGTAGCCGACCAACACCAGCAGGCTGCCGAGCACGCCGACCGGCCACTGGCCGTTGACCAGCGGTCGCGCCAGCCGGATAACGTGGGTCAGCGGCAGCACCTGCGCGATGTGCTGCAGCCAGAGAGGCAGTTGTTCGGTCGGGAAGAACACGCCGGAGAGCAGCATCATCGGGCTGATCACCAGCGTGAAGTAGTACATGAAGAAGTCGTAGCTCGGGCTCACCGCGGTGACCACCAGCCCCATGCCGGCAAACGCCAGCCCCGACAGCGCCACCAGCGGGATGGTCCACAGCACCAGCGCGCTCTTCACCAGGCCGAGCACCGCCATCACCAACAGGATCGCCAGCCCCGACAGCACGCTCTTGCTGGCCGCCCACAGCCATTCGCCGAGCACCACGTCGTCGACCGTCAGCGGCGCGTTGATGATCGCGAGCCAGGTCTTCTGTACATGCATCCGCGAAAACGCCGAGTACAAGGCCTCGAAGGTGGCGCTGTTCATCGTGCTGTAGCACACCGTGCCGGCCGCCAGAAACTGGATATACGGCACCCCGCCCACCGAGGGCAGCAGCGAGCCGATGCCGAAGCCCAAGCCGAGCATGTAGAGCATCGGATCGGCCAGGTTGCCGAGCATCGACGGAATCGCCAGCTTCTTCCACACCAGGAAGTTGCGGCGCCAGACCGGCACAAAGCGCCAACTCAGTTGCGGCAGCATCGCGTCTCCTCGAACAGGGGGCAAGGGCCGGCCCGGCCGGCCTAGTCGTCGGGCTTGTCGTTAAGGTAGCGTTCGTCGTCGAAGGTGGCCACCCAGTGCGGCCGGTACACCACCAGTATCGCGATCAGCAGGCCGGAGGTGAACGCCTCCGACCACGACAGCAGAAAATAGAACGGCAAGGCCTCAAAGAGCAGGAAGTCGCTCTGGTACGCGCCGGCCAGCGCCAGCGTCAGCACCCCGCAGGCACCGGCGACGAAGAAGCTGGCGCCACCGGCGAGAAAGCCGTTGCCCAGGATGTAGACGAACAGATTGGGCGGCAGCAAGCGTTCGGTCAACCTCAGCGCCAGTGCACTCACCGCCACCGGCGGCACCACGCTGACCAGATAACTCAGGCCCGCTGCCTGCCAGTCGCCCAGGCCATAGCCGGTCAGCACCAGCATCACCAGCGCCAACGCCAATAGCGCCAGCCACGGCCCCATCATCAGCGTCAGCACGGTGGCGCCGAGCAGGTGGTAGCTGAGCCCGGGCAGATAGCCGCCGCGCACCATCCAGATCACCATCGTCAGCACGGTGGCACCGAGCCAGGCGTTGTGCGCAGTCACCGGCAGCTGGCGCCAGCGCACCCGCCAGGCCGCCAGACCGAGCAGACCGCCCGCCAGCACATCGGCGATCAGTAGAACGGAAGGGGGAAACAGGGCGGCGGTAAAGTTCATTGCGAGGGTAGGCACGGGCTATGCCGGAATGATAACAGAGCCGGCCGAGCGCCACGAATGACACACTGCCGCGCCGCAGTTATCCTTGTCGCTTTGCCCGGAAGACCACCATGCCCGCCGCCCTGCCGCCCGCCCACCTGATCGCCCAGCAGGTCAGCCTTGCGCTGACCGAAGACATCGGCCGAGCCGACTGGACCGCCCAGCTGATCGCCGCCGACACGGTTGGCCACGCCACCGTGGTCGCCCGCGAAGCCGCGGTAATCTGCGGTCGGGCCTGGTTCGACGAGTGCTTCCGCCAGATCGACCCGAGCGTGTCGGTACACTGGCTGGTCGCCGAAGGCGGCCAGGTCGCCCCCGACACCGTGCTGTGCGAGATCGACGGCCCGGCGCGCGCGCTGTTGACCGGCGAGCGCACGGCGCTGAACTTCCTGCAGCTGCTGTCGGCGGTGGCGAGCGAGACGCGCCGCTATGTCGACGTGGTGACCGGCACCCGCGCCCGCATCCTCGACACCCGCAAGACAGTGCCGGGCCTGCGTCTGGCGCAGAAGTACGCGGTGGCGGCCGGCGGCGGCGTCAACCAGCGGGTCGGCCTGTACGACGGCATCCTGATCAAGGAAAACCACATCATGGCCGCCGGCGGCATCGCGCCGGCACTGCAGGCCGCGTTCGCGCTGGCGCCGCAAGGTGTCACGGTGCAGGTCGAGGTGGAAACCTTGGCCGAGCTCGACGAGGCGCTCGCCGCCGGCGCCCAGTTGGTGCTGCTCGACAATATGAGCCTCGACGAGATGCGCGAGGCGGTACGCCGCAGCGCCGGCCGCGCCGAGCTCGAAGCGTCCGGCGGCATCGACCTCTCCACCTTGCGCGCGATCGCCGAGACTGGCGTCGACCGCATCTCGGTCGGCAAGCTGACCAAGGATGTGCGGGCGATCGACCTGTCGATGCGCTTCGCGGTCTGATGCGGAATCAATTTGGCCGAAACGACAACGCGCCCCACGGGGCGCGTTTTGTATGGCACGGGCGGTTCGGCCAACCTTAGGTGGGACCGCGACGCTTAGAGTCGCTAACAAAACCCAGCGAAGCGGTCCCGGCTAGGCGCGCTGCCGCAGACAGTACAAGTAGTACGGCAAGGCAGGGCAACAACGCCGGGAGGGTTTTGTTAGTGGCGCCTAGTCGCTCAGCTGCAGCGCCAGCCGGTACAGCATCGCCGCCGTCGCGCCCCACACCCGCTGGTCGTCGAAATCGAGCACCAGCAGGTGGCGCTGTTCGCCGTTGCGCACGAACGGCTCGCGCCGGTAGCGCGCCAGGTCGAGCGCCAGCTCCAGCGGCAGCTCAAACACCTCGGCCACCTCGCCCGGCGCCGGCGTCAGCCGCACCGGCGGCGCGATCAGGCCGACCACCGGGGTGACGGCGTAATTGGTGATGGTGTTGTAGAGCGGCAGCGTGCCGACCACCTGCACCACGCGGCCGTCGAGGCCGACCTCCTCGTGCGCCTCGCGCAGCGCCGCCGCCACCGGACCGGCGTCGTGCGGGTCGAGCTTGCCGCCGGGGAAACTTACCTGCCCCGGGTGCTGGGTCAGGTTTTCGGCGCGCCGGGTCAGGAGCACGGTCGGCGCGGCCGGATGCCATAGCAACGGAATCAGCACCGCCGCCGGACGCGGCGCCGTCAGCGGGATCGACGGCGGCAGCGCACCAGCCTGGTCGTCCCGCACCGGCGCGGCCAGTCGTTCGGCCAACCAGCGCGACGCCTCGTCCTGGCGCATCGCGTACCTCATGCGGCCCTCCCGCCATGACATCGCTGAATCCTGCCGGCCATCGTGACGACCGGTTCCCCTACGGCGGCACATACCGCCTCGTTCAAACAAGCCAGACTGTCCATCTACGCGTTGTTGTCCTTGTTGCCCCGGGCGATGTACGCCCGGCGCTTCTTTAATGATCCGGCCGGGTAAGCGCCGACTGTCACGATAGTAGCCCTGCCATGGGGCACTGCCTAGAGTATCGGCCGGGCCGGGCGGCGGTTGAGCCGCCCTCACCGCGCCTGGGTTTGCGTGATTCAAACAATCGCTTACCATTCGGCATGGCTAGATTGAATAATTTATCAACCTCACCCACCCACCAAGGAGTTCCAGCGATGGCACTGTTCAAAGAATTCAAAGAATTTGCCATGCGCGGCAATGTGATCGACCTGGCGGTCGGTGTCGTGATCGGCGGCGCATTCGGCTCCATCGTCAAGTCCCTGGTCGACGACGTGATCATGCCGCCGATCGGCATGCTGATCGGCAACGTCGACTTCTCCAACCTGTTCATCGTGCTGAAAGAAGGCGCCAAGCAGGCCGGCCCGTACGTATCGGTCCCCGCTGCCAAGGCCGCTGGCGCGGTGACGCTGAACATCGGCCTATTCATCAACGCGCTAGTCAGCTTCACCATCGTCGCGTTCGCGATCTTCATGCTGGTCAAGGTGATCAACCGCCTCAAGCGCGAAGAGGCACCGGCACTGGCCGAAGTGACTACCAAGGAATGCCAATACTGCCTGTCGACCATCCCGCTGAAGGCCTGCCGCTGCCCGCAGTGCACCTCGCAACTGGAAGCCGGCCAAGCAGCTTGACCGCGCCCGGCACGCGCGACTAAGCTCGCCGCCAAATCCACACACAACGGCCTGCACTACGCAGGCCGTTTATCGTTACGAGACGCCGCATGGACACGCTGATCATCAAACCCGGCCGCGAGAAGTCGCTGCTCAACCGCCACCCCTGGGTGTTTTCCGGCGCGATCGGTCGCATCGACGGCCACCCGCAAGCCGGCGACACGGTGCAGATCAAGGCACTCGACGGCCGCTTCCTCGGCTGGGCAGCGTACAGCCCGGCCTCGCAGATCCGCGCCCGCGTCTGGTCGTTCGATGAAACGGCCACGATCGACGCCGACTTCTTCCACAGCCGACTCGCCGCGGCGATCGCGCTGCGCGACGATCTCGTCACCGGCAGCAACGGGGTTCGCCTGGTGCACGGCGAGTCGGACGGCCTGCCCGGGCTAGTGGTCGACCGTTTCGACCAGGTGCTGGTGATGCAGGCGCTGTCGGCCGGCGCCGAGCTGTGGAAACACAGCCTGGCCGAACAGCTGCTGGCGCTGACCGGCGCGCAGGCGGTGTACGAGCGCTCCGACGTCGACGTGCGCGAGCTCGAAGGCCTGCCACCGGTCACCGGCCTATTGGCCGGCAAGCTGCCCGACGCCGCGCCGGTGCTCGACGAATACGGCCTCCGCTTCAAGGTCGACGTGGTCGGCGGCCAGAAGACCGGCTTCTACCTCGACCAGCGCGACAACCGCGACCGGCTCGGCCGCCTCGCCGCCGGCCGCGAGCTGCTCAACTGCTTCTGCTTCTCCGGCGGCTTCTCGCTGCACGCGCTGCGCCACGGCGCCAAGCACGTCACCTCGGTCGACTCGTCGGCCGACGCGCTGGCGATCGCGCGCGAGAACATGGCGCTGAACGGCTTCGACGAGGCCCGTGCCGACTGGGTCGAAGCGGACGTGTTCAAGTACCTGCGCCTGTTGCGCGACCAGGGCAAGAGCTTCGACATGATCATCCTCGACCCGCCGAAGTTCGCGCCGACCGCGCAACACGTCGAGAAGGCGGCGCGCGCCTACAAGGACATCAACCTGCTCGCCCTGAAGCTGCTGCGCCCGGGCGGCCTGCTCGCCACCTTCACCTGTTCGGGCGGGATGAGCGCCGAGCTGTTCCAGAAGATCCTCGCCGGCGCAGCGGTCGACGCGCGCTGCGAGGCGCGCATCGTCGAGCGCTTCACCCCGGCGCCCGACCACCCGGTGTCGCTCGCCTTCCCGGAGGGCGACTACCTGAAGGGTCTGTTGATCCGCAAGGGCGTTTAACGCAGCAGGGGTTGGCCGTAAGCCGGCCCCTTTTCATTTCGGAAGCCCCACCATGCCCGCCATCCGCCGGCCCCGTTCAGGGCGCCCCCGCGACCCCGACGGTCTGGCCGGCCTGCTGTAACGCTGTGCCGCGCCCTGCCGCCTCGACAGCGCCCACCGATTCGCCACCGACGAACCGCAGCACCTCGTCGAGCACCGGCGCCTTGTCGCGCAACGGCCGCCCCAGCACCGCCACCGTCAGTCCATGCCCCAGCCCCGGATAGAAACGCAGCGTCACCGTATTACCCGCCGCCCGCAACCGTTCGGCCAAGGTGGTGCTGTTGCGCGGCGCGACGATCTTGTCTTCGTCCGCGCTGATCAACAGCGCCGGCGGCACCTGCGGCCGCACGTACGCCACCGGTTGCATCGCGGACCAGTCTTCCGGAGGCCGGTTGAAGATCGCCCTCAACAAGGGGCTGGTCGGCGGCAGGAAGTCGTACGGGCCGGACAGGCCGATCACCCCGGCGAGCGCCCCGCTGTCGCCCACCCCGCTCCGCCAGCGCGGGTCGAGCGCCAGCATCAGCGCGTTGTAGGCGCCGGCCGAATGGCCGGCGAGATAGATCCGCTGCGGGTTGCCGCCGTAGTCGGCGGCGTGTCCGCGCAGCCAGTGCAGCGCCAGCGCACTGTCCTGCAGGAAGGCGGGGTACCTCACCTGTGGATAGAGCCGGTAGTCGGCCACCGCGGTCAGGATGCCGTGCGACGCCAGCGCCTCGCCGACGAAGCGGTACTCGGCCCGTTCGCCGCGCTGCCAGCTGCCGCCGTAGAAGAACAGCAGCACCGGATGGCCCGGCAGCGGCGTCGGCGGCAGATAGAGGTCGAGCCGCTGGCGCGGGTCGTCGCCGTAGGCGAGGCTCGGCACGCTGCGGTAGGTGCCGTACGGGGTGCACGAGTCGAGCACCGTCAGCGGTGCGCAGCCGGCCAGGCTGGCCAGCAATAGGACGAACGTCAGCAGGCGGACGAGTCTGGCCATGGGACCTCCGGCGTCGGAAGGGATGCGGCGTATTGCGCCTCTCACCTTGAGATACGCGCGCCGCGCCGGCCCGCCAGCCAAACTCGCTCTAACGATTGCCCGGCCCGGCCAGTTCGGCTACCCTACGCCGGTCTTTGGGGGAGTAGCCTCCGGGCGCGACAGCCCGGGCGTGTATCAACAGACTTGGCCGCCAGGCCATGGTGCACGCGACCGCGACGCGGTTTGGCAAGACCCATGACGCATCCGCGCTGCCGAGGGGCTGCCCGCGCGGGTCGCGTCATGGTGTCGTCAAGTGCAGCCCCGAAGGAAACCCACCCTCTCATGGAAGCCCTGCTCATCTCCGCCGGCATCGTCTCGCTCGCCGAAATCGGTGACAAGACCCAACTGTTGGCCCTGCTCCTGGCCGCTCGTTTCAAGAAACCGGTACCGATCGTGCTCGGCATTCTGGTGTCGACCGTGCTCAACCATTTCATCGCCGCCGCGGTCGGTCAGTGGATCATGGCCGCCGTCGGCCCGCACTGGATGCGCTGGATCCTGGCCGGCTCGTTCTTCGCGATGGCGGCGTGGATGATGATCCCGGACAAGCTCGACGAAAACACCCGGCTGTTCGACCGTTTCGGCGTGTTCGGCACCACGGTGATCGCGTTCTTCCTCGCCGAGATGGGCGACAAGACCCAGATCGCCACCGTGGCGCTGGCCGCCCGGTTCGACTCGCTGACGCTGGTGGTGCTCGGCACCACGCTCGGCATGATGCTGGCCAACGTGCCGGCGGTGTACCTCGGTGATCGCGCCGCCAAGGCGCTGCCGACCCGGCTGGTGCACGGCATCGCCGCGGCGTTGTTCGCCGGTCTGGGCGTCGCGACGCTGTGGCTGCCGCTGCAGTAAATCCATGAAAAAAGGCGACCGCACGGTCGCCTTTTGCCCGACTTCGCGGCCACGTTGGCCGAACGCTCAGCCCTTGAGGCCCTCGAGCAGCTTGGTCGGGTCGAAGCCGAAGCGCAACGAACCCCAATGCCGGCCGCCCACGCTGATCGGCAGATCGATCTCGGTGAGGATCTCGCCGGTATCGCGCGCGTAGGTCTGCAGCAGGAACGACTTGCTGTTCGCCGCGGCGCGCAGGCTGACCGGATCGTTGAACAGCCGCTTGTCGCGGCTCTCGGCCAGGTCCTTCTCGGCGTTGCCGGTCGGGGACTTGGACAGGAAGCTGTTGTGAGTCGGCGCGTAGCCACGGCTGTCGACCGCCAGGCAGAAGCGCCCGCCGTCCACCTCGCGCACCAGTCGGTCGAACAGCGGCTGCAGCTCGCCCTCCACCTTGGCGTCGTAGCTGGTGCGGTACTTGGTCGGCTCGGTACCCTGCACCGGCTTGAAGTCCTGGTCGAATAGGTTCAGGCCGCTGGCGGCGTGGCGCTCCAAGAGGCGCTGCAGCTCGTCGCGGGTGCGGCGTGCCGCGCCCATGATGTGGTGGAATTCGCCCTCGCCGACGATGAAACGGAACACCGTGTCCTGCACGTCCTCGGACGCTTTGGCCAACTTGGCCGACACCTCCTCGGTGCGCATCAGCCGCTCGGTCACCTGCTGGCCGAGCTGGTGGATGTCGGTGACGTTGATGTTGACCTGGCGGTTGGTCTGCGCGAACACCTCCATCGTCTGAGCGATCTCGGACAGGCTGTCGACGGTCTGCTCGTAGTCGCCGACGATCTTGCCGAAGTGCTGCGAGGCCTTGGCGACCACGTCGCGCGCCACCTCGGTGTCGCTGGTGATCTGGTTGGTCTCGCGCTGCGTTTCCGACACCAGCGAGAGCATGCCGTCGATGTTGCCGGAAATCTCGTTGGTCGCCGATTTCACCCGTTCGGCCAACTTGCGCACCTCGTCCGCCACCACCGCGAAGCCGCGCCCCTGCTCGCCGGCCCGGGCCGCCTCGATCGCGGCGTTCAGCGCCAGCAGATTGGTCTGGTCGGAGATGTCCTTGATCAGGTCGACGATGGTCTTGATGCTGGCCGACCGCTGGTTCAGATCGTCGACGGTGACGTTGAAGCGACCGACCCGCTCGCTGATCTGCACGATCCGCTCGGTCACCTCCTGCAACTCACCGTACGAGGTACGCGCCACTTCCAGGTTGACCGCGGTGCTGCCAGAAATCGCCTGGGTCTGCTCGCTGACCTGGTTGATGCCGTGGGTGGTCTGGTCGCTGGACGACTGCACTTCGCTCGCCAGCGCGTCCTGACGGCGGGCACTACCGAGCGATTCGCCGACGTTCTGTCGGGTGCGGGTCGAGTCCATCGCGATGCGGATCGTCATCAGCCGCACATTGGTGATGATCTCGCGCATCTTCTTCAGGAACACATTGTACGACTCGGACAGCTCGCGGATTTCGTCGTGCGTGATCGCCGGGATGTCGCGCGACAGATCGCCCTGGCCGGCACCGATCTCGCGGAAGATCGCGATGATGCGCTCGAGCGGCCGCACGATCAGATAGCGCAGGTAGGCCACCATGCCGGCGATGAACAGGAACGACAGCAGCCAGAGCGCCCCGATCCAGATCAGGCCGCTGTCGATGCGCGCCTCGATCTGCGCCAGCGTCACCGCATCGAGCTTCTGGCCGTGCAGCAGGCCGCGCACATCCTGCAGCAGGTAGTACATGAAGCCGACCATCGCCAGCTGGAACAGGCTGATGAAAAAGAAACTACACAGCTTTTTGGTCAGCGAATTCCAGAACGTCCGTTCCACCCAGGTATACAGCTTCCAGAACCACTCCATGCCGTCCATCCCTCCGGTTTGCGCTGAGCGCTTTCTTTATATTGAGCAACCGGCCCATTCTTACCGGTTTCCTTAAGCATGACTAGCGCATTTTATACCCCGGATGCTTCGTAATAGCCATAGTATTAACAGGGATAAAAAGAATGGGCCGGCGCTCGCGCCGGCCCTTTGCCGTGGACGGACAAAGACAGCTTCAGACCGAGTCAGACATTACCGATGCCCGCCCGGCGCGCAACCACTCGACCAGCTGCCGCGCGGCGGTCTCGGCCAGACGCCCGTCATCCGGCAGCGCCGTGCCCACGCAGGCAGGCGGCGCATCGGCGCAGCGTGCCCACAGCTGCCAGCCACCCACCTCGCGTAGCGCGAAGCGCACGATGCCGGCACTCGGATGCGTCAACCTCGCCCACTCGGCACCGGCGCCGTCGACGTCCAACTGCTCCAGCGTCTGCCCCAGACAGGCCGCCACCGCGATCGCATGGCAACGGGCCGGCAGACTGGCCCAGATCGCCGATTTGTCGGCCGCCGACAAGGCGCTCCACTCGGCCACCTCGATGAAGGTACGCCCGCAGCCGCGGCAGACGTTGTCGCCCAGTGCGGTCGAGCACAGGGCAATGCACGGCGAATCATTGGCCGACAGGGATGGCGTCATCGTATCCACAATGAAATATTACGTTCACAAATCTTGACGGGGTGATTGTTTATGACAGATAACGAACGTGTCACATATTCTTCATGTCTGTTCAACTCGCAATGGCCCGCAACGAGTTTCTGATTTTCCGCATACTGCAACTGATCAAGCGGCTGAGCACACAGTTCGTCGACGAACGCCGATTGCTGCGCGAACTGACGCGGGAATCGTCCGGCGGATACAGCACCGAAACCATTCTCGAACAGCTCGACTACATGGGGCGTACCGGCTTGGTGCGCCTGGTTCAGGCGGCCCGCAACCAGCGCGGCTACGCGCTCGACTGGGCCGGCTACGACTACCTCGACCCGGCCTGAGGCGTACGCCTTACTCGCTCTTGCAGTCCGACGCATTGTGCCACGTCCCGGCGCAATGCCCCAGCCCGGCCCACCGTCCGGCAACCGCTCTGCGGATCTCCCTGCTGTCTCGCCACCCCCCCGATCCGGAGTAGTCACGCGGCCTTTCCTCGGCGCTGATGAGGCGCGGAGCCGCCGGCCTTGTCGGCTGATCTGACCCTATCTTCGACCAAGCTAGCTGCCACTTCTCGAGGCTGAAGCACACCCCAAATAAGAACAAATGGTTATTTAATGATTAGATTTCATCATTTTAAGAAATAATAACCATGACGTATAGTTGCCCCATCGATGGCTCTTCCACCCAGCTTGGAGATAACGATGAGTTTGCGACTTGGCGATACCGCACCGGACTTCACCCAGGAATCCAGTGAGGGCCCGATCCACTTCTACGAGTGGCTCGGCGACCACTGGGGCGTGCTGTTCTCGCACCCGGCCGATTTCACCCCGGTGTGCACCACCGAGCTCGGCGCGACCGCCAAGCTGAAGGACGAGTTCGCACGCCGCAACGTCAAGGCGATCGCGCTGTCGGTCGACCCGGTCGACGCCCACAAGAAGTGGATCGGCGACATCAACGAGACGCAGAACACCACGGTCAATTTCCCGATCATCGCCGACGCCGACCGCAAGGTGTCCGAGCTCTACGGCCTGATCCACCCGAACGCCAGCAGCACCCACACGGTGCGCTCGGTATTCGTGATCGACCCGGCCAAGAAGGTGCGCCTCACCCTCACCTACCCGGCCAGCACCGGTCGCAACTTCAACGAGATCCTGCGGGTGATCGACTCGCTGCAGCTGACCGACCATCACAGCGTCGCCACCCCGGCCAACTGGCAGGACGGTGATGAAGTGGTGATCGTGCCGTCGCTGCAGGACGAGGCGGTGATCCGCGAAAAATTTCCGCGCGGCTACCGTGCCGTGCACCCCTACCTGCGGCTGACCCCGCAGCCCAACCGCTAAGGAGTCCCTCTATCCGATGACAGGTAAGCTTCTTTTCTCCTCTCGATAACTTTGGGCCGAACACCGCGTTCGGCCAATTTTTTAGACGGCCTAGCGCCGCAGGATCACGCCATGGACCACGTCCTCACCCGGCTGCCCGGCGACAACGCGGTAAGCGACCAGCCGGTTATCGACACGGCGAAGCTCGACTACATCAACCGCTTGCTCGCCCGCCACGGTTTCGAAAGCGCCCCGCTGACCCAGCACCCGAACCGGATCGGTGCGCACCACGAGGACTGGCGTTTTCGCAGCGTGTTCCAGCCGATCTTCTCGCTACAGGGCGACGCCCTGGCCCCGTACGCGCTCGAAGCACTGGCGCGGGTGGCCGACCGCTCCGGCAGCCAGTTTCCACCGACGCTGATATTCGCCGCGGAAACCTCCCCGAAGCGCACCGTCTTCCTCGACCGACTGCTGCGTAGCCTGCACCTGTTGAATTTCCTGCGCCAATCGCCGCCGTCCAACCTGTCGCTGTTCCTCAACGTCAACGCCCAGCACCTGGTCAACGTCGGCGAAACCCACGGCAGCTATTTTGCCGACGTGCTCGACGCACTGGGCGTGCCGGCCCGGCAGATTTGTCTGGAGGTGGTCGAAGACGCGGTCAGCGACCCTGTGCGGCTGCAGGAAGCGGTGCGCAGCTATCGTCAGCTCGGCTTTCGGATCGCGCTCGACGACTTCGGTCAGGGCGCGTCCAACCTGGAGCGGGTCTGGTTGCTGGAGCCGGACTATGTGAAGCTCGACAAGCGGCTGATGCGGCTGGCGCTGATGCGCCCGGCCCTACGCGATACGCTGGCACAACTGGTCGAGATCCTGCACCTGCACGGCGCGCGGGTGATCAGCGAAGGCATCGAAAGCGGCCGGCAGCTCGACATCGCGCGGCACGCCGGTTGCGACTACGCGCAGGGCTTCCACCTGGCGATGCCGATCGAAACGCTGCAGTACAGCGCCGGACAGGGGCGTTAAGCGCCCTTCCCGCTTTACCATGCGGGCAGCAGCGGGCCGGTGCCAAACTGCGCACCGGCCCGTCTTTGTTTCTTCCTTCCTCCAATGGCCCGACCGATTGCCGGTCGGACCAGCCTAGCCTGCCGTTCGAGTTGGCGTACCGCCAGCACGACGGCCGACGCAGAGCGTTTCAAAGAACCGCGCCAGCGTCCCTTAATGCGGATCGCGTCGGACTGCGCCGGCTCACTCAGATAGTGAAACTCCTTGATCGGCACGACCGCGCCCTGCCCGGCAGCGTGCGGTGAAACTGCCTTACCAGGCGAGCACGAAATCCTCGAAGCGCTGCGGCAGCGGCGCCGGCTCGACCAGCGTCTCGCGCGGCGCGTCGGAGAAGTCGCCGAGGATGTCGTCGCGGATCGCCGCCAGCCGTGCGTCGCCGCGCATCCGCGGGTATGGCAGTGGAACCGGCACGATGCGGCGGATCCGCCCGGGGCGCGGCTGCATCACCACCACCCGGTCGCCGAGGAACACCGCCTCGTCGACGTCGTGGGTGACCAGCACGGTGGTGATGCCCTCGGCCTGCCAGATGCGTTGCAGCTCCACCTGCAGATGGGCGCGGGTCAAGGCATCGAGTGCACCGAACGGCTCGTCGAGCAGCAGGATGCGCGGCCGGTTGACGAGACCCCGGGCGATCGCCACTCGCTGGCTCATCCCGCCGGAGAGCTGGTGCGGGTAGGCCTTCTCGAAACCGGTCAGCCCGACCAGCTCGATATGCCGGGCGATGGTGTCGCGCTTGTCCGTCTCGGACAGCGGACGGTTTTCCAGTGCCAGCGCGACGTTCTGCTCCACCGTCAGCCACGGGAACAGCCGGTGATCCTGGAACACGATGCCGCGCTCCAGGCTCGGCCCCTTCACCGGCTGGCCGTCGAGCAGGATCTCGCCGTCGAACTGGTCTTCCAGGCCGATCAGCAAGCGCAGCAGCGTCGACTTGCCGCAGCCGCTGCTGCCGACGATGCTGATGAACTCGCCGGGTCGGATGTCGAGACTGATGTCTTCCAGCACCGGCAGGGCTTGGCCCTTCACCGGGTAGGACTTGTTCAGATGCTGGAGACTGAGGGTGCCAATGGCGCTCATGCGGTTTCCTTCCAAATACGGTTAGCGAGGGCGCCAGCGCAGCACGCGCTGCTCCAGCCGGGTGGCGGCCGCGTTGAGCAGCGCGCCGACCAAACCGATCAGCACCATGCCGTACAGCACGCGAGCCATCTCGAAATGCTCGCGACCGTCGATCAGCGGCGTCGAGACGCCGGGTGCCACCTTCAGGTAGTACTCGGCGCCGATGGTGCCGAGCCAGCTGAAGATCAGCCCCAGGTGCAGGCCGGCGAAGATCTGCGGGCTGGCGCCGGGCAGGATCAGCCGGGCCAGCGTCTGACGGCGGCTGAAGCCGAACACCCGCGTCACTTCGGCCAACTCGCGACGCACGCTCTTGATGCCCTCGTAGGTGTTGAACAGCACCGGGTAGAGCGTCGCCAAGGCGATGAACACCAGCTTGGCCGGCTCGCCCTAGCCAAACCACACCGAGATCAGCGGGATCCAGGCGAACAGCGCGACCTGCTTGACCGCATGCAGCGATGGTCCGGCCAGCCGGTCGGCCAAGGGCGACAACGCCAGCAGTGCACCGATCACCAGGCCCGCCCCGGCGCCGATCGCGAAACCGGCCAGATCACGCGCCAGGCTCGCCACCAGGCCCAGCGCCAGTTCGCCGCTGACGAACTGCTCGCGGGCGTACGCCACCACGTCGACCGGCGGCACCACCAGCCGGGTATCGGCCCAGCTCCAGTGCGCCGACGCCCACCACAGCGCGATCAGCAACAGCGGCAGCACCAGGCCGCGCGGGTCGAACTTGCTAATGCTTTGCGACATCGTGGAGCCCTCTCAGTACGCGCTGTTGCGCCAGGACAGCAGGCGGCGTTCGAGCAGTTGCAGGCCCTGATCGAGCGCCAACCCGACCACGCCGATCACCACCATCGTCGCCATCACCAGGTCCAGCTGGAACAGCTGGCGGCCATACACCATCAGGTAGCCGATGCCCTCGCTCGACGCGAGCAGCTCGACCGCCACCAGCGCCATCCAGGCGTTCGACAGGCCGAGGCGCAGACCGTTGGCCAGGCTAGGCAGCGCGGCGGGCAGCACCACCTTGCGCACGGTGCGCCACAGGCTGAATCGGTACAGCCGCGCCACCTCGAAGAAGCCGACCGGCACGTTGCGGATGCCCTTCATCGCATTGATCGCCACCGGCACCATCACCGCCTTGGCGATCACCAGCACCTTCAGCGACTCCTCGATGCCGACGAACAGGATGAACAGCGGCACCCAGCCGATCACCGGCACCAGGCTGATCGCCTTGAAGCTGGGAAACAGATAGGCCTCGACGCGCGGCGACAGGCCCATCGCCAAGCCGAGCAGCAGCCCGGCCGCGCCGCCGGCGGCGAAGCCCCACAGCACCCGCGCGAGACTGATGCCGAGGTGGCTGGCCAGCTCGCCGCTGGCATACAGGTCGAGCAAGGTATCGCGCACCTGCGCCGGCGGCGGCAGCGCTGGCTACTGACCCACTGCTGCTCGGCCGCCAGCTGCCACAGCAGCAACAGCCCCAGCGGCAACAACAGGGCCAACAAGCAACGCGGCAACGCCGCCAGGTAGCCTATCAGCACCGGCAGCAGGCGCAGTGCGCTGGCAGGGCGGGGAATAGACGTCATGACAAACACTCCAGCTAGACAGAAACGAAGACAGTCGGACCCGGCCACCGCTGCGGTCCGGCCGAGCTTGGCCGAACCGGCGGCGGAGGCTCGCGCTGGTTTACAGCTTGGCGCTGCCTTTCACGTCCAGCGGTTTCCAGTAGTTCCCGAGCCCCTGAGTCTTGAGCGCGTTGTTCAAGTACTTCGGCTCCAGCCAGGCCGACACGTCCAGGTTGCCGCGCAACAACTTGAGCTTCTGCGCCTCGCTGAAGTTGTTGCGGGTCAGCGCGACGAAGTAGTCGTCAAGCAGCGGGCTCTGCACCTCCCGCTGCGACACGCCCTCGGCATCGCGCTTGAAGGCGCTGAACGGCACGCCGCTCTTCGCCCACAGCTGGAACAGCGCGTTGCGGTTCTTCTCGTCAGAAGCCCAGGCCGCTTCCTTCACCAGCACGTTGACGATGCGCTGCACCACTTCCGGGTATTTCTTCTCGAATTCCTCGGTGGCGAATACATAGTCCTGCATGTTCAGGCTCTGCGCCTGCGGGTCCTTGCGGGTGGTGTAGACCACCCGCGCCACGCCTCGGTCTTCCAGGGTCAGGATGCTGCTGGAGCTCCACACCGCGTCGACGTCCTTGGTGGTCAAGGCCGCGTTACCCGTAGCAGTGTCCATATTGATCGACTTGAAGTCGCGCTCGGAGAGGCCATGCTTGGCGTAGATCTTGCCGGCGGCCAGTTGCACCGCGGTACCCTTGAACACCGCCACCTTCTTGCCCTTCAGGTCGTCGAGGGTCTTGGCCGGCGAGTCGGCAGGTACCGCCAGGTACAGGTTGGAGCTGCGGCCGTTGGCCAGCAGCAACTTGGTCTTCAGGCCGCCGGAACGGCCGATGATGGCCGGCAGGTCCCCCTCCCAGAACACGTCGAGCAGGCCGTTGGCGACCGCCTCGTTCAGCGCCGGGCCGGCACCGCGGAAATTGTTCCACTCGATCTTGATACCGTCCTTCTGAAACTCCTGCTCCAGCAGGCCCTTGATCTGCACGTTGGCGAACGAGTTGCCGGCGCCGACCGGGCGGTTGCCGGTGCCGACCAAGGGTGAGCCCAGGCGGATCACCTTGGGCAGCTCGGCGGCGAAGCTCGGGGCGACAACGGCCAGCGCCAGGCCGGCGAGAAACAGGCGTCGGGTCAGTGAAATCATCGTGGGGTCCTCAAAAATCGTTGAATCAGAAGCCGAACTGGAACTGGGCCAGCAAGTCGTTGGTGGTGCGGTTGTTGAGCTGGTCGATCGTGTGGTTCAGGTTGAGCTGGAACTTGGTAGTCTCGGCGAAGAAGATGTTGAGACCCAGCGTGTGGATGTCGGTACGGTCGTGCGCCACGTTCACGTTCGGGTCGTAGCGGTCGAAGCGGTAGAACGGCTGGTAGGACTTCGGCCACCAGTCGTCGAAACGGCCCTGGGCGCGGTAGCCCTTCACGAACTGTTCGCCGATGTTGTAGAACAGCGTGGCGGTGTGCGCGACGCTGCGGCGCTCGCCGATACTGAAGTTCTGCGCGGTGCCGCTGGCGGTCGCATCGCGGCCGACGTTGTACTCGTAGGTGATGCCGATCGGGTGGTGGTTGTACGCCAGGTCGAGCCCGTAGCGGTCCTTGC
Source organism: Crenobacter sp. CS_VA4 (assembly GCF_055597485.1). Lineage (NCBI taxonomy): Bacteria > Pseudomonadati > Pseudomonadota > Betaproteobacteria > Neisseriales > Neisseriaceae > Crenobacter > Crenobacter sp. CS_VA4. The sequence continues at coordinate 138,759 of NZ_JBVMAE010000009.1, forward strand.
GACCGGTGCCGACCAGGCTGTTGGCCGCGCCGACGAACAGGTTCTGCGTGCCCTTGTAGATCGACGCACCGAGCGTCAGCTGACGCAGCCAGGAGTTGTAGTCGGACGGCAGCGTGAACGCGATCCGGCCGATCCAGTCCTTGGCGCTGTTGTCGTCCGGCTTGTTCGGGCCATTGCCGTTGACCGCGCCGAGCGCGTACGAGAACAGCGGCGCGCGGTAGTTGTAGCCGTAGTCGACGGTCGGCGAGAGGTCGCCACGCAGGATCAGGCCGATCTGGCGCCGCGCCAGGTCCATATTGCCCGGCAGAGTGTATTGGGCGTTGTTGATGGTCGGCTTCAGGTCTTCGGTGGCCTGCACTTCCTGGGCGTACGGCAACAGCTGTTGGCCGAACGTCAGGCCGGCGCGCGCCGTATCGGGGCTGATCGTCGGCAGGAAGTTGTAGGTCAGGTTGGCATCGAGCAGGTTGAGGAAGCTGTTGTTGGTGCCCTGCTGCGGCGAGGTACCGAAGCGCAGCGTGTAGTCGAGGTTGCGACCCTCGTCGTAGTCCTTGTACAGGTTGCCGGTAAAGGCCACCTGCACCGCGCCGAAGTCGAAGGTACTGTGGCGGTTGTTGACCGCGTTGCCCTGCCCCGTCGCCCCCGAAACATTAGTGCCCTGGTCGCTGGTGGTGAACTTGGTCTGGATCACACCGCTGACGTTGAGCGCGCGGCTCGACTGAGCGGTCTTGGTGTCGGGTCGCGCTGCACCTGGTACTTGAAGTTTTCCAGATCGGCCTGCAGGCCGTTGATGTCGTCGCGCGTCGCGTACTCTTCCGGCGCGCCCACCGGCGCCGGCTCGGTGGGCGGGTTGACGACGGCGGTGGCGACCGGCAGCTTCGGCGCCTTGGCGACGGTCGGAGCCGGCTTCTGCGCCTTCAGCTGTGCCTGCAGCTCGGCGACCGCTTGCTGCAGCGCCTTGACCTGCTGTTCCAGCTCTTCATTGCTGGCGGCCAGCGCCGCCGGGGCGATCCCTGCCAATGCGAGCGCCGCCACCAGCGCGCGTGGGGTCGATGTCGTCATGCTGAATGTCCCTTGTTTTTAGTGTCATTGCATCGGCCGGCAGAACGTTGCCGCCGGCCTCATCGTGGCTTTCCCGCCTATATAAGCAGAAAGCATGCCAGTCTGTTTTATTAGAAAAACCCGCTATAAACAGCCCCGATTGCTGCGATCGCAGCATTCGGCCGCAACAGACTGCTGCAATGGCGACAGGACAAGGGCGGCGGCAAAACGACAAGGCCCCGCACAGGCGGGGTCGTTCAAGGTTGGCCGAACCTACAGTGAAGCCCGGCAACAACAAGGGGGAATCAGGCGGCGCCGGCAGGCCGGCTACGCGGGCAAAAAGAAACCCCGCCGCAGCGGGGTGGGGTCGTCGGATCGCACCGGGTTTACGGCGCCGGATTCGGCCAACGGGTGTGGATCGCCTCGATCTCGGCCAGGAGCTCGTCGGACAGCGTCAGCTGGATGCTGTCGAGGTTCTCCCGCAGCTGTTCCACCGTGGTCGCACCGATGATGGTGCTGGTGACGAAGGGCCGGCTGTTCACATAGGCCAGCGCCAGCTGCGCCGGGCTCAGCCCGTGGCGGCGTGCCAGCGCCACATATTCGGCCGTGGCCGCCTGGGCCTGCGGATTGCTGTAGCGGATGAAGCGGTCGAACAGCGTCAGCCGCGCGCCGTCCGGACGCCCCCCGTTCAGATACTTGCCGGACAGCACGCCCATGCCCAGCGGCGAGTAGGCCAGCAGGCCGACCCGGTCGCGCTGGCTGAACTCGGCGAGGCCCACCTCGAAGCTGCGGTTGAGCAGGCTGTACGGGTTCTGGATGCTGACCACGCGCGGCAGGCCGAGCCGTTCGGCGGCGGCGAGGAACCGTGACAGCCCCCACGGCGTCTCGTTGGACAGGCCGATGTAGCGCACCTTGCCGGCGTCGACGAAGCCCTTCAGCACCGCCAGCGTCTCCTCGATCGGCACGTTGCCGTCGTCGCCGCCGTCCCAGCGGTAGCCCAGTTGGCCGAAGAAGTTGGTGCGGCGGTCCGGCCAGTGCAGCTGATACAGGTCGACGTAGTCGGTGCCCAGCCGCGCCAGGCTGCCGTCGAGCGCCTCGGTCAGGCTCGCCTTGTCGAAATGGTTGCGGCCGCCGCGGATGTGGCTCGGGCGCTGCGGGTCGTGGATCGGGCCGGTCGCCTTGGTGGCGATCAGCGCCCGCCGACGGTTGCCGGCGGCACGGCCGAGCCAGCTGCCGACGATACGCTCGGTCTCGCCCTGGGTTTCCGGGCGCGGTGGCACCGGGTACATCTCGGCGACGTCGATCAGGTTGACGCCGTAGTCGAGCGCCAGCTCGATCTGGCGATGCGCTTCCGTCTCGCTGTTCTGCTCGCCCCAGGTCATCGTGCCGAGGGTAATCAGGCTGACCTTGACGTCGGTCGCACCAAGCGGGCGGTATTCCATTGAGACTCCTTGTGAAATGCGGCGGTCGGCGACGGCAGCAGGCCGTGCCGTTTCATCAGTGTACGCAGGACGTGGCGGGTGAGGCCGAGCCGGGCCGCCGCCTGCACCTGGTTGCCCCGGCTGGCCGACAGTCCCTGCTCGATCAATAGCCGTTCGACTCGCTGATGCACGTCCGGTTCGGCCGACGCGATCAGTTCGGCCAACTGTTCGGCCAAGCCTGGCCAGCCGGCGTTGTAGACGACCGGTGCCGTCACGCCGCCGACGACGGCGCCGCGCAGCGGCAGGTGACGCGGCTCGATCAGGCCGTGGTCGGCGGTCAGGAGCGCGCAGTGCAGCGAGTTTTCCAGTTCACGGATATTGCCCGGCCAGGCGTAGCCGAGCAAGGCCGCTTCGGCCGCCTCGCTCAGTTGCGGACGTGGCGTCCCCAGCCGCTGGCCGTAATGGCTCAGGAAGTGCCGCGCCAGCGGCAGGATGTCGCCCGGCCGCTCGCGCAGCGGCGGCAGACGCAGCGTGACGATATTGAGCGGTACAGCAGGTCGAGGCGGAAGTGGCCGGCGGCCACCGCGGCGGCCAGGTCGACGTTGGTCGCCGACACCAGCCGGATGTCGAGCGGGATCGGCCGGCGCGCGCCAAGCCGCACCACCTCGCGCTCCTGCAGCACCCGCAGCAGTTTCACCTGCAGCGCCAGCGGCAGGTCGCCGACCTCGTCGAGGAACAGCGTGCCGCCGTTGGCCGCCTCGAACCACCCTTCGCGTCGGCCGGCGGCGCCGGTGAACGCACCGGCCTCGTGGCCGAAGAACTCGCTTTCGGCCAAGGTTTCACTAATCGCACCGCAGTTCACCGCGATAAACGGGCCACGCCGACCGCTCAGTTCGTGCAGGTGGCGCGCCAGCAGCTCCTTGCCGGTACCGGTCTCGCCGCAGATCAGCGCCGGCGCGTCGCTCGGCGCCACCCGCTCGGCCTGCGCCAAGAGCGCCTGCGAAGCCGGGTCGGCGAACAGCAGCGCCTTGGCGCGGATCGACGGGCGGATCTTATCTTCCAGTGGCAGGGTAAGAACGGTAGCGGGGGGCATGGTGGCGGGCTCCTGTTGATCGACGATTTGCCGCTTTTTACAGCTTGGCGATCGACACCTCGGTCGACTTCACGAAGGCGATCACCTCGCTGCCCGGCTTGAGATCGAGCTCCTTCACCGACCGGGTGGTGATCACCGAGGTCACCACGCCGGCCGGGGTGCTGACGTCGATCTCCGACAGCACCGGACCCTCGATGATTTGCTTGATGGTGCCGCGGAATTGGTTGCGCACATTGATCGACTTGATGCTCATGCTGCTTTCCTTTCGGGTAGGGTAAGGGACCAACACCGCCACCGTCTGGCATGGCAGATGTCATGGGAAATCACTCTACTCGTGGTTTTTTATTTCAAAAAATAATTAATGCCCAATTTGAAATAACAAATAAGCCTATTGATGCCTTTGCGGCAAACGGCGCCTGCTCACTGCCGCGATCGCGACAGCCGACGACTCGACAGTCGCCGCCATCATCCTAGCCTCCATCAGCAAACCCACGATAAATCAGCGTACTGAGTGAAACCCCTGCCACTTCGCATCGTTGGCACACATCCTGCATAGAGAGTCCTCGCCTTCAACCCGACGAGTATTCTCCATGACAATCACCACCCAGCTCTCTCGCGCCCTCCACTACCTGCCGGGTCAGGCCTTGGCCACGCCACAACCGCCGGAGGCGGTCGACATCGTCCCCACCGGCGGCGCGCTCGGCGCCGAGGTTCATGGCCTGGACGCACGCCGGCCGCTCGCTGTCGGCCGAACTGCTGTTGCGCCTGAAGGCCGCGCTGCACCAGCATCTGACCCTGATCTTCAAACGGCAGACGCTGTCCGAAGAGCAGCAGTTGGCGTTCGCCAGCTACTTCGGCTCGGTATTCCGCCCGCCCGAGGACGTGCCGGTGCTGGCCAGCGCCCAGGCCACCGGCCTGCCGCCCGACGTGGTCGCCGTGTCCAACCTGCCCAGCGGCCACACCGGCCACGGCGAACTGACGCCGCATGCCGACCACCAGTGGACACCGCTGCCGTCGAGCGGCTCGCTGCTGTACGCGCTGGAGCTGCCGCAAAGCGGCGGTGACACCAGCTGGTACAACCTGGTGCAGGCCTACGAGGACCTCGACGACGACACCCGTCATGAGATTGACCGCTTGCAGCTGATCACCTACAACCCGTTCCTGCGCCCGTTCGACGGCTCGCCGCGCCCGCTCTACCGTACGCCCGACCGCGAGCCGATCGGCGCCGCCTTCACGCATCCACTGGTTCGCACCCACCCGGACAGCGGCCGCAAGGCGCTGTACCTGAGCAGTCACGTCGAGGTGGAAATCCCGGGCTTCGACCCGGTGGCCGGTGCGGCGCTGATCGAGCGGCTGCGCGCCCATCTGGCCGACCCGCGTTATCGCTACACCCACCGCTGGCAGGTCGGCGACATGGTCTATTGGGACAACCAGGTCACCCTGCATTCGCGCACCGCGTTCGACCCGAACGACCGCCGGGTGCTGAAGCGCGTCAGCCTGGCCGGCAGCCGCCCGTTCTGAATCGAGACATGCAGGCTGGTTCCCGGCGATCTCCCAATGAAAAAGCGCGCCGGTCCTGAAAACCGACGCGCTTCTTAGTCATGACACAAGCACAGCTGTCCCGATCGACACTGCCCCGCGTTCGACCCTGCTCCCGCCGCATCCCATCGCTGCGGCGCTCATGTCCGGGCCGGTCAACGCAGCAGCATGATCCAAGCTGGACTGGACAATTCGCCATCAATCCACTACAACGAGCAGATAAGCCAAAACTGATGATAAGTGTTTAAATTTATTGATCAAACCAAACCGGCGGGCGCACCCAGCCCGCCGCAACCAGGCCCGGTACGCCGTGGCGACCACACCATGACGCCAAGGGGTTTGGGAGAAAGGCAATGAAGTTGTTCGCCAGCGGAGCCCGACTGACCGCGCTCGCATGGGTGCTAGCGAGTGCGTGCTACTCCGTTTTGGCGCAGGCCTACGACGCTCGCAGCCCATTCGGCGAGTTCGGTCGCGATGACTGGCACCGTACCGACCGCAACTGGGACGGCAGCCCAATCAGCCCCGCTGTGGCCAGCGCCTCCGCCACACCAACCATCGCTCCCCCCATCGCCCGAGTCGAGGCTGAAATGCCGACATCAAACGGCCAGCAACGAAGCAGTCAAGCCCCTCTCCCGGTCGTCTGCATCGTGCTGGCCAGCGACGATGCGCTCGCCGGAAACCGGCCGCCGCTGCTCGGCAAGCAAGGCGCCGCCGTTTCACTGAGTAACAGCGTCGTCGCCGGTGAACAGGGCCGTGCCGTATCACTGGTCAATGCCTTGCTAGACACGACCAACCAGACCGCGACCTGGACCCTGACAAGGGTACTGAGCACCGTTGAGCGATAGATGTCGCCCTGGTCCCGACCCGGCTGAATGCCGCGAATGCGTATCAAATACGATATCGGCCGGTGAGGGGCAAAAGCCTCGGTTTCATGGTGCCGGGTTAAGCTGTTCAGCGAGGGGGATTGGGCGTAAGAGTAAAGCAAACGAGCCGGAGAGACAACCAAGCGCTACGACCTGGCCGGCCTCTTGGGCCGGTTATTGCTAGAAAAGTATTTAGAAGAACTTCTAAATAAGACAGAAATGACAGGCAACAAAAAAGCCGGTCGAAACCGGCTTTGAATCGCTTGACGTTATTACTTATTCGATTGGTCGGGGTGAGAAGATTCGAACTTCCGACCCCCTGCACCCCATGCAGGTGCGCTACCAGGCTGCGCTACACCCCGACTGTCGAGCCTCGCATTATAAACACGCGGCTAGAGTTTGCCAATCCCGCTATTTAATCCCGACAGGATAGCCTCCAGCTCGCTGCGCACCTGCTGGGCGGTCAGCGGCGCCGGGTTGGCGGCATCCTGGCCCTGACCGGGGCGACCGGCAAAGCCATCGTCGTACATCAGGTCGCGCAGCCGACGCACCATCAGCACGTCGCGGTGCTGGTAGTGACGGCGAACGCCGCGCTGACGGGAATCGCGCAGCGGTGCGAAGGTTTCTTCCCAGGCGCGCAGCACATGCGGTTTGACGCCGGCCAGCGCACTCACCTCTTCCAGGGTGAAGTAGCGCTTGACCGGGATCGGCGGAAGTTCGGCCTTAGTTGTCGGCATGGAATTGTTCAACCATTCCCTTGAGTTTCTGACTCGCGTGAAAGGTCACAACGCGGCGGGCGGTGATCGGGATTTCTTCCCCGGTCTTCGGGTTGCGGCCCGGACGCTGCGGCTTGTCGCGCAACTGGAAGTTGCCGAAGCCCGACAGCTTGACCGCGTCGCCGGACTCCAGCGCAGTACGGATTTCTTCGAAGAACGTCTCTACCGTGTCCTTGGCTTCGCGCTTGTTCAAGCCCACCCTGTCAAACAACAGATCGGCCAACTCGGCTTTCGTCAAAGTCATGATTTCCCCTTACTGCAGCAACGAAAGTAAATCAAAGCGCGCCCCCTGACAAGCAAGGGGCGGCTATTCATGCGATTAAATCAGGCGCGCAGCACGGCACCCTGTGCGCTGGCGGCGGCCAGCAGTGCGGCGATCGCCGGTTCGACGTCTTCGTCGGTCAGCGTCTTGGCCGCATCCTGCAGCTGGATGCGGAACGCCAGGCTCTTCTTGCCCTCTTCCACACCCTTGCCGCGGTACACGTCGAACAGGCCGATGTCGGTGACAATCGCCGGCGCCGCGGCACGCAGCGCGGCCAGCAGCTCGCCGTAGTTGGCGGCCTCGTCGACCACCAGCGCGAGGTCGCGACGCACCGCCTGGAATTTCGACACCGGTTTGGCCTTGACCATATTGGCCGACAGCACCGCGTCGAAGTCCAGCTCGAACAGCACCGGCGCGCTCGGCAGGTCGTAGCCCTGCACCCAGCGCGGATGCAGCTCGCCGATCACGCCGATCGCCTTGCCGTCGAGCAGCACCTCGGCCGCGCGGCCCGGGTGCAGCGACGGGTGGCTCACCTTGCGGAACTCGGCGACGCGCGGCGCCAGCAGCGCCTCGACGTCGGCCTTCACGTCGTAGAAGTCGACGCGCTCGGCCTTGGCGCCCCACTGTTCGGCCAACCTCGGCCCCCAGGCGAGACCGCCGATGCGTTCCGGCTGGTCGAAGCCGTCGGCGCCCTTGCTGAACACCCGTGCCAGTTCGAACACGCGCACGCGCGGCTGCTTGCGGTTGAGGTTGCCGACCAGCACGTCGACCAGGCCGCCGATCAGCGTCGAACGCATCACGCTCATCTGGCTGGCGATCGGGTTGATCAGGCGCACCGGGTCGGTGTTGGCGGCAAAGTCCGCTTCCCACTGCTCGTCGACGAAGGCGTAGGTCACCACTTCCTGATAATCGCGGCCGGCCAGCAGATGGCGCAGCGCTTCGCGCGGACGGCGCTCTTCCGGCAGCGGCAGCATGCGCATGCCCGAGCGCGGCGTGTCCGACGGGATCGCGTCGTAGCCGTAGACCCGGGCGATCTCCTCGATCAGGTCTTCCTCGATCGCGATGTCGAAGCGGAAGCTCGGCGCGGTCACGGCAAAGCCGTCGGCGGTGGCGCAGTGCGGCAGGCCCAACCGGCCCAGGATGTCGGCGATCTGTTCGGCCGACAGCGCGACGCCCAGCACCTTGGCGACGCGGGCGGTGCGCACGCTCACCTCGTCCCGCGCCGGCAGCTCGCCGACGGTCTCGGTCAGCGGGCCGGCTTCGCCGCCGCAGATCTCGATCAGCAGCTGGGTGGCGCGTTCCATCGCCTCGTGCTGCAGCGCGAAGTCGACGCCGCGCTCGAAGCGGTACGACGAATCGGAGCCGAAGCCGAGCTCGCGGGCACGGCCGGCGATCGCCTCCGGCGCGAAGTACGCGCTCTCGAGGAACACGTCGCGAGTCGCGTCGGTCACGCTGCTGTCCAGGCCGCCCATGATGCCGGCGATGCCGACCGCACGGGCGTCGTCGGCGATCACCAAGAGGTCGTCGGTCAGCGCCACTTCCTTCTCGTTCAGGCAGACCAGCGTCTCGCCCGGCTTGGCCATCCGTACGGTGATGCCGCCGGACAGCTTGGCCAGGTCGAAGGCGTGCATCGGCTGGCCGAGTTCCAGCAGCACATAGTTGGTGATGTCGACCGCGGCCGAGATCGAACGCAGGCCGGAGCGCTCCAGACGGCGACGCATCCATTCCGGCGTCGGCGCGGCGGCGTTGACGTTCTTGACGATACGGCCAACGTAGCGGCCGCAGGCGGCCGGCGCGGCGATCGAGACTGGCAGCTTGTCGTCGATCACCGGGGTCACCGGCGGGATCGCCAGCGGCGACAGCGCCGCGCCGGTCAGCGCCGCCACTTCGCGGGCGATGCCCTTGATCGACAGGCTGTCGGCACGGTTCGGGGTGATCTTCAGCGTAAACAGCGTGTCGTCCAACGACAGACAGTCACGGATGCTCTGGCCGACCGGCGCGTCGGCCGGCAGCACCAGCAGGCCGTCCGCGTCGTCCGGCACGCCCAGTTCCTTGCCGGAACACAGCATGCCGCCCGACTCGACGCCACGCATCTTGGTCGGCTTGATCTTGAAGTCGCCCGGCAGCACCGCGCCCGGCAGCGCGCACGGCACCTTCTGGCCGACGGCCACGTTCGGCGCACCGCAGACGATCTGCACCAGCTCGCCGGTACCAGCGTCTACCTTGGTCACGCGCAGTCGGTCGGCGTTCTCGTGCTTGGCGACTTCTTTCACCTCGGCCACCACCACACCGGTAAAGGCCGGCGCGGCGGCTTCGGTTTCTTCCACTTCCAGACCCGCCATGGTCAGCAGGTAGGACAGCGCGTCGCTGTCGATCGACGGATTAACCCAGCTTCTCAGCCACTGTTCGGAAAATTGCATTGTTCTTTACCCTGCCGGCGCTCAGTTGAACTGTTTCAGGAAAGTGAGATCGTTGTCGAAGAACAGGCGCAGGTCGTTGACCCCGTAGCGCAGCATCGCAAACCGATCGAGACCGAAGCCGAAGGCGAAACCGGTGTACTTTTCCGGATCGATGTTGACGTTGCGCAGCACGTTCGGGTGCACCATGCCGCAGCCGCCGATTTCCAGCCAGCCGCGCTCGCCGAGCACGTCCACTTCGGCCGACGGCTCGGTGAACGGGAAGAACGACGGGCGGAAGCGCACCTGCAGGTCGTCACGCTCGAAGAAGCGGCGCAGCCAGTCGGTGACCACCGCCTTCAGGTCGGCGAAGCTGACACCCTCTTCCACCCACAGGCCTTCCATCTGGTGGAACATCGGCGAGTGGGTCGCGTCGGAGTCGACGCGGTAGACGCGGCCCGGCGCGACGATCTTGATCGGCGGCTCGTTGTTGAGCATGTAGCGCACCTGGATCGGCGAGGTGTGCGTGCGCAGCAGATTGCCGCCCTCGACGTAGAAGGTGTCGGCCATCGCGCGCGCCGGGTGGTTTTCCGGAATGTTCAGCGCCTGGAAATTGTGGAAGTCGGTCTCGATTTCCGGACCGTCGGCCACTTCGAAACCCATCGAGCGGAACAGCTCGCTGACGCGCTCCAAGGTCAGCGTCACCGGATGCAGGCCGGCCGGCTGGCTGCCGCGGCCCGGCAGGGTCACGTCGAGCGCCTCGGCGGCGAGCTGCGCCTCCAGTTTGGCGTGATTGATCGCGTCGCGACGGGCGTTGTGCGCGTCGGCAAAGCGCTCCTTGGCGGCGTTGATGGTGGCACCGGCGGCCTTGCGCTCCTCGGCCGGCAGCTTGCCCAGTTGTTTCAGCAGTTCGGTCAGCTCGCCGCTCTTGCCCAGAAAGCGAGCCTTGACTTGTTCCAGTTCGACAAGGTCGGTAACGCCGGCGAGCGCCGCCAGCCCCGCCTCGACAATTGCGTCCACGTTCTGCATGAGTCGTTCCATATAGTGGAGAAGGCTTGCCACAAGCGCACGCGCTTCGAGCAAGCCATCTCGGTCAATCCGGGGCAAATCCAAAAAAAAGGGAGGCGTAAGGCCTCCCTTTTTAATTTCCAGCGATTAGGCGAGGCTCGCTTTGGCTTTTTCCACGATGAGGGCAAAAGCCGGCTTGTCGAACACAGCCATGTCAGCCAGTACCTTGCGGTCGAGTGCAATCGCGGCTTTCTTCAGGCCGTTCATGAACTTGCTGTAGCTCAGGCCGCACTCGCGAGCTGCCGCGTTGATACGGGCAATCCACAGTTGGCGGAACTGACGCTTGCGCTGACGACGGTCGCGGTAAGCGTACTGGCCGGCTTTCATCACCGCCTGTTTGGCGATGCGATAGACGTTCTTGCGACGGCCACGGTAGCCCTTCGCCAGGGCCAGAACTTTCTTGTGACGAGCGCGAGCGGTTACACCGCGTTTAACACGAGGCATTCTTTAACTCCTTAAGCGTAGGGCAACATTTTGTTAACAGACGCCATGTCGCAGGCATTCACCATGGTGGTGCCGCGCAGTTGGCGTTTGGTCTTGGTGGTCTTCTTGGTCAGAATATGACGCTTGAAAGCGAACGAACGCTTCACACCACCATTGCCCAACACTTTCAAGCGTTTTTTCGCGCTCGACTTGGTTTTCATTTTCGGCATGGAAAAGCTCCTGCAGAATTTTCTTAGATTCGGCACCGGGTGATCTTTCGATACTTGGAACCCATGTACCACGCTTTTAGCCACCCGAATCGAGCGGCACAAAATCAACACGGCAGGTCACCCTGCCGTGCCAAGTCGATGATTATACCCGATTATTTCTTCTTCGGGGCAACCATCATAACCATCTGACGACCTTCCAGGCGCGGGAACTGCTCGACCGTGCCGATCTCGGCCAGGTCCGCTTCCACGCGCTTAAGCAGCGCCAGACCGATGTCCTGGTGCGCCATCTCACGACCGCGGAAACGCAGCGTGATCTTGGCCTTATCGCCGTCAGTCAGGAAACGAACCAGATTGCGCATCTTGACGTTGTAATCGCCTTCGTCAGTGCCCGGCCGGAATTTGACTTCCTTGATCTGAATCTGTTTCTGCTTCTGCTTGGCTTCGTGCTTTTTCTTGGACGTTTCGTACTTGAACTTGCCGTAGTCCATCAGCTTGGCCACAGGAGGCTGTGCGGTTGGGGAAATTTCCACCAGATCGACATCCTTCTCTTCGGCCAACGCCATTGCCTCACGCAGACTCACGATACCGAGCTGCTCGCCTTCCGTGCCTACCAGACGGAGTTCGCGGGCGGTAATTTCGCCGTTGATCCGTGCTTCGCGTTCCTGAGCTATAGCCAAATCTCCTATTACAAATTCATCAAGCCTGCCGTCTTACGCTGCGGGCAATTCTGCCTTGAGACGCTCGACAAAGTTGTCCAGCGTGAGCTGCCCGAGGTCTTCACCACGGGCACGAACGGCAACCAAACCGCCTGCCTTTTCCTTGTCGCCCACGATAATCTGGTACGGCAGCTTTTGCAGACTGTGTTCGCGGATTTTATAGCTGATCTTCTCGTTTCTCAAGTCGAGCTCGACGCGGAAGCCTTGTTTTTTCAGTGTTTCCGCAATGTCATTCGCGTAATCGGCCTGCGCTTCGGTGATATTCATCACCACCATCTGCACCGGCGCCAGCCATAGCGGGAAGGCCCCGGCGTGGTTTTCGATCAGGATGCCGATGAAGCGCTCCATCGAACCGACGATGGCACGATGCAACATCACCGGACGCTTGCGGGTGTTGTCGTCGGCCACGTATTCGGCACCGAGACGCTCCGGCAGCACGAAGTCGAGCTGCAGGGTGCCGCACTGCCAGGAACGGCCAAGCGCGTCCTTGATGTGATATTCGATCTTCGGACCGTAGAACGCCCCCTCGCCCGGCAGCTCTTCCCACTCCACGCCGCAGGCAGCCAGCGCGTCGCGCAGCCCCTGTTCGGCCCTGTCCCACACCTCGTCGGAACCGGCGCGCTTCTCCGGGCGCAAGCTGAGCTTGATCGCCACGTCGTGGAAGCCGAAGTGATCGTAGACCTGCATGGTCAGCTCGTTGAACGCACGCGCCTCGGCGTTGATCTGGTCTTCGGTACAGAAGATATGCGCATCGTCCTGCACGAAACCGCGCACGCGCATCAGGCCGTGCAGCGCGCCGGACGGCTCGTTGCGGTGGCAAGCGCCGAATTCGGCCAGACGCAGCGGCAGGTCACGGTAGGAGCGCAACCCCTGGTTGAACACCTGGACGTGGCCCGGGCAGTTCATCGGCTTCACCGCGTAGTCGCGCTTCTCCGACTCGGTGGTGAACATGTTCTCGCGGTAGTTTTCCCAGTGACCGGACTTTTCCCACAGCCCGCGGTCCATCATCAGCGGGGTGCGGATTTCCTGGTAACCGGCCTCGGTCAGGGTCTTGCGCATGTACTGTTCGATACTCTGCCACAGGCTCCAGCCCTTCGGGTGCCAGAACACCATGCCCGGCGCCTCGTCCTGCAGGTGGAACAGGTCGAGCGACTTGCCAAGCTTGCGGTGATCGCGCTTTTCCGCCTCCTCCAGCATGGTCAGGTACTGCTCGAGGTCTTCCTTCTTGGTCCAGGCGGTGCCGTAGACGCGCTGCAGCATCTCGTTCTTGCTGTCGCCACGCCAGTAGGCGCCGGCCACCTTCATCAGCTTGAACACCTTCAGCTTACCGGTGGACGGCACGTGCGGGCCGCGGCACAGGTCGGTGAAGTCACCTTCCCTATACAGCGACAGCACTTCGCCCGGCGGGATCGACTCGATGATCTCGGCCTTGTACGCCTCGCCGATCGACTTGAAGTAGGCGATCGCCTCGTCGCGCGGCAGCTCGTAGCGCTCGACCGGGATGTCCTTCTTGGCCAGCTCGGCCATCTTCTTCTCGATCGCCAGCAGGTCTTCCGGGGTGAACGGGCGCTTGTAGGCGAAGTCGTAGTAGAAGCCGTTCTCGATTTCCGGCCCGATGGTCACCTGCGCCTCCGGGAACAGCTCCTTGACCGCGTACGCCAGCAGGTGGGCGGTGGAGTGACGGATGATGCCGAGTGCGTCCGCGTCCCTGTCGGTCACGATGGCGAGGTCGGCATCGTTTTCGATCCGGAACGAGGTATCGACCAGCTGACCGTCGACCTTGCCGGCCAGTGCGGCGCGGGCCAGGCCGGCCCCGATCGAGGCGGCCACGTCGTGAACGGTGACCGACTGTTCAAAGGATCGGACAGAACCGTCAGGCAGGCGAATGTCGGGCATGTCAAACTCCAGCTATCAATGAGCACGTTGTCGCACGCGCTCGGGCAAAGGGCAAAAAAAAAGTGCGGCACGAGCCGCACTTTTCGTCTGTCAGGGTCTTTGGAGCAAGGCCCCGCATGGCTCGTGTTACCGGGCGATACGGGTAGTGGTAGTTCGGAACTTCATTCCGCTTGCTCCATCGAAATGTTTGGTAGGCACGATTGGACTCGAACCAACGACCCCCACCATGTCAAGGTGGTGCTCTAACCAGCTGAGCTACGTGCCTGCAATCAGCAGAGGACGCCATCTTAAACATGCCCCCAGGCGAATGCAAGCCTTTTTTGAGCAAGACGGGCGACGCCCGGCGCATTCGGTTATACTAGCGCGCTGATTTTCTTCACCAATTCCAGAACATTTTAACGTCAAACATGCTGCAGTTTACCGTACACAAGACCTCCGGCGGTGCGCGCCGCGGCACGCTGGTGCTCAACCACGGCGTAGTGGAAACCCCGGTTTTTCAGCCGGTGGGCACCTACGGCTCGGTCAAGGCGATGAGCCCGCTGGAGCTGAACGAGATTGGCGCGCAGATCATCCTCGGCAACACCTTCCACCTGTGGCTGCGCCCAGGCCTGGAGATCGTCGAACAGTTCGGCGGCCTGCACCAGTTCATCGGCTGGGACAAGCCGATCCTGACCGACTCGGGCGGCTTCCAGGTGTTCTCGCTGACCAACATGCGCAAGCTCACCGAGGAAGGCTGCACCTTCCAGAGCCCGGTCAACGGCGACAAGCTGTTCCTGTCTCCGGAGGTCTCGATGAAGATCCAGACCGTGCTCAACTCCGACATCGTGATGCAGCTCGACGAGTGCACACCGGGTCAGGTCGACCATAGGACCGCCGGCGACTCGCTCAGGATGAGCCTGCGCTGGGCCGAACGCTCGCGCCGCGCCTTCGACGACCTGAAAAATCCGAACGCGCTGTTCGGCATCGTGCAGGGCAACCTGTATACCGACCTGCGCCAGGAGTCGCTGGAGGGGCTGATGCAGATCGGCTTCGACGGCATCGCGATCGGCGGCCTGTCGGTCGGCGAGCCGAAGCCGGAGATGTACCGCATGCTCGAAGAGCTGCGCGACATGCTGCCGGCCGAGAAGCCGCACTACCTGATGGGCGTCGGTACGCCGGAAGACCTGGTGCACGGCGTCGCCAACGGCATCGACATGTTCGACTGCGTGATGCCGACCCGCAACGCGCGCAACGGCTGGATCTTCACCCAGTGGGGCGACGTCAAGATCAAGAACGCCAAGCACAAAGACGACAAGCGTCCGCTCGACGAGGCATGCGGCTGCTACACCTGCCAGAACTTCAGCCGCGCCTACCTGCATCACCTGCACCGGGTCGGAGAGATTCTTGGCGCGCGCCTCAATACCATCCACAACCTGTACTACTACCAGGAGTTGATGCGCGACATCCGCAAGGCGATCGAGGACGACCGCTTCGAGGACTTCCGTGCCGAGTTTGCGGTGAAGCGCGCACGCGGTTCCTAAAGGCTATCGAACCAAAGCCGTTGACCGAAGTCTGACTAGGCTTTCGGCCAAGCTTCAGGCTGGTTGGAAAACCCGGGGCCGCTCGCTACAATGCTCGGGCTCCGGTGCATCAACAACGACGAATCAATAAGAGAGGGATACAAAACATGCTCATTACCCCGGCATTCGCCAACACGACCGTAGGTGGTTTCGATCTGATGGGCTTCCTGCCGATGGTCGTGATCTTCGCGCTGTTCTGGTTCCTGCTGGTGCGCCCACAGCAGAAGCGTGCCAAGGAACACCAGAAGATGCTGTCCGAGCTCAACAAGGGCGACGAAGTGATCACCCAGGGCGGCGTGGCCGGCCGTATCACCAAGTCGGGCGAACAGTTCATCAGCATTGAAATCGCCAACGGCGTTGAAATCAACGTACAGCGTGGCGCTATCACCGCCAAGCTGGAAAAAGGCACCCTCAAGTCTCTGTAACCCGCGCCGGGGCCATCGTGCAGATGGCCCCGTGCCTTATGGATATCCCTAATCCATGAACCGCTACCCGCTCTGGAAATACCTCGTCATCGCGGTGGCGCTGATCGTCGCAACGATCTACACGCTACCGAACTTCTTTGGCGAAACCCCGGCGGTCCAGATCTCCAGCACCCGACAGTCGATCCCGGTCGACACCGCGCTGATGGGCCGTATCGAAGCCGCACTCAAGGCCAACCAGCTGTCGCCGGATGGCCTGTACCTGGACGGCTCCAGCCTGAAGGTGCGCTTCAAAGACACCGACACCCAGATCAAGGCCCGCGATGTGATCCAGCAGACGCTGGGCGACAATTACATCATCGCGCTGAACCTGCTGGCCGCGTCGCCGACCTGGATGTCGCGGATCAAGGCCAACCCGATGTTCCTCGGCCTCGACCTGCGTGGCGGCGTGCACTTCCTGCTGCAGGTCGACATGAAGGCCGCGCTCGACAAGACCATGGAGCGCTATGCCGGCGACATCCGTCGCGAACTGAAGAACAAGCAGGTGCGCTACGGCACGATCACGCGCACCGGCAACACGCTGGTGCTGCAGCTGCGTGACAGCGAAACGCTCAGCGCCGCCGCCGACATCGTCGCCCGCCAGCTGCCGGTACTGTCGCAGAGCAGCGACGACAGCAGCTACAAGCTGACGCTGACGCTGAAGCCGGAAGAGATCACCCGCCTGCAGGGCGACGCGGTGAAGCAGAACATCACCACCTTGCACAACCGGGTGAACGAGCTGGGCGTGGCCGAGCCGATCATCCAGCAGGCCGGCGCCGACCGCATCGTGGTCCAGCTGCCGGGCGTGCAGGACACCGCCAAGGCCAAGGACATCCTCGGCCGCACCGCCACGCTGGAAGTGCGCATGGTCGAGGACGATCCGGGCAAGATGGCCGAAGCGATGGCCGGCAACGTGCCGGCGGGCTACGACCTGCTCGACGAGCTGACCCCGCGCGGCGCGACCAAGATCCTGGTGAAGAAGGACGTCGAGCTGACCGGCGACAACATCAACGACGCACAGCCGAGCTTCGACCAGAACGGCGCCCCGGCGGTGAGCATCAACCTCGACTCGGCCGGCGCCTCGATCTTCCGTCAGGTCACAGCCGAAAACATCGGCAAGCGCATGGCGATGATCCTGGTCGAAAAAGGCAAGAGCGAAGTGGTGACCGCGCCGGTGATCCGCAGCGAAATCGGCGGCGGCCGCGTGGAAATCTCCGGCAGCATGAACGCCGCCGAAGCCAACGACGTGGCGCTGCTGCTGCGCGCCGGCTCCTTGGCCGCGCCGATGCAGATCATCGAAGAGCGCACCATCGGCCCGAGCCTCGGCAAGGACAACATCGACAAGGGCTTCCACTCGACGATGTGGGGCTTCGCGGCGATCGCGGTGTTCATGTTCATCTACTACCGCGTGTTCGGGATGATCTCGGCGCTGTCGCTGGGTGCCAACCTGCTGTTCCTGGTGGCGATCCTGTCGATGCTGCAGGCCACGCTGACGCTGCCGGGCATCGCGGCGATCGCGCTGACGCTGGGCATGGCGATCGACTCGAACGTGCTGATCAACGAGCGGATCCGCGAGGAGCTGCGCCACGGCTTCCCGCCGGCGTCGGCAATCCAGGCCGGCTATCAGCACGCCTGGGCGACCATTATCGACTCCAACGTCACCTCGCTGATCGCGGGCCTGGCGCTGTTGATCTTCGGTTCCGGCCCGGTGCGTGGCTTTGCCGTGGTGCACTGCCTCGGCATCCTGACCTCGATGTTCTCGTCGGTGTTCGTGTCGCGCGGCCTCGTCAACCTGTGGTACGGCCGCAAGCGCCGCCTGGCCTCGATCTCGATCGGCCAGATCTGGAAACCGCAACAGTAAGCCAACAGGGCCGGCACCACGCCGGCCCGGTTTAGCGCAGAGGACATCATGGAGTTTTTCCGCATCAAACGGGACATCCCGTTCATGAGCTACGGCCGGCTCACCACCATCATCTCGCTGGTGACCTTCGTGCTGGCCGTGGTGTTTCTGGTCACCCGTGGCCTGAACTTTTCGGTCGAATTCACCGGCGGCACGGTGCTGGAGGTGCAGTACAGCCAGGCCGCCGAACTGAGCGACGTGCGCCACCGCCTCGACAAGCTCGGCATGGGCGACATCGCTGTACAGAACCTTGGCACCAGCCGCGACGTGATGATCCGCCTGCCGAACAAGGCCGACCGCAGCTCGGCGCAGCTGTCCGAGCAGGTGATGCAGGTGCTGAAGGACGGCAACAGCCGGGTCGAGCTGCGCAAGGTCGAGTTCATCGGCCCGCAGGTCGGTCAGGAACTGGTCACCCATGGCCTGACCGCGGTGATCCTGGTGTGCATCGGCATCATGATCTACCTGGCAATCCGCTTCGAATGGCGCTTCGCGGTGGCGGCGATCATCGCCAACATGCACGACGTGGTGATCATTCTCGGCTGCTTCGCGTTCTTCCAGTGGGAGTTCTCGCTGACCGTGCTGGCCGGCGTGCTGGCGGTGCTCGGCTACTCGGTGAACGAATCGGTGGTGGTATTCGACCGGATCCGCGAAAACTTCCGCAAGCCGGTGATGCGCGGCAAGACCGTCGCCGAAGTGATCGACAATGCGATCACCTCGACGATGAGCCGGACCATCATCACCCACGGTTCGACCGAGGCGATGGTGCTGTCGATGCTGATCTTCGGCGGTGCCGCGCTGCACGGCTTCGCCACCGCGCTGACCATCGGCATCGTGTTCGGCATCTATTCGTCGGTGCTGGTCGCCAGCCCGATCGTGATGTGGCTGGGCCTGTCGCGCGAAAATCTGATCAAGCCGCCAAAACAAAAACAGGAAGCCGTTGTCTGAGCAGTACCCGCAACTGGCCGGCTAGTCCGGCCAGTTTTGCATCCGACTCCCTTTCGGCCAACCTTATAACCGTCATCCGACCGAATCCATGGCAGCCATTACCTATCTCATCGACTTCATCCTGCACATCGACAAGCACCTGGCCGAGCTGGTCTCCTCTTTCGGCTCGCTGACCTACGCCATCCTGTTCCTGATTGTGTTCTGCGAAACCGGCCTGGTGGTGCTGCCGTTCCTGCCGGGCGATTCGCTCTTGTTCGTCGCCGGCACCTTGTCGGCCACCGGCGCGCTGGACGTACACCTGCTGGTCGGCCTGTTGATCGCCGCCGCGATCATCGGCGACACGGTCAACTACACCATCGGCCGCAAGCTGGGGCTGAAGCTGTTCGCCAACCCGAACTCGAAGATCTTCCGCCACGAGTACCTGGTGAAGACCCACGCCTTCTACGAGCGCCACGGCGGCAAGACCATCATCCTCGCCCGCTTCGTGCCGATCGTGCGCACCTTCGCCCCGTTCGTGGCCGGTGCCGGCGAGATGAGCTACGGCCGCTTCCTGTTCTTCAACGTGGTCGGCGCGGTGGCATGGGTGGGCAGCTTCTGCTACCTCGGCTTCTTCTTCGGCAACCTGCCGGTGATCAAGTCCAATCTGTCGCTGCTGATCGCCGGCATCATCTTTGTATCGATCCTGCCGGGCCTGGTCGAGTTCGTCCGCCAGAAGCGCAAGGCCCGCGTCGCCGCATGAAGCGCATCCACCGTCTGCCCGACCACCTGGTCAACCAGATCGCCGCCGGCGAGGTGGTGGAGCGCCCGGCATCGGCGCTGAAGGAGATGCTGGAGAACAGCCTGGACGCCGGCGCCGGCAAGATCACCGTCGACCTGGCGCAGGGCGGCATCAAGCTGATCCGCGTCACCGACAACGGCGGCGGCATCGAGGCCGACGACCTGCCGCTGGCGCTCGACCGGCACGCCACCAGCAAGATCCACAGCCTGTCCGACCTGGAGTCGGTCGCCACGCTCGGCTTTCGCGGCGAGGGCCTGGCCAGCGTCGCGTCGGTGTCGCGGCTGACGCTGACCAGCCGGCCGCACGACAGCGCGCACGCGCACCAGATCGTCGCGATCGACGGCACGCTGCACCCAGTCGAGCCGGCCGCGCATCCGGAGGGCACCAGCGTCGAGGTGGTCGACCTGTACTTCAACACCCCGGCGCGGCGCAAATTCCTGAAGAGCGAGGCGACCGAGTACGCGCACTGCTCGGCCACCTTCGAACGGATCGTGCTGGCGCACCCGCATGTCGAGTTCCTGCTGCGCCACAACGGCAAGGTGGTGCAGCGCTTGCCGGCGCACAGCCTGGCCGACCGGATCGGCGCGATCCTCGGCCGCGACTTCGTCGACGCCGCGCTCACCGTCGAGGCCGAGGCGGCCGGGCTGACGCTGCGCGGCCTGGTCGCCAGCCCGACCTATTCCAAGGCCAGCCGCGACGCGCAGTACTTCTACGTGAACGGCCGCTTCGTGCGCGACAAGCTGGCGCAGCACGCGATCCGCCAGGCGTTCCGCGACGTGCTGCACCACGATCGCCACCCCTGCTACGCGCTGTTCCTGTCGCTGCCGCCTGAGGGCGTCGACGTCAACGTGCACCCGACCAAGATCGAGGTGCGTTTCCGCGAGTCGCAGGCGATCCACCAGTTCGTGTTCCACGGCGTCAACAAGGTGCTGGCGAGCACCGTGGCCGGCAGCACGCCGCAACAGGTCGGCTTCGGCCAAGCTTCGGCAGACGGCGGCACGAGCATCGCGCCGGCCGCCAGCGCACCGACGCTGACCGCCCGGCCGGTCTACCAGCAGCAATCGGCGCTGCCGCTGAACGTGGCACGCGAGGCGAACGCCGCTTACGCCGCGCAGTTCGCCGGCGTGCGCGACGACGAGCAAAGGTTGGCCGAAAGTCCTGCCCTGCCGAGCGCTTCGGCCAACCTAGCCAACACCACGGCGCTTGCTCCCGCTTCCGCCACGCTGCCAGCCACCGACCCGGATGGGCTGCCGCCGCTCGGTTTTGCACTGGCGCAGCTGCACGGCGTCTACATCCTGGCGCAGTGCGTCGAGGGGCTGATCCTGGTCGACATGCACGCCGCGCACGAGCGCATCGTCTACGAACGGCTGAAGACCGCGCTGGAGGCCGACGCGATCCCGTCGCAACCCTTGCTGCTGCCGGTATCGTTCGCCGCCGACAAGCTGGAAGTCGCCACCGTGCACGACGAGGCGACCGGCATGCAGCGCCTCGGCCTGGACCTGGCGCCGCTCTCCCCCACCCAGATCGCGGTGCGGGCGGTGCCGATCTGGCTGAAGGACGGCGACCCGGTCGAGTTGGCGCGCGCGGTGATCAAGGACGTGCGCGAGGCCGGCCTGACCCGGGTGCTGACCGAGCGACGCAACGAGCTGTTGGCGACGATGGCCTGCCACGGCGCGGTGCGCGCCAACCGGCAGCTGACCTTGGCCGAAATGAACGCGCTCTTGCGCGACATGGAGGCGACTGAGCGCTCCAACCAGTGCAACCACGGTCGGCCGACCTGGGTGCGCTTAAGCATGAAGGAATTGGACACGCTGTTCCTGCGCGGGCGCTAAGCTGCTCGCTCAACGCAAAAAACGGGAACCCTTGGGTTCCCGTTTTGTTTGCCGAGCGATGGCCTCAGCGCACCAGCTTGGTCCTCAAGGCGGCCACGCCACCGACATTGATCGACGCGTACAGCTGCAGCGTCTTGCGGTACGCCGCATCTTGCCAGCCGCGCGCCTCCACCTGGAAAGCACCCTGATACACACCGGCCGGCAGGCCCGGGTTGTCGGCCGCCGCGTACGTCAGGATCAGCTTGCTGGTCGGCACCAGCGTGCCGCAGAGCACCGCATCGTTCATCGCCACTTTCCGGCCGCAGCCGAAGTCGCGCCAGCCGCGCAGCTTCACCTCGTAGCTGAGCTTGGTGCTCTGGTTGACCAGGAACGCCGACACCGTCGCCGGCGCCGCCGCGCCCGACCACACCGGTGCCGCCGGACCGCGCGCCCCTGCCTGCGACGGGATCACGTAGCTCACCGTGCCCTTCTGCGCCTCGCGACTCAGGTCGGGCAGCAGCAGCGGAGTCTTCTCGGTCAGCGTCACCCGCTCGCTGTATAGCTGCGCGCCCGGATAGATCGAGCGCACCCAGCTCGCGTACTTGCTGACCCGTGCACCGGTCGAGCTGGCGTCGCCGCCGCCGTTGGTGGTGGCGATGATGGTCCAGAAGCCGTCCTGCTGCTGCCACCATGACGAGCCGCTGTCGCCCGGCGCGGTGCGCGCCCACATGTCACCGGCGGTCAGTTTGTTGAAGCCGGCACCGATGCCGTAGTCCATTTCCCAGATGCCGGTGATCTTGCTGACGCCCCAGGCGCGCCGCTGCCCCGATGTCGGCCACCAGCCGCCGTTGCTGCTGGTGCTGCCGATTCCCCACGAACCGTAGCCGACCAGCTCAACCGGCCTGCCGTTCTCGTTGCCGCCGTCGTACAGCCACGGCGCCGCGATCGCCTTGCCCTGCTGATCGAGGATAGCCGCCACTTTCGGCAGCCGGATCAGGCCGATATCGGTCGACGCGCCGCCGAAACCGGCCGGCTTGTTCAGACGATACGGATGGACGTAGAAGTCGCCACTGCCCTTCGCTACGGTGCGGCCGGCCCAGTCGGTGATCGTGCCCGAGTAGGCACCCGAGGTGGTGGTGTTGTACGGCAGGCAGTGTGCCGCGGTCAGGATGTACGACCACTTGCCGTCGGCCGAATCGCCGATCCAGCTGCCGGTACAACTCGGGATGTCGACCACCGCCAGAAACTGCGGCGACTGGCTGTGCTGACGCAGCGGCTCGAACGCCGTGGCGATGGTGCCCGACACGTCGTTGACGTTGCCGCCGTTGGCGACGAACACGCTGTCACTGACCACGATGGCCCCCGCGCTGCCGGCCAACGCCAGCAGGCCGGCTCCCAGGCCGATACCTTGTTTCCAGATGCCTCGCACGATGCTTCCTCGCCCCTTGTTTAACGGAGTCTTAATGTTAATGTCATTATTTTAAATCAAACAATATTGATAAATGCTTTTATGGAAGATTCTTCCTTTAAAGTAGATTTCTGTGGTGGCATGGTGACAGTCGCCTTAGCTTTGCCGCGTCACAACCGGCAAGCCGACGCCGATCGTGCACGGTTGTCCAATGACTGGGCTACGGAGGGACGCGTGACCGGGAAAACCGCCGTCGAGGCGGCGACGCCAACGACAATGCCCGGCTCGAGCCGGGCATTGGAGAAAGGATTGGTGCAGCCGTAAACGGACGGCAGAGAGTCGCTCAATCGTGACCGGCCACCCGCTGGAGCGCGTGTTCGGCCAACTCAGCCTCGATGAACGCTGCGATCATCGCGCGGTAAACCTGCTCGGCCACCGTCGGGTTAGCGCCCAGCTCGCCGGCCAGCGCGGTCACCTTGGCGATCACCTGCTCGACCCGCTGCGGCGCCCTCACCTCGTCGGTATTGCGCTTGAAACGGGCCGCCTGCTGGACGTAGCCGCCCCGCTCGGCAAGCAGCGCGACGATCTGGCGATCGATGCGATCGATCTGGCTGCGGACTTCGTCGATGGACTGGCATTCGATACTGTTGACCACGAGAGTTCCCCTGTCATTAGAGCGGCGCAAGCGGACATGGCACCAATAATGACATACGAATTACTCATAAAGAAACGACCAGAGTGCGGCACCCGGACACGTTGGCCGAACCCGGCTTTCGGCCAACCATGACAAGGCCCAGGCCGCACCATGCAAAGGGCCCGACCGTCACGGACGGGCCCTCACCCGATCACGCCGGCTGCACCCGCCGGTCGTCGAGCCAGGAGCCGGCCCGCTTGGCTTCGGCCTCGTGACCGGGCTCGCGCCAGGTCTCCAGCAGCGCGTCGGCCTGCCAGCGCTGCATCGACGGCAGCGCAAGCAGACGCGCTGCATAGGCGGCCGCGGCTTCGTCGAGCTCCAGGCCGTAGGTCTGGACACGGAAGGCCACCGGCGCGAAGAAGGCATCGACCGCCGTAAACGTCTTGCCCGCGAGGAACGGCCCGCCGAAGCGGCGCAGGCCCTCGTTCCACAGCTCGCCGATCCGTGCGATGTCGCGCTGGAGTGCCGGCGTCATGTCGGCTAGTTGGACCCGGATCCCGCAATTCATCGTGCAGTGCTCGCGCAACGCGCCGAACCCCGAGTGCATCTCGGCGGCGGCACAGCGCGCCCAGGCCCGCGCCTGCGGGTCGGCCGGCCAGACGCCGGCATGCCGGTCAGCCAGGTACTCGGCGATGCCCAGCGAGTTCCACAGCACCGTGTCGCCGTCGTGCAGACACGGCACCTGGCCAGTGGGTGAGAAATCCCGAAACGCGGCCCAGTTCGAGCCGGCAGAGAACGGCACCAGGCGCTCTTCGAAGGGAATGGCCAGCTCGCTCATCAGCACCCACGGGCGCAGCGACCAGGACGAGTAGTTCTTGTTGGCGATATAAAGCTGGTACACGCGGTAGGCTCCTGCGGTTGTCGTGATGAAAAAAACTCAGGCGTCGAAGCCGACCTCGGCGGACGGCAGCGCGCGGATCGGCACGCCGAAGCTCCTGATGTTCGACAGGGTGGCGTTGTGGTGAGTGCGGATCTGCGCGGCGCTGGCGTGCGGCTTGTCGTGGGTGGTGTGCGCGTCGGCCGCGAGCGTGACCGTGAAGCCCAGCCCCGCGGCACGGCGCGTGGTGGTGTCGACGCAGGCCTCGGTCGCGTAGCCGCACAGCACCAGGTGCGTCACGTCGAGCGCGGCCAGCCGTTCGGCCAACTCGGTGCGCAGGAACGAGTCGGGGGTGGTCTTGCGCACCACGACGTCCTGCGGCTGGGCGTCCAGCCGCGCCTCCAGCGCCCAGCCGGGCTCGCCGTGCGCGAGAAAGCTGCCCGGCGCCTCGTGCTGCACGAACAGCACCGGTATGTTGGCCGAACGGGCGCGGGCCAGCAGGCCGTTGATGCGGTCGACCACCGCGTCGGCCTCGGCCGGGCGCGGCTCGGGGTCGAACAGGCCACGTTGCACATCGATCACGATCAGGGCAGATTTCATCGGGTTTCCTCGGCTGTTGTACGAACGAAAGTGCTCATAGTACGCGTATGGCATGAACAGCACAGCCCGCTTGAATGAAATGACCGGCTATCGTCAGCCGATCAGCACAGCGTGGCCGTCACCAAAGGCCGGGCAGCAAGCGATGACGGACCCGACCCGCGTATTCCGCATAGCCCGGCAGTTCCTTGTGCAGGAATCGATCCTCCAGAACCGTGCGCCGGATCACCAACAGCACCATCGGCATCACCGTTAGCAACGCCCACCAGGAGCCCAAGGCGACGGGGCTGCTGAGCAGGCCCGCGATCGCGCCGGCATAGCCCGGGTGGCGAACGTACCGGTACGGCCCCGTCGTGATCACGTGATGCCCCCTCTCCGCCTGGATGCGCACCGTCGGCACGAAGAACCGGTTGACGACCATCGCCCAGCCTACCCACGCCCACGACGCGGCGCAGACGGCCAGCCCCGCCAACTGGATGCCGCTCGGCACCTGGCCCGACCAGTGGAACCGGCCCACATCCAGCCCGGCCAACACCAGATGGGCCAGATACGCCGGAATCCCAAACAGCAGCCACGGCCACAGGTCCAGGCTGCCGAAGCGCGGGTGCCAGCGCTCTTGCAACAGCTCCGGGTCGAGGGTGAGCGTCAGCACCAGCGTCAACGCCGCATTGAGGCCGATATAGGCCCAGAAGAAAGGCAAGTCCCAGCGCCCCGCTGAGCCGAACAGGATCGCGGCCAGGAGGCCGATAAGCGCCACTCCGCGTAGAAGACTCAACATCGGTATCGTCCTGGAAAAAGCTGCCTCGCGCCTGAGTTAAGGGGCCTGCTTTAGCAGGTCCCAGCGCTCACGGATGCGTCTTGAACGACCTGTTATGCGACTGACGGAGAACTTGGCCGAGACCAAAACCGCTGCGGCCAATCTTACGCCACGACACCATCCGAAATGCCTCATCTAATGTTAAGTTAGCCGGCTGCGCTCAGAGTTTCTTGCATTGCGTTCATTATTTCTCCACGTCCCAGTTTGTTTGTATTTGCTTTATCCGAACCTGATAGGCGTGCTTTAGGCAGGTAATGTTATTGCATTTATTCCTCACGCTAGAGAGCCATTTCTTCTGCTCTTTGCCAACAGGGTCTAAGAGTTCACCAGTTTCGCCATCAACTCCTTCCGTTTCCTTTTTGGCTTTAGAGAAGACTATGTTAAGTTGTGAATCTAACTCTGACAGTTGGGGGTCACTACATACCAAGTGTTCAACCCTTGTTTTCGCGTAGGCGCAGTTGAAGCCCGTAGCGGGTGCAGAAAATGAGGAAAAACAAAGGAGTGTGGCGATAAGCAGAAAGGAGTACTTGGAGGACAACTTAATGAGAGCGTTCATTGTTTCGAGCTTTTGGGTTTTCATGCGGTAAAACCTAACGCCTGAGTTAAGGGGCCTGCTTTAGCAGGTCCCAGCGCCCGAAGGGCGCGCCTTCAACGATGAGTTAGAACCGTTTGCCAAGAGCCACCAGCCGCAACCAACCCACGAATTTTTTGCTTTGCCCAACCTATGTCAACCGAGAACAATAGTCTAAGCACCGACTGGCCCCGTTCTATACCGCTGTACAAAATTGGCAAACTCTTCGAACCCAAGTCGGGTGCGCTGCTCTTGCCACTCGAAGAACGTGGCATAGTCAGTAAAGACCATTTCCATCCCCGTTCCATCCGCACTAGTCTCGACCGCTTGGTGTGGCAGCACGGGCGGAAAACACCCTGGTTCCATCATCTGGCTCCATGGATTAGCGTCCGCTTGCGGAGAAAATCTTTTCAACAACGCATTGTATTCTTTCATGCGTTCGGGATTGCCACTTATGGAATTACCAATAGGTGCAGATAAATAATCGTAGAACTCGAAAAGATCTTCGAATGCCTGCCGCAACATCGCATAGCGCCCTTCTTTCCAGCGCTCAATAAAGACCTCTTGAAACTCAAACCAATTTACGAGACGAATGTTTGAGTTCTGTGCCGCCTCATACGCGCCGCTCTGAAATCCGTTTCTTGAAATCAAGAATCCAACATGAGCTCCATAGTCTGATACGACTGTGCGGAAACTGTGTACAACGTTCTTAGGAACGGCACTACTCCAGTACTTGCATTCGCACAGATATGTCAGCTTTGGGCTGATTGTTAAGTCAACGGCATGAACGTCAACATCAACCGTCCCCCTTACTGTCTCTATGGTGCGCTCGACCTCTGATTCGCACCCGCATATACGTAGGATCGAGGCAACCTTGTCTTGAAGGTCACGCCAATCTGCTGGTTCCGTGGAGTAGATCACTGCGGCTCCCTAGACTTCTAACTAGAATTAGACGTCCTAAAAGACGTAAAAAAAATTCGACACGAGGCCTGATCGGCCCCGACGACCCAATGCAAAGCTTGCCACACAAGCCATCATGACAAAAGGGTTGAAACAGCAAAGCCACTCAAGACGCCACACTAGCCAGGTTGGCCGAACCCCGCCCCGGTGCGACAATCCCTCATTGCCTCACCTGCCCCGCTCTACAACATGCCCAACCACACCTTCTTCTGGCACGACTACGAGACCTTCGGCGCCGAGCCGCGTCGCGACCGGCCGTCACAGTTTGCCGGCGTGCGCACCGACGCCGAGCTCAACGAGATCGGCGAGCCGGTGATGATGTACTGCAAGCCAGGGCCGGATTACCTGCCCTCGCCCGTGGCGTGCCTGCTGACCGGGATCACCCCGCAGCATTGCCTGGAACACGGCGTGGCCGAGCATGAGTTTGCCGGGGTGATCGAGCGCGAGCTGTCCGAGCCGAATACGGTCGGCGTCGGTTATAACTCGATCCGTTTCGACGACGAGGTGACGCGCTTCCTGTTCTGGCGCAACCTGATCGACCCGTATTCGCGCGAGTGGCGCGACGGTTGCGGGCGCTGGGACTTGCTGGATCTGGTGCGCGCCACCTACGCGCTGCGCCCGGAGGGGATCGAGTGGCCGACGCACGAGGACGGCCGGCCCAGCTTCAAGCTGGAGCACCTGACCAAGGCGAACGGCCTGGTGCACGAGGCGGCGCACGATGCCTT
Organism: Crenobacter sp. CS_VA4; assembly: GCF_055597485.1. NCBI lineage: Bacteria > Pseudomonadati > Pseudomonadota > Betaproteobacteria > Neisseriales > Neisseriaceae > Crenobacter > Crenobacter sp. CS_VA4. The sequence continues at coordinate 166,523 of NZ_JBVMAE010000009.1, forward strand.
GTCGGACGTGCGCGCGACCATCGCGCTGGCGCGGTTGATTCGCGACAAGCAGCCGAAGCTGTTCGAGTATTACTTCTCGCTGCGCAAGAAGGACGAGGTGCGCCAGCAGCTGTCGCTGCATGCGCCGAAGCCGGTGCTGCACGTGTCGGGGATGTACGGGGTGGAACGCGGCAATCTGGCGCTGATCTGGCCGTTGGCCGAACACCCGAGCAACAAGAACGAGGTGATCGTCTGGGACCTGGCGCACGACCCGCAGGAATTGGTCGGTCTCGGGCCGGAGGCGATCCGCGAGCGGATGTTCACCCGTGCCGATGAGCTGCCGGAGGGCGTGGAGCGGCTGCCGATCAAGACGATCCACCTGAACAAGTCGCCGTTCGTGGTCGGCAACCCGAAGGTGCTGACGGCCGAACGCGCCGCGCACTGGGGCGTCGACTTCGAGCTGGTCCAGCGCCACGCCGAGCGCGCGGCGCAGCTGCCGAACCTCGCCGGCGTCTGGCGCGCGGTGTACAACCGGCCGGTGCTCGAGACGCCGGACGTGGACGAGAACCTGTACGGCGGCTTCGTCAGCGGCGCCGACCGGCGCACGCTGACCCGGCTACGCGGACTGTCGGCCGCGCAGCTGGCCGCAGAGCAGCCGGTGTTCGACGACGTGCAGCTGGGCCGGCTGGTGCAGCGCTACCGAGCGCGCAACTTCCCGGCTTCGCTCAGCGACGAGGAACGCGGCCACTGGCAGGCGTGGTGCCGCAAGAAGCTGCTCGACGGCGTGCCGGCCGGACGCACCAAGGAGCAGTGCCTCACCGAGATCACCGCGCTGGAGGCGGACGCCGACGAGCGCGGCCGGGCTATCCTCGCCGAGCTGCGCGCGTTCGCCGAGGCGCTGGCCTGATCGGCCTTGCCAACCTTATATAGGGAATAACGATCCGATCCCCTTTCGGCCAACCTTACTGCCGATGCGGCACTGCAAGGTTGGCCGAAACGCACGCCGGTGCGACAATGCGCGCATTCTGAGCTACCCACCCTGCCATGGCCGCCCCCCTCCCCGCGATTTTCCTGATGGGCCCGACCGCGTCCGGCAAGACCGGCCTGGCGCTCGAGCTGGCCCGCCGCTACGACGTGGAGATCGTCAGCGTCGACTCGGCGCTGGTCTATCGCGACATGGACATCGGCACCGCCAAGCCGAGCGCCGCCGAGCTGGCGCAGGCGCCGCACCACCTGATCGACATCATCGACCCGACCCAGTCCTATTCCGCGGCCGAGTTCCACGCCGACGCGCTGCGGCTGATCGCCGACATCCATGCCCGCGGCAAGCTGGCGGTGCTGGCCGGCGGCACCATGCTCTATTACAAGGCGCTGGAGGAAGGGCTGTCCGACCTGCCGCAGGCCGACCCGGCGACCCGCGCCGCGCTCGATGCCGAGGCAGCCGAACTCGGCTGGCCGGCGCTGCACGCGAGGTTGGCCGAAGTGGACCCGATCACCGCGGCGCGGCTGGCACCGAACGACTCGCAGCGCATCCAGCGCGCGCTCGAGGTGTACCGGCTGTCCGGCGAGCCGATGTCGACACTGCTGGCGCGCGAACACGACAGCAAGCCGGCGCTGAACCTGCTGAAACTGGCGCTGCTGCCCGACGACCGCGCCTGGCTGCACGAACGGATCGCGCTGCGCTTTCGGCTGATGCTGGAGGCCGGCTTCGTCGACGAGGTGCGCGCGCTGCGCGCCAAGTACCCGAGCCTGTCGCTGGAGCTGCCGTCGATGCGCTGCGTCGGCTACCGGCAGGCCTGGCAGTACCTCGACGGCGAGCTCGACGAGGCGGCGTTCTTCGACAAGGGCGTGGCCGCGACGCGGCAGCTGGCCAAGCGTCAGCTCACCTGGATGCGCAGCATGGCCGAGCTCTTGCCGATCAACTGTCAGGATAGCGACCTGCTCACACCGGCCTGCCGCGCGGTCGACACCTGGCAACGCCGCCTATCGACTTCGTGATGGCTTCTCGTTGACTGAAGTGGTAACCGACGTTATAGTTTCAAAATGGAAAAACACCTCAACGCCCCGATCATCAACGAATCGTTCAGCCGCAGCGAGCAAGCGCTCGATCGCATCGCCCGCCAGCTGCCGCACCTGCCGCGTCAAGAAATCATCATCACGCGGCTGTACTACCATGTGCTGGGCTACCTGAGCGACTACTTCAACGCCGAGCTGAAACAGCATGGCCTGAACGAGACCATCTGGATGGCGCTGATGGTGCTGTATACCCGCGACAACGAGACGATCTTCCCGTCCGATCTGTCCGAGGCGCTGTCGTTCTCGCGCACCAACGCGACGCGCGTGGTCGACGACCTGGTCGAACAGGGCTGGGTGGAACGCATCCCCTGCCCGGTTGACCGACGCAAGACCCGGCTGGCGCTGACCGACACCGGCCGCCAGTTCATCATCTCCATCCTGCCGGAGCGCCATCGCCAGATGCGCACCCTGTGGGATGACTTCAGCTCGGACGAGAAGGACACCTTCGAGCGCCTGCTGCGCAAGCTGCTGGGCCATCTGGGCGGCTGATTTCCAACAACACGAGGCGGGAGCCGGCGTATGGCTCCCTGGTTTACGGCACCCGCGACCGAGCGGGTGTTTTTTGTCGGACATAGTCACCAAGGTGACCATAACATGCAAAATACTCTCAATCGTCATCCGCGGTGTGCGCTGACCTGGTTGGCGCTGGCGGCGGCGTTCGCCGCCCTGACCGGCTGCGCCAACCAGCAGGACGGCGCCGCCAGGGTCACCCAGCTGAATCCGGAATCGCTCGGCCTGCCGGCCGGTTCGGCCGACGTCGCCGCGCCGGCGCAGTGGTGGACCGCGCTGAACGACGCGCAACTGAACCAGCTGATGCAGGACGGCCTGGCCAACAGCCCGTCGCTGGCGGTGGCCGCCGCGCGCATCCGCGCCGCCGAAGCGGCGCAGGGCCTGGCCGAATCGGCCGACGGCCCGCACGTCGACGCCAACGCCTCATTCACCCGCGAACGCTTCTCGCAGTTCGGCCTGTTCCCGCCGCCGATCGGCGGCAGCTGGATCAGTCTGACCGACATCGGCCTGAACGCCGGCTACAGCTTCGACTTCTGGGGAAAGACCAAGAGCCACGTCGAAGCGGCGATCGGCCAGCAGCGCGCCGCGATCGCCGAACAGCGCGACGCCCGCAACCTCCTCGAGGCCGCGATCGCCACCCAGTACCTGGAATGGCAGACCGCCAAGACGGCCGAACAGATCGCCGCCGACAACCGTCTGCAGGCGCAGCAGCTGGCCCGACTCGCCGCCGCGCAGCAGCAGGCCGGCCTGAACGCGCCGGACGTGCGCGCCAACGCCGATTCGCGCCTGGCGAACCTGCGCCAGCGCGAGAGCCAGGCCACCGCCCGCGTCGAGCGCGCCGAACACGCGCTGGCCGCGCTGACCGGCCACGGCCCGAACCAGCTGAAGCTGACCGTCCAGCCGGTGCCGCAGTGGTCGCTGCCGACCGGCAGCCTGAGCACCCGTCTGTTGGCGCAGCGCGGCGACGTGCTGGCCAGCCGCTGGCGCGCCGAGGCCGCCGCGTCGCAGGTGAAGGCGGCGCGCGCCGAGTTCTATCCGGACATCAGCCTGTCGACGATCATCGGCCTGGAGGCGCAGAACGTCGGCGACCTGTTCACCCGCGCCGCGCGCCAGATGGCGTTCAGCCCGGTGTTCACCCTGCCGATCTTCCACGCCGGCGCGCTCAACGCCAACCTGGCCGGCCGCGCCGCCGACTACGACGCCGCGGTGGCCAGTTACAACCAGACGCTGCTGGACGCCGCCCGCGACGCCGCCGACCGACTGTCCGACCTCAACGCCGCCAAGCAAGCCGAGATCGACGCGCAGCACGCCAGCGAGGCCGAGGCGCGCCGCCACCAGAGCGTGCAAAGCCGCTTCAACAACGGCCTAGTGCGCCGCGACGCGCTGCTGCAGAGCCAGCAGTCGCTCAACAGCGCCAAGTTGGCCGAAAGCGAGGCGCACGCCGCGCGCATCGCCGCCCAGATTGCCCTGATCCGCGCCCTTGGCGGCGCGGCTGAACCCACGCCTAAGGCCTGAAGCAGAGAACGATAACGATGGACGAAACCAAACAATTGACCGAGAAAAGCCAGGCGCGCCGCAAGGTGATGGTGCGGGTGACGCTGATCATCATCCTGATCGCCGTGCTGGCGCTGCTGTACTGGTTCTTCGTACTGCGTCACCACCAGGAAACCGACGACGCCTACGTCGGCGGCAACATCGTCAACATCACCAGCCAGGTCGGCGGCACGGTGACCACCATCGTCGCCGATGAAACCGATCGGGTGAACGCCGGCCAGCTCCTGGTCAAGCTCGACCAGAGCGACGCCCAGCTCGCCTTCGACCGCACCCGTGCCCAACTGGCGCAAGCGGTGCGCCAGACGGCGACCATCGTCACCAACGGCAAACAGCTGGCGGCCAATGTAGACGCCCGCAAGGCCGAGCTCGCCAAGGCACAGGGTGACCTGTCGCGTCGCGAAGCCGCCGCCCGCGATGGCGGCATCGGCGTCGAGGAACTGCAACACGCCCGTGATGCGGTCACCACCGCCAGCGCCGCCCTTACCGCGGCGCAGGAACAGCTGAACGCCAACCGCGAGCTGGTGCTGTCCGACACCACCGCCAAGCACCCGGCGGTGGCGCAGGCCGCCTCCGCGGTGCGCGAGAGCTGGCTGGCACTGAAGCGGACCGAAGTGATCGCGCCGGTGAACGGCCAGGTCGCCAAGCGTAGCGTGCAGCTGGGCGGCCGCATCCAGGCCGGCACGCCGCTGATGACCGTGGTGCCGCTCGATCACCTGTGGGTCGACGCCAACTTCAAGGAAAGCCAGCTGGCAGACATGCACATCGGCCAGCCGGTCGAGCTGACCGCCGACGTCTACGGCGGCTCGGTGAAGTACCGGGGCAAGGTCGCCGGCCTCGCGGCCGGCACCGGCGGCGTGTTCTCTCTGCTGCCGGCGCAGAACGCCACCGGCAACTGGATCAAGGTGGTGCAACGCGTACCGGTGCGGATCGAGCTCGATGCCAAACAGGTCGCCGACCATCCGCTGCGTCTGGGCCTGTCGATGACCGTGAACGTCGACACCGCCAACCAGGGCGGCGCCATCCTCGCCAAGACCGCCCGCACCACCCCGGTGCTGCAGTCCGACGTGTACCAGGCTCAGCTGAAGGATGCCGACAAAGTCGTCGCCGACATCATTGCGGCCAACCAACGTGATACACACTAAGCCCGGAGAGTTCCATGGCGCATAAACCGCTTGAAGGCTCGGCCCGCGCCTGGGTGACGCTGGGCCTGTCGCTGGCGGTGTTCATGCAGGTCTTGGACACCACCATCGCCAACGTCGCGATCCCGACCATTTCGGGCAACCTCGGCGCGTCGACCTCGCAAGGCACCTGGGTGATCACCTCGTTCGGGGTGGCCAACGCGATCGCGGTGCCGATCACCGGTTGGCTGGCCAAGCGCCTGGGCGAGGTGAAGCTGTTCCTGATCGCCACGCTCGGCTTCGTCGCCTCGTCGTGGTTGTGCGGCCTCGCGCCGAACCTGGAACTGCTGGTCGTGTTCCGCGTGCTGCAGGGCGCGCTGGCCGGCCCGATGATTCCGCTGTCGCAGAGTCTGCTCTTGGCCAGTTACCCGGACGACAAGAAAGCGATGGCGATGTCGCTATGGGCGATGACGGTGATCGTCGCGCCGATCTTCGGCCCGATCCTGGGCGGCTGGATCTCGGACAACTGGCACTGGAGCTGGATCTTCTACATCAATATCCCGGTCGGCTTCCTCGCCGCCGGCATTGTCTGGAAGTTCTTGCGGCATAGGGAAACCCCGCTGCTCCACCTGCCGATCGATCGGGTCGGCCTGTCGCTGCTGGTGGTCGGGGTCGGTTCGCTGCAGCTGATGCTCGACCGCGGCAAGGAGCTCGACTGGTTCAATTCGACCGAGGTGGTGGTGCTGGGCCTGATCGCGGTGATCGCGCTGACCTATCTGGTGATCTGGGAACTGTACGACAAGCACCCGGTGGTCGACCTGTCGCTGTTCAAGAGCCGCAATTTCACCGTCGGAGTGGTGTCGATCAGCGTCGGTTACTTCCTGTACTTCGGCGCGGTGGTGCTGATGCCGCTGTTGCTGCAGACGCAGATGGGCTACACCGCCACGCAGGCCGGGCTGGCGACCGCGCCGGTCGGCATCCTGCCGGTGATCCTGTCGCCGATCATTGGCAAGAACGCGCACCGTCTCGACCTGCGCTGGCTGGTGACGATCAGCTTCTTCGTGTTTGCGCTGACCTTCCTGTGGCGAACCACCTTCGAACCGGGCATGGACTTCACCTATGCGGCGATGCCGCAGTTCGTGCAGGGGATCGCGGTGGCGTGCTTCTTCATGCCGCTGACCACGATGTCGCTGTCCGGCTTGCGCGCCGACCAGGTGGCGAGCGCGTCGAGCCTGTCGAACTTCCTGCGCACGCTGGCCGGTTCGATCGGCGCCTCGTTGTTCAGCGCCACCTGGGACCGCCGCGAGGCGTTGCACCACACCCAGCTGGTCGAGCACATCACCCCGTACGACGGGGTGACCCAGCAGACGCTGCACGGCCTCGCGCAAGCCGGCATCGACCAGGGGTCGACGCTCGGCCTGTTTGCCCGCGAGGTGACCCGGCAGGGCTACTTCATCGGCGCCAATGAGATCTTCCTTGCCGCGGCAGTATTGTTCGTGATGATGATCGGCCTGGTGTGGTTCGCCAAGCCACCGTTCCGCCCGGCCGGCGGCGGCGAGGTCGATGCAGCGCACTGAGCCTGGCCACTTGCTCCATCCAGCAAAAACCCCGGACCTCTTGGTCCGGGGTTTTCATTGCGCCACCGCTTCGGCCAACCTTGGGCCTAGCGCCGCCACTCCAGCCCGGCGTAGAAAGCCCGCCCGTCACCCGGCAGGAACTGCGCCGAATCGCGCCCTTTCGCGTCGAGGATCACCCCGGTGGTCGCGGCGTACTTCCGGTTGGTCAGGTTGCGCCCCTCCAGATACCAGCCGAGGCCCTTCTGCACCTCTTGCCCCAGCTTCACGCCGACCAGCGTATAACGGTCGGCGGACAAGGAATTCGCCAGGTCGACCGGGTAGGCCTGCGGCGAGATCTCCAGGTTGGCCGACACATAGTAGCCGGCGCCGAAACGCTGGGTCAGCTCGGTCTTGATGAAGGACTTGGGCACGCCGGCCAGCGTGTTGTCGCCATAGACCGGGTCGTTGTCGAAGCGGAAGCGGTTGAGCAGCAGCGAGTTGCGCCAGGACAGCCCCTGCAGCGGTTCGACAGTGAAGCCGAGCTCCAGCCCCTGGTGGCGCGTGTGCGGCACGTTGAACGTGGCGGTGGCGTTGTTCGGCAGCGTCTGCGACAGCAGCTCGTTGCGCACCCGTGCATCGTACACGCTGGTGTCCCACTCGAGCGGCAGCGGCCCGTCGAGGCGGCCGCGCGAGCCGACCTCGATGGTCTTGGCGGTCTGCGCCTTGAGGCCGGCGTTGATCACCAGATTGCTCATCTCGGCGAAGCTCGGCGGCTCGAAGCTGCCCGACCAGTTGGCGTAGAACTGCACGCCGTTGGCGAGCTCGGTCAGCACGCCGAGCTTGGGGCTGAAGCCGTAGTAGTTCTGGTCGAAACTGGCGTCGGCCTGGCCGGCCGGCACAAAGCGGTCGACCAGCTGACGGCTGGCCTTGCTCCACTGCGCCCCGGCGATCGCGCGCCAGCCGGGCAGCACGGTATATTCATCGTCCAGATAGACGTTCAGGTTACCGGCCTTCTGCAGGCCGGCGTCGAGCAGCGCGCCGCGCTGGCCGCCGTTGTTCACCGAGTTGCGGTTGTCGAGACGTCCCCAGCTCGGCGCCACGCCGAACACCAGCCGGTTCGGCCGGCCGAACAGCGCTGCGCCGTTGATCCAGCGCAGCTCGACGCCGCTGTCGTCGCTGTTCTGGTCGATCACCTGGAAGATCGGGTGGAACAGCGTCTTGTGCGCGTAAAAGGCGGTGAATTCCAGCTGCTGTTGGTGGGGGGGGGGGGGGGGAGGGGAGGGGGGGGGGGGGGAGGGGGGGGGGGGGGGGAAGGAGGAGGGGGGGGGGGGGGGGGGGGGGG
>NZ_JBVMAE010000010.1:0-172023 GCF_055597485.1 Crenobacter sp. CS_VA4
CCATGGTTGGTCACTTCGTGGGCGACGATGAGGTGATGTCGAGTATCGACGGCAGTCTGAACGTTGTACCCGACCAGCCCGCGGCTGGTGCTGGTGGCCATGGCTCGGGCATCCGGATCGGTTAGCGAAATTTGTCCTGTAGGCTCCTGCTCCAACTGCAGCTGGATGTGCTTGAGCTTTTCGAGTCGAGCTTTCAGTGTGGCTATTTTCTGCTTAAGTCGAGTTGTCCTGGCTTCAGCGATTTCAGCCGGCTGGCGATCAGCTGTTTCCATCTCAGAGAAATAGCGCTCGATGCAGTGATCGATTTCCTGCATCCGCTTCTCCAGTTTGCCACGCGTGAAGTTGCGGTCATGGGCATTCACCGCCTTGAACTTGCTGCCATCAATGGCGACGACAGCCTGAGTGAACAGATTCAGCTCCCGACACAGCACGACAAACTGCCGGCAGACATTGCGGATGCCCGGGCCGTTGTCGCGCCGAAAGTCGGCAATCGTCTTGAAGTCGGGAGAGAGCCGCCCAAGCAGCCACATCAGCTCGATGTTTCGCTGTGTTTCTCGTTCGAGGCGGCGACTGGATTGAATCCGGTTGAGGTAACCGTAGATGTACAGCTTGAGCAGAACAGCTGGGTGATACCCCGGACGACCGGTGGCTTGAGGGTCAACCCCAGTGAAGCCAAGCCCGCGCAGATCGAGCTGATCGACAAAAGCATCAACAATCCGAACCGGGTTGTCTTCGCCGACATAGTCATCAAGCAGCGCAGGCAGCAATGCAGCCTGCGACCGGTTATCCCCCTGAACAAACCGTGTCATTGCCCAGTCCCCGGCGTGGCATTACGGACATCATAGTGGTGGGGAGCGTTTTCACACAGCCTCCGGCCATAGCAGACTCTCGGTGCAGTGTCGGAGCTACTGGTGGTGAGCGTCTGCATTCGATCTTAAAGGACTACCGCTAACGACCCTGAGCGGCTTGTCGCGCGGTGACGACGAACGTCAGTCGAGCAGCCGTAAACCGAATGCACTCAGGCGACGGCTTTACCCGTCCGGAAAAGTGGAACCAGCGACTCATCAAGCAGGTGCCCCCCGCCAGCCGAGCAGACTCGTTCCTTCTCGATCAACCATGTCTTGAGGGCTTGCGCCGCCGGACGCAGCACCGATTTGCGGTGGTGGACAAGGTAATAGGCCTGCGAAAGCGCAAGGCGACAGGCGAACGGCTCGATCAACTGGCCTTGTTTAAGCTCTTCCTCGATCAGCAGCGCGCTGCTCAGCACGACGCCCTGGCCCAACTTGGCCGCCTCGATTGCCAGTAGCGTCTGGTTAAAATGCAGGCCGGGAATCGCGGCGACTTGCGTGGCGCTGAGTCCACCGAAACGTCCCAACCACGCCGGCCAGTGTGGATGCAGCGTGGAGTGCAGCAATGTGGCACGAACCAGATCGGCTGGATGCGCCAGCGAGAGTCGTGCGGCATAGTCGGGGCTGCAGTACAGTCGCGCTTCGTCCCGGCACAATAGCGTTGACTCAAGCTCCGGGTCATTACCATCGAAATAGCGGATCGCCAGGTCGATCGCATCGCGCTCGAAATCGACTAGCGTGGTTGAGGCGCTCAGCCGTGCCAGGCGCGCGGCGCGCATCGCGTCGTCGGCATGGCGGATCGCCATTTGCGCCTGGTGCCAGAACGCCAGACCGGCGTCGATCGGCACCACCCCGCTCGACGTCCGTTGCAGCAGACGCGTAGCGAGCTCCCCTTCGAGCCGGCTGATCTGCTGGCTCAGCGCAGAAGTCCCCACCCCGAGCTCGAGCGCGGCCCGTCCCATGCTGCCCTGCTCGACCACGCTCACGAAATAGCGCAACTGTCTGAGTTCCATCTGACGCCCCCTAACACGCGTAGCGTGAAGCTACGTCCCAGCCAGGCGCTTCTGGATAGCTCAAGTGTGGAACCGGTTCACCGCTACCCGCAGCCCGTCGGCAATGGCACGCATCTGCAGCACCGACTGCGAGCTCGTCTCCATGGCTGCATGGTTTTCGTCGGCAGTGTGCGCAAAGTGCTCGACGCTTTGGGCGATTTTGGCGCTGCAACGCGTCTGCTCGTCAATAAAAGCGACGACTTGCGCGATCCCTGCCTTCGCCTCGACGGCAGCCCAGCTAGATGCCGCCATGCCGGCGGCAACCTCGGTTAAGTGGCGCTGACTGAACACCAGCGATTGTTGCCCGCTACCGATAGCACCCTCCACCTGCCAGGATTGCTGGGCCAGCGTGGCGGTGATCTGATCAATCCGGCTGGCCGACTGGGCCGAGGTCTCGGCCAGCTTGCGCACTTCATCCGCCACCACCGCAAAACCGCGCCCCTGCTCACCTGCCCGTGCCGCCTCGATGGCGGCATTGAGCGCGAGCAGGTTGGTCTGCTCGGCCACCTCTCGCACTTGGCTGGTCATGGCGGTAATTTCACGCACACTAATGACGAACGCCTCCACAACACGGGCGATGTCACTGACCGCCGTTTCGGTATTACTTACCTCCTCCATCAAGCCTCTGAGGCTGGCATTGGCCTGATCCAATTGCTGCTCGCTGGCTACCGACAAGCGCTCAACATCGGCGGCGTGAAGAGCGATCGCATCGATGCTGCTGGATATCTGGCTGACAGCTTCGGCCGTGGAATCCGCCTTATGGCTTTGATCGCGGGAGCTTGCCGCCATCTGCCCGGCAGTAACAGCCAAGCCTTGCGCTAGCTGGGTGGTCTCATCGGACTTTTCACGGACAGCGCGCACGGCGGCGGCCAAATCGTCCCGCATGTCCTCGAGCGCCTGCAGGAGCCAGCCGGTTTCTCCCCCTCCACGCACCTGGACGGGCACGGCGAGATCCCCCTTAGCCACCCTGCGGGCCACGCTGACCGCCTCGCCCATGGGCCCGGTAATACCGACCGTAATCAGCCAGGCGCACAGCACGCCGAAGATCAGCGACAGGCCGCCGAGCAGCAGCATCAGTTTCTGGCTGTCGCGGCACAAAGCATCGATCCTTTGCGCCGTTGCATCGATCCGGGCGCGTTGATAAGCCTGCAAGGCGAGAGTTTTCGCGGTAAACGTCTTGGCATGCGGAATGAAATCGCGCTCGAAACGCTGAGAGGCCAGCTGCCACTGCCCGGCTTTCTTGGCGGCGGCAATCGCATCACGGTCCGCCAGGTAAATTCGCCGCATCGCGCCGATTTCTTGGATCAGCGCCCGCTCTTCCGCGTTTTGCGGCATGGCGGCCAGCTTTCGTTCGATGGCATTGACCTGCCGTGAAGCTTCAGTCGCATCAGCAGCGAAGAACGCACCGAGTGTGGGGTCCGTGCTTCTTGCAATGGCGCTCACCCGCTGCATGCTGGCGTTGATGTTGCGGTACCAGTCGGACGCTAACCGCTCCTTCACCAAGGCGATCTGCATCATGTTCTGGGTTGCCGCCGCAATCACTTGCAGGCGCCACAGGCTGATGCCGGTGATCAGCAGAGACAGCATCAGGGTGACAGCAAAGCCGGTGCCAAGCCGCTGCCCGATTTTCAACTGTGAAAAGAATTTCATACCACACAATCCCGATCTTTAATCCAGGCAAAAAAACGGGCGCCACCGGCGCCCCAAGAAGAAACTGACTGGGAGTGTCAGCTTAGAACGCAGTTTTTATACCCAAGCCGAATGCTTGCGGATCATTGCCCTTGTCGAGCGCTGCAGCGCTGGTGCCAAGGCCGGTGCTGAAGATTGGGTTAACGCCGAAATTGGCGTTTTGCGCTTTGCCATTGCTGATCTTGCTGCCGTAAGCAAACAGCTGGGTGCGCTTGGAAAGATCGTAAGTCGCGGCCAGCAACCACTGCTTTGCTTTGTAGTCATCCGGGTTGCCCGCCCCTCCTTCCAGCTTGCCCAGCTGCGCGTAAGCCGCTTTTAAGGCCCAGGCGCGGCCAAGCGGCTGCGACATGGCCAGCAGGTAGTCGTTTTGATGGGTGTCGGCGCTGCCGTTGGTGTGGCTGTTCGTCCGCTCGATACCGGCGCCGAGATAGGTGCCGGTGCGGGCTATGGTGTAAGCAGCGGCCAGCTTGTAAGCGTTGATGTTCTGCTGGCCTTCGGCGCTGGCGGCGCTGTTGAGCTTGTTGCCTTCCCGATCGTAGCCCAGCCCCAGTTGCAGCCCGCCGTTGGTGTAGTTGGCGGCGGCGGAGAGGCGGTCATTGTTCTGGCGTGTGCCATTGCTGGCGGTGGGGCGCGCTTCGTCCACGCCGTAGGAGGCGCCAAGCTGGATGCCGCTCCATACCGGCGAGGTGTAGTGCACGCTATTGGCCAGGCGGGTGGCGCGGCGATTGAACACCACCGCGCCACCGATGTTCATATCGCCCACGGTGCTAGGCAGAATGTTCATGCCAGCCTCGGTCAACCGCTTGTAGGCGGTGTCGTAGAAGCCGAGCTGCACGGTGCCCCAGTTGACGCCTTGCAGGCCGACGAACGTATTGCGGCTGGCCAGGCTGGCGCTCTGCGCCTTGTCATTCACGCCACCTTGCTCAAAACTGCGCAGGCTGGTTTCCACCTGCCAGAGCGCTTTCAAGCCATTTCCCAGGTCTTCGCTGCCTTTGAAGCCAATCCGGGAGCTATCGTCCACGACACGGGTGGTACGCTTGTATTCCTTGGCGGCGCTACCGTTGCCGGTGGCCTTGGCCGATTCGATGCCTCCGCTCACAAAGCCGTAAATCGTCACATCGGCATGTGCTGTGGCCGACAGGGCCAGTGCGGTTGCGATGGTCAGTTTTTTGTAGTTATGCACGGCTTCTCTCCTTTGTTTGTAAAAAGCCCGGCCCGCATGAGCGGGAAAAATCCAGGGTACAGCTTCCCTGCACGCAAGATCTGCGTGAAGGGCTCTCTGGCTTAACGTTCGGAATTGAAACTGGGGAGTCTGCCCAACTAGGCCGCGGTCACATCGCAAGCCGTCGGTGGGTGCTCAAGATGGCCTAGCCTGCATTGGCCTTATTGACTGGAACGGTGCCAACCACGTCTTGCCCGTCTTCCGCCTTCAGGATGTCTTCACCCGGCACATACTGGCGGTTAAGTTCGGCCTGCAGCACGGTGTTATCGCAGGCGTTTTCCCACTTGGAGACCAGCACGGTGGCGACGGAGTTGCTGACCAGGCTGGTCAGGGCGCGCGCTTCGGACATGAAGCGGTCGATACCTACGATCAATGCGACACCGGCCACCGGGATCTCCGGCATGATGGTCAGCGTGGCCACGAGGGCGACGAAGCCGCTGCCAGTGACGCCGGCTGCACCTTTGGAAGTCAGCAACATCACGAACAGCAAGGTGAGAACCTGGCCCAGCGACAGATGGATGTTGCAAGCCTGCGCAATGAACACCGAGGCCAGCGTCAGGTAGATGGCGGTGCCATCCAGGTTGAACGAATAGCCGGTAGGCAGCACCAGCCCCACTACGCCCTTCTTGCAGCCGAGTTTTTCTAGCTTTTGCAGCATGCGCGGCAGCGCTGGTTCACTGGACGAGGTGGCCAGTACGATCAGCAGTTCTTCACGGATATAACGCATCAGCTTCAGCAGGCTAAAGCCATGGGCGCGCGCCAGGATGCCCAACACCACGAATACAAAGAACAGACATGCGACATAGAAGGTGGCGATCAGCATTCCCAAGGAGCTGAGCGACTGCACCCCGTATTTGCCCACCGTGAACGCCATCGCGCCGAAAGCACCGAGCGGGGCTAGCTTCATCATCATGCCGAAGGCGGCGAAGATCACATGCGAGAACGAATCAATAGCCTTCAGCACCGGCTCGCCGGACACGCCGACACGGTTCAAACCAAAACCCGTCAGAATCGCCACCAGCAGCACCGGCAACACTTCACCCTCGGTAAACGCGCTGAAGAAGGAGTTCGGGATGATGTGCAGCAGGAAATCCACAAAGCTCTTCGAGGTACCCGATTTCAGGAATTTAGCGGCCACCGAGGTGTCCAGATGTGCAGGGTTGATGTTCATACCGACGCCCGGCTGCATGACGTACACCGCGACCAGGCCGGTGGCCAGCGCAATCAGGGTAAGCGCATAGAACAGCAGCATTGCTTTGAGCAGCGTTTTACCGATTTCTCGGGAATTCGGCATGCTGGTGATGCCGAGCACGATGGTGCAGAACACCACCGGGGTGATCATCATTTTGACCAGCTTGATAAAGGCGTCGCCCAAAGGTTTCAGCGCGGCACCTTCACTGGGGAAATAGTGGCCAAAAGCAATCCCGAGCAGGATTGCGCAGATAACCTGCACATACAGGGATTTGAACAGCTTGGATCTCATGACTTTCTCCTCAGCACATGAATTATTATTGATTTAATTAGGTTTTTTCCAGACGACGCCAGGAATCAGCACCTGTCCGGAAAACAACGGCCGTGCGGTACGCACAATGCCAACGCGATGGATAGTGGGCGGCGCGCCATTCAGGCCGGGCTCCAAATCGACCTGGGCTTCCAGCTTGCCGGAAGGGTGTTCAATCGAGATGCGGTCAGGCTGAGCCGGGTGACGCACCACCAAACGCGCCGCCACCGTGCCGGGAATCAGACAGGCGGCGGCCACACACAGGGCGCCGGTAACCGCATGCGCGGCGTGGCAGTTCCATGGCACGAAATAACGCGAGCTGATACTGCCGCCTTTGGCCGGCGCAGCCAGCAGTGCGATTTTCGGCAAGACGCTCTGGCTGACATCGCCTAGGCCCATGCGCTGCCCAGAGGCTAAGCGCAGCAGCTCCAGCCTTGACAGCAGTTCATGGTCTGCATCCAGCTCTTCTTTGCTTTCATGGCCGGTTTTACCCAGGTCTTCCGCTGCGACCAGCACGATCGGGGTGGAGAAATCCACACAGGAAACCGGGATGCCATGCACCATATCCAGTGCGTTGCCAGTGGGCAGCAGCTTGCCGGTTTTAGCGCCGGCCGCATCCAGAAAATTGAGCACAATGCCGGCCGCGCCACCGGGAACACCGTCGATCTGCACTTCGCCTTCGTAGGTAACCTCGCCATCCGGTGTCGGCACCAAGGCCTCGATTACCTTGCCGGTGTTGACGTTGAAAATGCGCACGGTAGTGGCAGGGTCGGAGGCCGGCACCAGACCTTGCTCGATCGCGAACGGGCCGACGCCGGACAACATGTTGCCGCAGTTGGGGTTGGTATCGACCGAGCGCTGGCTGACCGATACCTGGGCAAACAAATACTCGACATCGATGCCGGGGCGCTGCGAGCGGCTGACGATCGCCACTTTGCTGGTGAGCGAATCGCCACCGCCAATGCCGTCGATCTGGCGTAGGTCCGGCGAACCCATGACCGACAGCAACACCGCATTGCGCAGGGCTGGTTCAGCCGGCAGATCGTCGGCGAGAAAGAACGGCCCCTTGGAGGTGCCGCCGCGCATTAAAAGACAGGGGATGGGGGTCAACATTTTCAGCTCCACATCATTCGTTGAATCTGTGGGCTGGATTGTGGTGGACGCTAGGAGTAAAGTTAAATGCAACTATCGGCGTTATTATTGCGAATTAATCATGAAAATAGATTTCGATGGGATTCAAGCGTTCGTGATGGTGGCGGAGCTGGGCAGCTTCCAAAAAGCGGCGGATTTCCTACATCTGACCCAAACCGCACTGACGCGGCGCATCCAAAAACTGGAGTCGCTACTGGGCGTGCGGTTGCTGGACCGCACCACGCGCACCGTGGGGCTCACCGTGATCGGGCGCGGTTTTCTGCCGCAAGCGCAGAAGCTGGTGGCCGAACTGACCGCCGCGGTCAGCGACCTCAAAGACGTGTCGCTACGTGCCAAGGGCGACGTCACCATCGGCTGCATCCCGACCATGGCCTACTACAGCCTGCCGCCCATCATCCGCAAATACGCCGCCGAGTACCCCAACAACAAGGTGCGGATTCTGGACTGGCCGGCCAGCGAGGTCAGTGAGGCTGTGCTCAATATGCGCGCCGAATTCGGCATCACCATCCTGATCGGCGAGCACCCGGACCTGGAGCAGCAACTGATCATGGAAGATCCGTTCATGCTGTTCTGCCGCGACGATCACCCGCTGGCCGAGCGCAAGGAGATTGCCTGGCAGGATCTGAAGCAGCACGACCTGATCACCGTGAGCAGCCTGAGCGGCAACCGCATGCTGCTGGACTACTACCTCGCCAATTGGCGTTTCAAGATTCAGGGCTTTTACGAGGTGCAGCACATCGCCACCGCTTACGGCCTGGTCACCAACGGCGTGGGCACCGCTATTCTGCCGAACTCGATTTTTCAGGAGGAGGCGCATCCGCACGTGCGGCGCATCCCCCTGGTGGAGCCGGTGATTCACCGCCCGATCGGCCTGATTCGCAGGCGCAACACCACGCTATCCCCGGCCGGCGAGGCCTTCTACAGTATGTTGGCTGATGAATTCTCAAACCTGAACAAACATTGAAACTTCCTACAGCCGACGAAGCTCTGTCGCATTAAAAGCTTTGGGACAGAGAAGGCACAGACCCCAGACGGATTTAGGTATGTGAATCGCCCCGGGTTTGCTAGACAAGCGTGACTGGCTGCCTATGGCAGGTACCGTCAGCTTTTGGCCGTTGGGGGAGGTTCGCGAACGGCCGCTTCGACGAGACGCGAAGGACGCAACGGGTCGGTTGTACGCGTTCGAGAAAGCTGACAGCGGACATTCACTGATGAACAACCGGGATTCGCTGCGACCGTCTGCAAAGGCCGAGCTACGGCCAGTCGGGAGACAAGTGCTGAGTGGCTGCTTCTGGCCGAGAGCACGTATTCGACAATTGAATCCGAAACCGGCCATTGGGAGTCCTGCCGGGCCAGTGACCGCTTTACGGCACCATAGTTGAACTGGCGCTCTCGGCCATGAAGAGACGTAGCGGCCATGAAAAATCGTTGGGCGCGAACGCCGGGTAACTTATCCCGAACCGGTCGCTCGCCTGCGTTGGCAGTCGGTCCAGTCGCCGGCCTAGGCCGCCATTCGGCCGCTGTCTACAAAGTCTGTAGCCTCAGCAAATTCGGATGTCCGCTGTCACGCAATGCCCTGGACCTACCGCGACCGAAAGCAACCCATCAAGGCGCAGGGAGAACGCATCGATAGGCGTTAGCTTCATCGTGTCATCCTGGACTTTTGGTGACGTTAGCAATATTGCCGGATCTCGTTGAGCCAGATGCTCTATGCCAAGGGTTCTTTCGATCGCCTGGCTTTTCCTTCTAGCTCAGCGGCCAGCATGCCGTAAAAGACATCGGCGGCAGGAGAGAGCGTCGCCCCCTTACGCTTGATGAGAGCAATGCCGCGTTTGACTACCGGGCTGACCAGGGGAATCCGGACCACCCCGGGGCTGCCCCCTTCCTCGATCGTCGAGAATGGCAGAATCGCTGTACCAACGCCGGCGGCGACAAGTCCGATCGCCGTGGACAGATGCTGCACCTCATAGACGCCCGAGACATTGATTCGCCGCTTGGCCAATTGGTAGTCGAGCAGCAATCGGTTGCCGCTCAGCCCGCTGATGACGATCAGCTCGGCTTCCCGCAGATCGCTCCAGGTCACCGACTGGCGTTGGCAGAAAGGATGATCCTGACGGCAGAAGAACACGAAGGGTTCCTGCAGCAGCGGTTGCTCGACGAGGTCGGGATGCCGGTCGAGCTGGATGTTGATGCCGAATTCCGCCTGCCCACGCAAAACGGCATCGCGCACCTCCTGCGCCGACGCATCGATGACGAGAATGCGGTTACCCGGATAACGCTCCGCATACTTTCGAATGACCACCGGCAGCTTGTAGTTGGCCATGGTCGGGATGCTGGCGATCGTAATGTTGCCCTTGGTCAGCTGGGAGATGTCCTTCAGGTGGCTGACCGCCAGCGTCATCTCGCTCACCATGCGCTGCGCCTGGGGCAGGAACTCCCGTCCCACCACTGTCAGCTCCACGGATCGCGTGGTCCGGTCCAGCAGGCGGACCCCGAGGTAGGTCTCCAGCTTCTGTAAGCGCCGGGTCAATGCGGTCTGTGTGACATGAACTGGTCCGCAGCCCGGCCGAAGCCGCCCATCTCGGCAATCAGCACAAACGCCTGGATGCCGTCGAAATCGAACTTCATTCCCGCCCTACGATCCCTGCCGCTGCTTGCTCTGGAGTCCCGCCGGCAGATTCAATTGATGCATTTTTGGAATCAATAACATCATTTATTGCATTTCACAAATGGCCGCGGCTTGCCCACACTGCGAACTCATTACTAACCAAGAGCCCCCATGAGCAACCTCAGCGACTGGATCGGCAAGTCCGAGACCGTTTCCGACACCGCCACCGCCACCCCCTATGCCGCCCTCTCCGCCACCCTCGACCGCCCGGCCGAGCGCCCCGCCGCCGGCGCGTCCCTGCCGGCACTCTGGCACTGGCTCTATTTCCTGCCGCTCTACCGCCAATCCGAGATCGGCGCCGACGGCCACGCCAAGCGTGGAGGCTTCCTGCCGCCGGTGCCGCTGCCGCGGCGCATGTGGGCCGGCAGCCAGTTCGAATTCCACAAGCCGCTGCGCATCGGCGATGCCCTGGCCCGCACTTCGACGATCCAAGACGTCACCGAGAAATCGGGCCGCACCGGGCCCCTGGTGTTCGTCAAGGTCCGCCACGAAATCCGCCGCGCCGGTGAGCGCGATGTCGCCCTCACCGAATTCCACGACATCGTGTACCGCGAAGCCGCCAGGCCCGACGATGTTGCCCCACCGCCCAAGGCAGCCCCCGAGCGCGCCGAATGGGAGAAGAAGTGGGTGCCCGACGACGTGCTGCTGTTCCGCTACTCGGCGTTGACCTTCAACGGCCACCGCATCCACTACGACCGCCGCTACGTCACCGAAGTGGAGGGCTATCCGGGCCTGATCGTGCACGGCCCGCTGATCGCCACGCTGCTGCTCGACCTGCTTCGCCATCACCGTCCCGATGCCGAGGTGGCCCGCTACGAATTCCGCGCCGTGCGCTCGACTTTCGACATCAACCACTTCTTTGTCTGCTGTGAGCCGCTGCCCGATGGCAAGTCCTTCCACCTCTGGGCCAAGGACCACGAGGGTTGGCTGACCATGGACGCCACCGCCGTCCTCAAGTGAGAACGAGATCATGAGACCCCTACAAGGCATCACCGTCGTCACCCTCGAACACGCCATCGCTGCGCCCTTCGCCACCCGCCAGCTGGCCGACCTCGGCGCCCGCGTCATCAAGGTCGAACGCCCCGGCGTCGGCGACTTCGCCCGCGGCTACGACGAGCGGGTGCGCGGCCTGGCCTCCCACTTCGTGTGGACCAACCGCTCCAAGGAAAGTCTGACCCTTGACGTCAAACACCCGGAAGCGCAGACCATCCTCAAGCGCCTGATCACCGAACAGGCCGACATCGTCGTGCAGAACCTGGCGCCCGGCGCCGCGGCCCGCCTCGGCCTCTCCTACGAGGCGCTCTCGGCGCTGAAGCCGGAAATCATCGTCTGCGATATTTCCGGTTACGGCAACGACGGCCCCTACCGCGACAAGAAGGCCTACGACCTGCTTATTCAGAGCGAGTCGGGTTTCCTCTCGGTGACCGGCACCGAGCAGGAGCCGTCGAAGGCTGGCCCGTCGATCGCCGACATCTCGGCCGGCATGTACGCCTACAGCAACATTCTGGCGGCCCTGCTGCAGCGGCAGCAGACCGGCCGCGGCCAGCACCTCGATATCTCGATGCTGGAGTCCCTCGTCGAGTGGATGAACTATCCACTTTACTACGCTATCGACGGCGCCGCGCCGCCGCGGCGCACCGGTGCCAGCCACGCCACCATCTACCCTTACGGCCCGTTCCCGGCCGGCGACGGTAAGGTGGTGATGCTGGGCCTGCAGAACGAACGCGAATGGTCGCTGTTCTGCGACAAAGTGCTGCGCCAGCCGGGGCTCGCCAAGGAAGAACGTTTTTCCTCCAACTCCAAGCGCAGCACCGCCCGCGACGAGTTGCGCGCCATCATCGTCGAGGCCTTCGCGCCGCTGACCGCTGAGCAGGTGGTAGCCCGTCTCGACGAGGCGCAGATCGCTAATGCCCGAGTGAACAACATGCACGATGTCTGGGAACACCCGCAGCTGCGTGCCCGCGGCCGCTGGCAGGAGGTGGATACCGCCGCCGGCCCGGTACCCTCGCTGTTGCCGCCGGGCTCCTGGACCCAGGGGCTGCCGCGGATGGACCCGGTCCCAGCCCTCGGTGAACACACCGACGCGATCCTCTCCGGCCTCGGTTATTCCGCCGAACGCATCGCCGAGTTGCGTAGCGAGCAGGTGATCTGATCATGGCCCTGCCGATCACCTATCTGTTCGTCCCTGGCAACCGCCCGGAGAGATTCGAGAAGGCCCTGGCCTCCGGTGCCGACGCCGTGATCCTCGACCTCGAGGACGCGGTGGCGCCGGCCGACAAGGACTGGGCCCGCGACGAGATCAGTCACTGGCTGAATCGCCAGGAGATCGACCGCGATCGCATCGTGGTGCGCATCAACGATGCCGCCACGCCCTGGTTCGCAGCAGACCTGGCGATGCTGTCCAGTTGCGGCGTTGGTCTCGCCATGTTGCCAAAGACGGAGTCGGCGAGCCAAATTGCCGCGGTTGCCGCCGCCCTGTTGGCGGAGGGGCGGGTGCTGCCGCTGATCGAGACGGCCCGCGGCGTCGCTCACGTCGAGGCGATTGCCGGGGCCGCCAGCGTACAGCGGCTGGCTTTCGGCACGCTGGACTACGGCGTCGATCTCGATCTATCCGGCGATGAGCGGGGCCTCGCCTATCCCGCCGCGCGCATCGCCATCGCCTCCCGCTGCGCCGATCTGGCGTCGCCGATCGCCGGCGTTACGCCGAGCCTCGACGACGAGGCAAGGGTGCTCGCCGATCTCGCCTTCGCCCGCGCCTTCGGCTTCGGCGCCAAGCTGTGCATTCACCCGAAGCAGGTCGCCGCCGTGCGTGCTGCCCTGCAGCCGTCGGCTGCCGACATCGAATGGGCCCACCGCGTCATTGCGGCAGCGAACGCGAGCCAGGGAGCCGCTCAACTCGACGGCAAGATGATTGATCGCCCGGTTTTGCTGAAGGCCCGCCACATCCTCGAACGGTCGCCGCATTGAACAGCGCCGACGACATCCCCGAACCCCAGCCCATCAGGAGACCAACCATGGCCGCCAGCATTATTGACTCAAGCATCTTCCGCAACATTTTTAGCAGCGAGGCGATGCGTCAAGTGTGGTCGGATGAGAATCGCACCGCCAAGTACCTCGATATTGAACGCGCCCTTGCCGTCGTCCAGGGCCACCTCGGCATCATCCCCAAGGATGCCGCCGAGGAGATCGTGCGCAACTGCGACATCGGCAAGATCGACATGGACAAGCTGCGCGAACAGACCGAGCGCATCGGCTACCCGGTGCTCGGTGTCGTGTCCCAGCTCAACACCCTGTGTCGCGACAATCTCGGCGAATACTGCCACTGGGGCGCCACCACCCAGGACATCACTGACACCGCCACGGTGCTGCAAATTCGTGAAGGCCTCGACATCGTCGATGCCGAACTGACCGCCATCTCCGCCGCCCTGGCCGATTTGTCGCGCCGCTACCGCGACACCCCGGTGATCGGCCGCAGCAATCTGCAGCAGGCGATTCCGGTCACCTTCGGCTTCAAGGCCGCGGCCATCCTGGCCGGTATCGAGCGCCACCGCGAAAGGCTGGCGCAACTGCGGCCACGGGTCCTGATGGGCGAATTCGGCGGCGCCTGCGGCACCCTAGCCTCGATCGAAAAGGGCCCCATGGAGACCCAGGCCGGCCTGATGGCGGAACTGGGGCTGGCCCAGCCCGACATCGCCTGGCATACGGTGCGCGACACCATCGCCGAGGTCGGCGCCTTCCTCGGCATCGTCGGTGGCTCCTTGGGCAAGATCGCCATGGACGTCAAGCTGATGATGCAGCACGAGGTAGCCGAGGTGTACGAACCCTTCGCGCCGGGCCGCGGTTCCAGCAGCACCATGCCGCAGAAGCGCAATCCGATCTCCAGCTGCTACATCCACGCCGCCGTCTCGGTGGTGCGCCAGCACGCCGCGGCCCTGATGGACGCGATGATCGCCGACCACGAGCGCTCCACCGGCCCCTGGGAGATCGAGTGGATCGCGCTGCCCGAAGCCTTCTGCCTGCTGGCCGGCGCGCTGAAGCAGACCCGCTTTGTGCTCGAGGGCCTCGAGGTGGACGCCGGACAAATGCGCGCCAATATCGACCTCACCAACGGCCTGGTCATGTCCGAGGCGGTGATGATGGGCCTCGGCCCCTTCATCGGCCGCGAATACGCCCATGACCTGGTCTACGATCTGTGCCGGCAGGCCATCGCGACGCGCCGGCCGCTGCTCGACATCCTTTGCGAACATCCTGAAATCAACAGCCATCTCGACCGGGCGGCCCTGGCCCGACTGTGCGACCCGGCCAATTACCTGGGCCAGGCTGGCGTGATGGTGGACAAGGTGCTCGGCCGGCTGGCGCGATGAACGACGCACCGCGCTCCGCCGGCGCGTCCGCCGCCTCGCCCTGGCGGGCGTTGCGTCATCGCAATTTCCGGCTCTATTTCGCCGGCCAGTGCGTCTCGCTGATGGGTACCTGGATCCAGCAGGTGGCGCTCAGCTGGCTGGTCTATCGCCTCACCGGTTCGACGCTGATGCTCGGCACCGTGGCCTTCCTCGGCCAGGCGCCGCAGCTGCTCGTGGGCCCCTTCGCCGGTGTCTGGATCGACCGCGCCGACCGGCGCCGCCTGATGTTCGTCGTGCAGTCGCTGATGCTCGCCCAGGCGGCGATCCTCGCCGTGCTGGCCTGGGGCCACTGGATCGCCTTCTGGCACATCGTCGCTGCCGCCGCGGCCCTCGGCCTGCTGAACAGCATCGACGCGCCGCTGCGTCACTCGATGGTTGACCAGTTGGTGGACCAGCGCGGCGACCTGCCCAACGCCATCGCCCTCAATACCTTCAGCTTCAACGCCACCCGCTTCATCGGCCCGCCGGTGGCCGGCCTGCTGGTCGGCCTGACGTCGGAAACCACCTGCTTCGCCATCAACGGCCTGTCCTTCGTCGCCGTGCTCGTGGCGCTCACGCAGATTCGCGTCGCCGCCATCGCGCCTGTCAGCACGCCCCTCGCTTCGGCGCTGGCCGAGGGATTCCGCTATGCCCGAAACACCTTCACGGTGCGCACCCTGCTGGTCCAGGTTGCGCTGCTCAATTTCCTCGCCGCGCCCTATGTCGCACTGATGCCGGTGTTCGCCCGAAACGTCTTCCATGGCAGCGCCGATACCCTCGGCCTGCTGCTCGGCAGCGCTGGCTGCGGCGCCTTGGCGGCCTCGATGCACCTCGCTGCGCGGCCCTCGGTGCGCGGCCTGAGCCGCAGCATCGCCGCCGGCAACTTTCTCACCGCCCTGGCCCTGGTCGGCTTCGCCAGCACCCGCCAGCTCTGGCTAGGCATCGTCCTGCTGTTTCCGGTCGGTTTCGGACTGATCGTCTGCAACGCGGCCACCAACAGCGTCCTGCAGACCATCATTCCCGAACAGCTGCGCGGCCGGGTGCTGGCCCTGTTTTCGTCGTCGGTGCTGGGCATGGCTGCCCTCGGCGGGCTGGTCGCCGGCCTGATCGCCGATCACTTGGGGACGGAAGCCACGCTGCTCGGCATGGCCATATTGCTGCTGCTGAGCGCAATCAGCTTCGGCCGGCGCCTCGACGAACTGAAGTGCCATACCCGGGCCCTGTACAACGAATTGGGCGTTCCCCAGCGGGATCGCCCGGTGGCCCGCTAAGCGGCAGGGGCGGGTTGGCGGCGTCGCGTCGCGCTATCGCGCCGCAACTGGCGAGTGGTGCGATTTTGGTAATGCCAATTCGGCACTAATTGGGCCCATTGTTTCATTTCAACAAGCCGTGCCGGCAGTGGACAATGTCCTGGATATTCCAGAGAACGCTTACCGGAGCCCAGCCATGACCACCCGAATCCCCTGCCTGCTAATGCGGGGCGGCACCTCGAAAGGACCGTACTTCCTGGCCAGCGACCTGCCCGCGGACCCCGCCGCGCGCGATCGCCTGCTGCTCGCGGCAATGGGCTCGCCGCACATCCGCCAGGTCGATGGCATCGGCGGCGGCGACAGTCTGACCAGTAAGGCTGGTCATCGTCGGTCCATCGAACCGGCCCGGCATCGACGTGGAGTACGCGCTTGCTGCGCCATCGTGAATAGCTGACCCCGATCATTGCCAACATTGGTTACCTCGTGCGCGACGATCAGATGGTGCTTGTGGTCGACTGCCGTCTGCACGTTGTACCCGACGGTACCGGTGCCACGGCCACTGGTGGCCATGGAACGTGCATCCGGATCGGTCAGGGAGATTTGGCCATCCGGCGCGTCGCGCAGCCGCGTCTCCCTCTCCTTGAGCGCCTGCATCTGCTGCTTCAGGATTTCGATCTTGTCCTTGAGCCGAACTGTCTTGGCTTCAGCCACCTCAGGCTGGGTACGATCGGCGGTGTCCATCGCCGCCAACCCCAGACGTACTTATCCCATCCGTACCGTTTGCGGCGTGCCGAGCTACGTGAAGTGGTTCAGCACTGCCGCACGCACCTGCGGTTCGGCAACCTGACGCTCGAACGTCCGCGCCATTTAGCACCAATATGGCATTGCGGCCTGCACCGCCGCTGCGGGCGCGACGGCCCCGCGGTCTGAGTTCTCACGTTCTTGTATGTCTGCTTTTCTAAGCTGGCTGTTTCTGCTTTGGGGCGGAAGTACTCGTAGAAGCAGGCATCCATCATCATGGGAAGGGTAATGACTGGTGAGCAACCTTGAGCAGACGCTCAAGGCCGATCGTGTGGAGGACCGCTATGGCCGAGGAACGGTCACTTGGAGGAGTCTGCTATGCCGCCTGCACGCGAGTGGCGGGGGCGTTCACGGACCTAAGCAAACTTCTGGCCAGGGCCAGCCCTAGAAGGCGTAACTGGACAGATACCACCGGCACAGCTGGCCAGATTCGCCGGAATCTGCACTCAGCTCTTGAACAAACTGCCAGACACTGGAATCTGCGAAGACACGGATCCCCGCCAGACGAAGCAACCGCCAGCGAACAACGGGCAACCCCAGCTCACGTAGCCGATCACGTGCCCAGCACAACTTACGGCACTGGAACTGTGCCCGTGTCTCAATCACGCGCAGGACAGTCCTTCCCGTCATCGGCAGCCGTTCCAGCGTATGCTCCAGCCAGGCCGAGATATGCAACTCCCGGCCGACGCGCGCTCGCGTTATCCAGCGCGGCGGACCGCCTTCATCGGACTGTACCCGCGCCCACTCCAGTACCCGTGCAGCCAGCGCCCGATCTCGCGTGCACCAGTCCACGCGCGGCGCAGCGACACGCGGCCGCGGCCCTGCCCTAGCCACCTGTTCCCCAAGCCACGCTCGATCGTTGCGATACAGCCATACGTACTCAGGGCTCTGTCTGAGTGGCATCGAGCGGATGTCCTGAAGCAAACGCAGGCGGCGGGCTTCACATTCACGTGTCCGCAGGAGCCGCTCGCGTTGTGCGGCGGCATCCGGCTGCAGTCGTAACACGCGATAAACGCTCGCCAGCGACACCCGATGCGCTGCCGCGGCCTTGGCCAACGGCATGCCCCCGACCAGATCCTGCACCAGGGCTGCCACTCGATCTGGGTGGAGTATCTTGGGGCGAACCGCGATGACCAAGCCGATCCGGGCCGCCTCAAGGCGCAGGGTCGTCACGCTGAGCCCCATGTCCGCAGCGACACGGCGCAACGACAACCGCCTAGTCCCCAGAAGCTCCATCAACAGGGCATCTCGCGCCGAGATCGACGGTGAAGGTATCTCGGACAGCAAGACCCTCGGGGGGCGGTACGTTGGCCCGTCAAGCCCTTTCAGTAAACCCGCGCAGTCCAACCCCAAGCAATCGGCCAGCACCAGATGCTTGAGCGGATGCAGCGCCCGGCGCGGCTTATGTAGCAGCACCAAAGCCCAGCCCCCCTCCCCGGCTGGCGCTCGATGGAAAAAGGCAAATTCGTGGGAACAGGGCAAGGTGGCGATCTGACTGCGCAGGCGGGCCAGAATCTCAGACCGATTGAGCCGGCCCCCGCGGAGGGTCAAGCCAAGCTGCTCGACCTGTCGGTGATAGCTCGGCCAAGCGCCCCCCTCTGTCGAGGTTGCAATATTGGCCTGTAGCACGCCGGCGCACAGCACGGCCAGGCGATACAAGATGGCCAACTGCTGTGTCGTGACAAGTAAAGGGGAAGCTTGCGTCACGACGGTTTGATCGTCAGGTAGGAACAGCTGATGGCGCTGGCTCACAACCCACGCGGCGGACAGGTCGAATAGCGGCACGTCGTGGCGGGGGCAGAGCCATACGCCCGGCAATTGGTGGCTTCGGTGCCAGTACGCTTGGCCGTAGTCGCGACGATCTTCGGCAACGCAGACCGGGCAGAAACGAAACAAATTCGCCGCGCCGATCAGGCTGGCCACGAGCCCCAGCAAGGTCTTGATGGCTCCCTGCCCTTGTCCCACGAGATAGTCATAGGCGCGACCAGCTTGTTCCGGAGCCAGGAAGGGGCGGAAATAGGGAAAGACCGTCAGGGCATCGACGATGGCCCTTTGCGACCAGGCGGGTAACAAGGCTTGCTGCACTGCCCCCAGCCCCGTCGGCAGTACACTGGCCATCACATGAGTGTGCGTGCCGAACAACTCGTGAAGCGTTTCGCGGCAGTCGGTGTGGCCCGTGAGGCGGTGATAGCGGCTGACTAGGCTATACAACGACTCGTCGGGGCAAGGTGCTGGGCAGAAATCCGGCCGCAACGGCATGTCGCAGCCCCCTAACCCGCCGTACGGTAGGCGCCCGAAAATTCGAATGCATCTTGCACCAGCCATCCCGCCTGTTGGAGTGCCGCGACCGGATCTTCGGCCTGCAAGTACGCATAGGACTCGGAATGTAACCGGTGTGTTGAGCTTTCCCGAGCCGGGGCCGGTGAAGGCTCGGCGACAGATGTCGAAGCGGGTTGGGTGGCAGGAGCCAAATGCGACAAGAGGGCCAGTCTCCGGCCCAAGGTGCTCGACGGCAAATTCCAGGCCATCATCGCCTCCATTTGCTCCTTGGTCGGGAGCAGATCCTCGAACTGCGCCATGCGTTCGGGATCCTTGCTGCGCAACGCGTCGATCGCAGGTTTGAGCAACTGCATTCTCGTATCAAAGACCTCGCGAAAACCCGGGGCGGAGAGCACCTCCCGACCCGTTTGAATCGCGTGGCGCTGCCCCAGGATCATCAGCTTCACCAGAAAATCGGTGATACCTTGGGTCAGGTCGTACAATTCGGCGGAGATTTCGGGCGTCAACGGGCCGGGCTGTTTTATCCATTGATACGGCCACAACGCCTCCAACAGAATCCCCCAAAACGGATCATCCGCCGCCGGCTCAACGAACGGGTAATTGCCCATGCCACAGGCTCGACGGGCGTTACGCATGACGTCCGCAAAGAGCCCGAGCATGGAATAGGTGCCAATGAACGCCACGGGAATGCCGATCTGATTGAGCAGGCTAACAAAGAAATTGAGCATGTTCTCCTTGCCACCGGTCTTGGCGGCCTTGAGATGCTGCAGTTCGTCGATGAACAAGCCGCCGACGAAATAGGTACTCGCCACCTGCTCCATGCGCTGGATCATGTCCGGGATCCCTCGGAGCCCGCCATGGCGGCTATAGCGTTCCTGCCCGATGGCCTTGTCCACCGCACGGAAAAAAGTACGACAGAGTCCTGACAACGAACCATCGTGCGGGCAGTCCAATTTCAACCACGTGATCTGAGTGTGAACAAAGGCCTGATCGCGGTAGCGCTGATGCCGGATGGTTTGTGGATACAGCCGCAAGATCGACTCCAGCGCTGTCGACTTGCCGATGCCGCTGTGGCCCACAAGACTGAACGTGGACGCGGTCGACTTGAAGCCGGGAGCGGGTTGGTAGTCGGTCGACAGCGAATAAAGATGCCGCCAGGTTTCGGCATGCATGGGATTGCGCCCCACATAACCGCTCCGCAGCAGCACGGATACGATGCTCTCGAGTTCCAGATGGATCGGCAAGGGCTGCACCAAACCTCTGAGCCGGTCGATGCAATGGAGACGTTCCGCATTGGGCAGGCGCCGCTCATCGTCGCCAGGCACTTCGGGGAAACGGGCGATGGCCGCGCCGGCGGCCTCCTCGGAGAGGATTGGAGGCAAGGCTTCGATCAGCGGGTTCCCCCGATAATCGGGCACCTGCGACTCGCAATAATTCGCTCGCACCACCAAGGCGTCATCCATGATGAGCCCTCCTATTTCTTCCGTCGCAAATGCGCGAGCAGATCGACCACTTTGGCACTGCGTTCGCCCGCATAGGAACTCGCCAGCCCTGAACCGGATGGCGGTGTTGAAGGCTCAACCGGCGGCACGGGTTTGGCCGGGTGCAGCAGCGCATTCAGATGCCCACGTTCGATCCACCGTTCGATGAGCCTGTGAATGCGGATTCCTGCAACGCGTTTCGCCGCAGAAACGGAGGTCTTGTCCGCCGCCTTCTGCTTCCGGGCCGCTTTGACGATCGTATTGATGTGCTTGTCCAAGCTCGAGGCGCTTTCGAGCGTCGAGTGCCGTTCCGCAGGAGGAACCTGCTCGATGATCGCCAGCATGTCGACCACTTCCTCCAAGCGGAAATTTCGATACCGCGTCTCGGAGGCCCGAAGCTGGCAGCGCATGAAAGACTTGTCCTGGCCCTGTAGCCAGATGTATTCGGTCGACCAGGGGTCGTACCAGACTTCAATCGACGTACGCCCTTTGTTCCTGGCCCGCGCGAACCAGTTGGCCGCGACCGCCTCTGCGGAGGTATAGAGCATGCCCCGCACCGCAATCCCGCCGGCCTGGATCGAGCCCTTGGTATGGGGCAAAAGATGCAGGTAGATCGACTCGGCCGGTAGAAGATTCGGCTGGGCCAGACCTTGCTGGAGACCCCAGTTCCACATCTTGATCGGCACTGGCTCCACCCCATCCCGGATCATGTCCTCATCCAGATAGTCGGGCAGCCAATGATGCTGGTTGTAATGGAGGATGCTGCGGATGATGATTTGTGTGAACTGCTCCAGATCCAGCGTCGCATCCAGGCGAACATCGCGCTCCCCGCATACCTTGATACGATCGCGCACCGCGCCCGGGATCCAGTGAATATGGGCCGTCTGGTTCAGGAGCCGGAAGCGACTCTCCACGATGGCTTTCCAGTCCGGTCGGTAAGGCGGCGTGCTGATCAGGGTCACCCGTAACCCTTTGACCAGCGCAGCTTGTGCATCTGCCCCCAGCATTTCTCCTCGATCCCCAACCAGTTCCCTTGGAAAGTAATGGCAAGGCCAATCCTCGGGGGTGATCGTGATAGCGTGCGCCTGGCAGAAGGCCACTTTGTCGGTGAAGGCGTTGAAGAGCGCATGCCGCGCCCCGTCCCAACTCGGCCCCTCCAGCCCGATGAACACCCCGACGATCATGCCGGAAAATACGTCGACCACGACATAGACCACCGGCCGTCCGATGATCCAGTCACGACGATAGCGGCTGACCAGGTAGACATCCGCCACCGTGGCGTCGATCTCAAAACGCTGGCCGGGACCTGTCACCCCCTCACGGGCACGACCTCTCAGCCCGCGGTTCTCCCGTTCCCAGTTCCGTTCGCCGCGTCGCCCCCGCAGCACCGCGATATCGTCAAAGGCCTTCTTGCCCCAATACTCGAACTGTCGTTTCGAAGGCAATTCCGACAGGGGGCGCAATTCAACTTCACCGCTCTCGCCACCACTGAGCGGCTTCTCAGCCCGATAAAAATGCTGAAGCAGTTTTCGATACGCGTCCGCGATCGTTGCAGTCTTGCCATGTGCGTAAAGGGCAAAACCGATTTTGATCGCCTGCTTATCGAACTCGGTCAGGATCCCCTTCTTGAGCGCCAAGATTTCGCCAAGGTAGCGCGTTGGTCGCCCTGGCTGCTTTCCATCCTGGAATGTCCTTTCCTTCCCCGGTGCCCCACTGCGGAATCGATCGGGCAGCAAGGCATTCTGGAGCGAGCCATAGAGCCAGTAGCGATACAGCAGGCGGTAGAGGGTTTTACGAGGGACACCTTGCTCCTTGGCACAGGAGGAGACCATCTGTCCCAGCATCCTTGGATAGAAAATCAGACCCTGCACCTTGGCCTGCAACAGCGGCTGGATCCGTCTCCAGTTACGGTCCCGGGTCTCTTTAGCATGCTCGGGCAATGATTCCTCGACCGCCAACATGAATGGCGGCGACGCCACTTGGACAGGACGTAGATCTCCCGACTCGAACCGTGCCTTCACACTCTCTAACGCGAGTACCCAAGGTTTCCTCGGCGGGGTTTCGATGGAGATGAAGGTGACGAATCCGGCTTCGCGGTCCAGCCACAGAATACGAGCGGGAATATCGAAGGGCGCCTCGCCGCTCACCGATTCGAACACCTCGTTGACGACCGGTTGAAAGCTCATCTCAAGCCACTCGAGGAGATGCCGAAGCGGATGCCGCCCCATCATCGCGGTGGAACGTCAGCAAGGGAGTTGGCTGCGTCAGTTTGAGCGGCTGGGTACGCAGGTCGAATCGGATGGTCTTGATCCAGACCAAGTGCTTGAACAAGGCGATCGCCTGGGGGTAGGTGAGGTGAACCGCGTTCCCCGCCGTCCGCAACAGGGAGGACAGCATGCGCTCGCTTCCGGACAGGTCTTCGAGCACCTCGAGGAACGGCAGGCGGAGCTCCGCCCCGCCGAGGTCGGCGGGAGTCAAGGCGCCTTCGCTGAGCCACGCGAGATTGTGGAGCGTTTCCTTACCGATACAGGCCTCGGTCACCAACTGCCAATCATTCGCCCCCCAAAACTCCCGTTCGATCTCGAGCTTCTCCAGCGTGCGCTGCACATCGGGATTCCCAGGGGAAATGTCGGCCTGATACTTCACTGCTCTAGCAGCCAAACGCCTTAACCCCTGGTCGTCGAGGTAGGTCACCAGGAAGTCTGTGCTCAGGACAAAGGGAACGCGGGTCGAAACGTAACGGGGATAGTCGATGCCGCGCTCAGCCGCGATGCGCTGGGCTGACTCCACCGGCAGCAACGGGTATTGCTCCCGGATATCGACGACTTGCTCGGAAAACTCCAGCACCAGCAGGTAGGCGTATTCCAGGTCAGAGAGGGTGTGATAGACACGGTCGACCTTGATCCCAGGCACCTGGCGCGACCGACCGTGGGAAGGCACGTCTTGGACACGCACCCAAGGCTTGTAGCGTTCTCCTTCACCCTGGCCGTAGCCCTGCGCGATGTAGCGATCGATGTCCGCTTGGGTGAGAAAACGACGCCCCCTCACCATAACCTCCGGTAGATCAACAGCTTACCGGGACTATAGGTCGGGGGCGATTTGTGTCAAGTTCTATTGTTTTGTGTCAAATTATATTGTGTTGTGTCAAATTCTATTGTTTGTTCACAACAATATCTTTCGGCCAACCTTGCGCTTATTCGACCGTGACCGACTTGGCCAGGTTGCGCGGCTTGTCGACGTCGGTGCCGCGCGCCAGCGCCGCGTGGTAGGCGAGCATCTGCACCGGAATCGCGTGCACCACCGGGCTGAGCACGCCGACATGGCGCGGGGTGCGGATCACGTGCACGCCTTCCGACTCGCTGAAGTGGCTGTCGAGATCGGCGAACACGAACAGCTCGCCGCCGCGCGCACGCACTTCCTGCATGTTCGACTTCACCTTTTCCAGCAGGCTGTCGTTCGGCGCGATCACCACCACCGGCATGGTGTTGTCGACCAGCGCCAGCGGACCGTGCTTCAGCTCGCCGGCCGGGTAGGCTTCGGCGTGGATGTAGGAGATTTCCTTCAGCTTCAGCGCGCCTTCCAGCGCGATCGGGTAGTGCAGGCCGCGGCCGAGGAACAGCGCGTGATCCTTGGCGGCGAATTTCTCGGCCCAGGCCTTGATCTGCGGCTCCAGATTCAGCGCGTGCTGTACGCTGCCCGGCAGGTGGCGCAGGTCGTCGAGGAAGCCCGCTTCCTGCTCGACCGTCACTCGGCCACGCTGCTTGCCGAGCGTCACCGCCAGCGTGAACAGCGCCACCAGCTGGGTGGTGAACGCCTTGGTCGAGGCGACGCCGATCTCGGCGCCGGCACGAGTGTAGAACACCAGTTCCGACGCCCGCGGGATCGCGCTCTCGCGCACATTGCAGATCGACAGCGCGTTGCGGTGGCCCAGCTGCTTTGCGTACTTGAGCGCCTCCATGGTGTCGAGCGTTTCGCCCGACTGCGAGATGGTCACCACCAGGTGCTGCGGGTCGGCCCAGGCGTCGCGGTAGCGGTATTCGCTGGCGATCTCGACGTCGCACGGCACGCCGGCGATGCTCTCGATCCAGTACTTGGCGGTCAGCCCGGCGTAGTAGCTGGTGCCGCAGGCGAGTATCTTCACGCCGGAGAGCTGCGGCAGGATCTCGGCGGCACGTTGGCCGAACAGATTGGCCGAGAAACCGGCGTCGAGCACCGCTTCGATGGTGTCGGACAGCGCCTTCGGCTGCTCGTGGATTTCCTTCTGCATGAAGTGGCTGTACGGGCCGAGCTCCAGCGAGGCGAGCGACACGTCGGACAGGTGTACGGCACGCTCGACCGGCTGGTCGTGCAGGTCGACCAGCTTGACGCCGTCGCGGGTCAGGTGACCGATGTCGCCCTCTTCCAGGAAGATCACCTTGCGGGTGGCCGACAGGATCGCCGACACGTCCGAGGCGATGAAGTTTTCGCCTTCGCCGAGGCCCACCAGCAGCGGGCAGCCCATCCGTGCGCAGATCAGCTCGTCCGGACGGTCGAGCGCGATCACGCCGATCGCGTAGGCGCCGGTCAGCTCGCGCACCGCACGGCGCACCGCCTCGAACAGGTTGGCCGACGTCTTATAGTAGTGATGCACCAGATGGGCGATCACTTCGGTGTCGGTCTGCGAGGTGAAGCTGTAGCCGAGCTGCTTCAGCCGCTCGCGCTGCTCTTCGTGGTTCTCGATGATGCCGTTGTGCACCACCGCGATCCGGTCGTGCGAGACGTGCGGGTGCGCGTTCGGCTCGGTGACGCCGCCGTGCGTCGCCCAGCGGGTGTGACCGATGCCGAGCTGGCCATGCAGGTTTTCAGCGGCGGCGGCGTTCTCCATCTCGACGACGCGGCCGACCCGGCGCACGCGGCGGATCTGGTCGCCATCCAGGACGGCCACACCGGCCGAATCGTAACCGCGGTACTCGAGGCGCTTCAGGCCTTCGACCAGTACCGGCACCACATCACGCGCTGCAATCGCACCGACAATGCCACACATGGAAATATCCTCGTTCGGGGCAACGCCCCGGCAAAAATCATCAAATTATTCTGCGCCGGCCAGGCGGCGAACCCCGCCCTTGGCCGAAACCGCCATTATGCCAGAGCCTTACTGCTTCTTCTGCGGGCGCTGCCAACCGGCCAGGGTCACCTGACGGGCGCGCGCCACGGTCAGCGCCTCGGCTGGCGCGGTCTTGCTGATCACCGAGCCGGCGCCGATGGTGGCGCCGTCTTCCACCGTCACCGGCGCGACCAGCATCGTACCGGAGCCGACGAAGGCCTGGTCGCCGATCACGGTCTTGAACTTGTTCACCCCGTCGTAGTTGCAGGTGATGGTGCCGGCGCCGATATTGCTGCCCGAGCCGATCGCCGCGTCACCGATATAGCTCAGGTGATTGACCTTGCTGCCGACGCCGATGCTGCTCTTCTTCACCTCGACGAAGTTGCCGATGTGCACCCGTTCAGCCAACGTTGCGCCCGGACGCAGTCGGGCGTATGGGCCGATCCTGCAGCCGGCGCCGACCACCGCGTCTTCCAGATGCGAGAACGGCGCGATCTGCGTGCCGGCGGCGATGGTGACGTTCTTCAGCACGCAGTGCGCGCCGATGCTCACTCGGTCGCCCAATTCGACCTTGCCCTCGAACACGCAGTTCACGTCGATGCTCACGTCCTGGCCATGGGTCAGTGTGCCGCGCACGTCGATCCGCGCCGGGTCGGCCAGCGTCACGCCGGCGAGCAGCAGCTCGCGTGCCTGGTTGTGCTGCAGGATGCGTTCCAGTTCGGCCAACTGCAGCTTGTTGTTGACGCCGGCCGCCTGCCAGCTGTCGGCGACGCGCACCCCGTGCACGGTGACGCCGTCGCGCACCGACAGCGCGATCACGTCGGTCAGGTAGTACTCGCCCTGCGCGTTGCCGTTGTTCAGCTCGCCGAGCCAGCCGGCCACCCGCGCGGTCGGCAGCACCAGCATGCCGGTGTTGATCTCGGTGATCGCCCGCTGCTCCGGGCTGCAGTCCTTGTCCTCGACGATCGCCTCGATGCCGGCGGCGCCGCGCACGACGCGGCCGTAGCCGGCCGGGTTGGCGAGCACGTCGGTCAACAAGCTCGCTTCGTCACCGGCGGCGGCGACCAGGTCGACCAGCGTCGTCGCGGTGGTCAGCGGCACGTCGCCGTACAGCACCAAGGTCTTGCCGGTCTCGGGCAGGTGTGGCAGCGCCATCTTCAGCGCGTGACCGGTGCCCAGCTGTTCGGTCTGTTCGGCCCACAGCACGTCCTCGTCGCGGATCGTCGCGCGCACCTGCTCGCCGCCGTGGCCATACACCACCACGATGCGCGCCGGTTTCAACGCGCGCGCGGTGCCGATCACCCGCGCCAGCATCGGTTCGCCACCGATCGGGTGCAGCACCTTGGGGAGGGAGGAATACATGCGCTTGCCTTTGCCGGCAGCGAGAATGACGATACTGAGTTGGTCCATGGATTGAGATCGAACAGCCAGGAAGAATAAAGAAATGGGCTACCCGCAGGGGTAGCCCATTATAACCACGAATCGAATCCGTGCTTTTAACGCGGACGACGACGGAGGTAGTCGAGCGTCTTCAGTTCGGCGATCGCCACCGCCAGCGCGGCGTGAGCCGCGGCGGTGGACTGATCGTCAGCCGCCTTCAGCAAGGCATCTTCGGCAGCCCGCTTGGCCTCGTTGGCCTTCGCTTCGTCAAGATCCGTCCCGCGGATGGCCGTGTCGGCCAGCACTGTCACCAGGCTAGGCTGCACTTCCATCATGCCGCCGGATACGGCGACCAGGACTTCCTTGTCCTGACCCGGCACCGTCAGGCGCAGCACGCCCGGTTTGATGCGGGTCAGGAGCGGCACGTGACGCGGGTAGACACCGATTTCGCCTTCTTCGGCCGGAGCCACCAGAAACTCGGCTTCGCCCGAATAGATCTGCTCTTCGGAGCTAACCACTTCCACCTGCATCTTGGCCATGAGCCGTCTCCTTAGTTAAAGACTCTTGGCTTTCTCGGCAGCTTCTTCGATGCCACCCACCATGTAGAACGCTTGTTCCGGCAGATGGTCGTATTCACCGCTGAGAATGGCCTTGAAGCCCTTGATCGTTTCGCGCAGCGGCACGTATTTGCCCGGCGAACCGGTAAACACTTCGGCCACGTGGAACGGCTGCGACAGGAAACGCTGGATCTTACGAGCGCGCGCCACGGTCAGCTTGTCTTCCGGCGACAGTTCGTCCATGCCCAGAATCGCGATGATGTCGCGCAGCTCCTTGTATTTCTGCAAGGTGGCCTGCACGCCGCGCGCTATCGAGTAGTGCTCGTCACCGACGACCAGCGGGTCGAGCTGACGCGAGGTCGAGTCGAGCGGGTCAACGGCCGGGTAGATACCCAAGCTTGCGATGTCACGGGACAGTACCACGGTCGCATCCAGGTGGGCGAAGGTAGTGGCCGGCGACGGGTCGGTCAAGTCATCCGCAGGCACGTAAACGGCCTGGATCGAGGTGATCGAACCGGTCTTGGTCGAGGTAATGCGTTCCTGCAGACGGCCCATTTCTTCGGCCAGCGTCGGCTGGTAACCCACCGCGGACGGCATACGACCCAGCAGCGCCGATACTTCGGTGCCGGCCAGGGTGTAACGGTAGATGTTGTCGACGAAGAACAGCACGTCACGACCCTTGCCCGACTCGTCCTTCTCATCGCGGAAGTGTTCCGCCATGGTCAGGCCGGTCAGTGCCACGCGCAGACGGTTACCCGGCGGCTCGTTCATCTGGCCGTAGACCATTGCCACTTTATCAAGGACGTTGGAGTCCTTCATTTCGTGGTAGAAGTCGTTGCCTTCACGGGTACGCTCACCGACGCCGGCGAACACGGACAGACCCGAGTGCGCCTTGGCGATGTTGTTGATGAGCTCCATCATGTTCACGGTCTTGCCCACACCGGCGCCACCGAACAGGCCCACCTTACCGCCCTTGGCGAACGGGCACAGCAGGTCGATCACCTTGATGCCGGTTTCCAGCAGCGAGGAAGCCGGTGACAGTTCGTCGAACTTCGGGGCGATCTGGTGAATGGCGCGACGCTGTTCGGTCACGACCGGACCGGCTTCGTCCACCGGGTTGCCCAGCACGTCCATGATGCGGCCCAGCGTGCCCTTGCCGACCGGCACCGTAATCGGTGCCTTGGTGTTGGTCACGCTCATGCCGCGCTTCAGACCGTCCGAGCTGCCCATGGCGATCGTGCGGACCACGCCGTCGCCCAGCTGCTGCTGGACTTCGAACGTCAGGTCGCCGTCGACCAGCTTCAGGGCATCATAAATCTTTGGCATGGCGTCGCGCGGAAACTCCACGTCGACGACCGGGCCAATGATTTGTACGATTTTGCCTTGGCTCATTATCGGTTCCTAAACTCAATAAACTTGTACAGGCTGTCGCTACGGTTACACCGCGGCGGCGCCGGAAACGATTTCGGACAACTCGGTAGTAATCGCCGCCTGGCGCGACTTGTTGTACACAAGTCGCAGCTGCTTGATGGCGCTACCCGCGTTGTCGGTGGCGGCTTTCATCGCCACCATCCGCGCTGCCTGTTCCGAGGCCATGTTTTCGGCCATCGACTGGTAGACCACCGATTCCAGGTAGCGACGCACCAGGAACTCCAGGACCGCGAGCGGATTCGGCTCGTACAGATAGTCCCAGGAGTGGGTGTGCTCGACCACCATGTGTTGCGGGGTCAACGGCAGCAGCTGCTCGATAACCGGCTCCTGCCTCATCGTATTGATGAAGCCGGAGTACACGATGTAAATCACGTCCAGTTCGCCGTCGGCAAACTTCTTGAACAGCACCGTAAGCGGGCCAATCAGTTTTTCCATCTTCGGCACATCGCCGAGCTGGATCGCGCTGGCCACGATATTCATCTTGGCGCGCTGGCAGGCCGACAGGCCCTTCGAACCCAGGCAGCACACGTCGACTTCGACGTTGGCGTCCCTGAGTTCCTGCACCTTGCCGAAGAAGCGCTTGAGCGAGTTGGCGTTGAGGCCGCCGCACAAACCCTTGTCGGTGGTGATCAGGATGATGCCAGCACGTTTGATGGTCTCAGGCGTTGCCAGCAGAGGGTGTTCCACGTCCGTATTGGCCTGAGCAAGGTGCGCCATAACCGTGCGCACCTTCTCGGCGTAAGGACGGGCAGTGCGCATACGCTCTTGCGTCTTGCGCATCTTCGAGGTCGACACCATCTGCATTGCGCGGGTGATCTTCTGCGTGTTCTGCACGCTTCGGATCTTGGTGAGAATCTCTTTACCGACTGCCATGTCCTGAACCTTTCACTTTGGCTAACTAGTAGTGTCTACGTTGGCCGAAAGACTCAGTTGTAGCTGAAGCCGGCTTTGAACGATTCCATCGCCTTGACCAGCACCTGCTCGTTGTCGCCCGAGAGGTCGCCCTTCTCGTTGACGGCCTTGAGCACATCGGCGTTGTTGGCGCGAACGAAAGCCAGGAAGGCGGCTTCGAAGTCCAGCGCCTTTTTCACCGGCACGTCTTCGTAGAAGCCCTTGTTCACCGCCCACAGCGTCAGCGCCATTTCGGCGGTCGACAGCGTGGAGTACTGCTTCTGCTTCATCAGCTCGGTCACGACCTGACCGTGCGACAGCTGCTTGCGGGTGGTCTCGTCCAGGTCCGAAGCAAACTGCGCGAACGCCGCCAGTTCACGGTACTGAGCCAGCGCCAGACGGATACCACCGCCGAGCTTCTTGATCACCTTGGTCTGCGCCGCACCGCCCACGCGGGATACCGAGATACCGGCGTTGATCGCCGGACGGATACCCGAGTTGAACAGGTCGGTTTCCAGGAAGATCTGGCCGTCGGTAATCGAAATCACGTTGGTCGGTACGAACGCGGACACGTCGCCGGCCTGGGTTTCGATGATCGGCAGCGCGGTCAGCGAACCGGTCTTGCCCTTCACGGCGCCGCCGGTCAGCTTTTCGACTTCGTCGGCGTTGATCCGGGAAGCGCGCTCGAGCAGACGGGAGTGCAGGTAGAACACGTCACCCGGGTAGGCTTCACGGCCCGGCGGACGGCGCAGCAGCAGCGAGATCTGACGGTAAGCCACGGCCTGCTTGGACAGGTCGTCGTACACGATCAGCGCGTCTTCGCCACGGTCGCGGAAGTATTCGCCCATCGCGCAGCCGGAGTACGGGGCGATGAACTGCAACGCGGCCGCTTCGGAAGCGGTCGCCGCGACGATGATGGTGTGACCCATCGCGCCGTGCTCTTCCAGCTTGCGTACCACGTTAGCGACCGACGAGGCCTTCTGGCCGATCACAACGTAGATACAAATGACGCCGGTGCCTTTCTGGTTGACGATCGCGTCCAGTGCCACGGCGGTCTTGCCGGTCTGGCGGTCGCCAATGATCAGCTCACGCTGGCCACGGCCGATCGGCACCATCGAGTCGATCGACTTCAGGCCGGTCTGCATCGGCTGGTCTACCGACTGACGCGCAATCACGCCCGGGGCGATCTTTTCGATCGGCGAGCTGTGTTTGGCTTCGATCGGGCCCTTGCCGTCGATCGGCTCACCCAGCGCGTTCACCACGCGGCCAATCAGTTCCGGGCCGACCGGCACTTCCAGAATGCGGCCGGTGCAGGTGACTTCGTCACCTTCGGAAATGTGCTCGTATTCGCCCAGCACCACGGCACCTACGGAGTCGCGCTCCAGGTTCATGGCCAGGCCAAAGGTGTTGCCCGGGAATTCGAGCATTTCACCCTGCATCACGTCTGCGAGGCCGTGGATACGAACGATACCGTCGGTCACCGAAATAACCGTACCCTTGGTACGGACTTCGGCGCCTTCGGCCAAGTTCTGAATCTTGGCCTTGATCAGATCGCTGATTTCAGAGGGGTTCAACTGCATGATCTCTCCTATTTCTTGAGGCTAGCCGCCATGTCGTGCAGTTTGCCGCGAACCGACGCATCGATCACGTCGTCGCCGACCAGCACCCGTACCCCGCCAATCAACTCGGGGCTGACGCGCACGTCAAGACGTACGGTCTTGCCGTACTTCTTGGAAAGCGTGTCGGTGAGGTCGGCTTGCTGTTCGCCGGTCATCGGGAAGGCGGTTTCTGCCAGAGCATCCAGCACACCCTCCGCTTTAGCCTTGAGCAGCTCAAACTGTGTGGCAATTTCCGGCAGCAGCAACAGGCGGCCATTGGCGATGAGCGTGGCCACTAGGTTCTTCACCTCGGCGGTGTCACGCTCGCCACCCAGCACGTTAAGCACCAGCGCCTCAATCTCTTGAGCGGTATGTTTCGGCTCAGTGACAAACTCGATCACCGCCGGGTTTTGCACCATGGCAGCGAGCCACGCGAGCGCCTCGGACCAGGCGCCGAGGCGTTGTTGCTCGTTGGCCAGGCTAAATACCGCTTCGGCGTAGGGCCTTGCTACGGTAGTAAGTTCTGCCATGAATTGATTACAACTCCGCTTTGATGGAGGCCAACAGATCAGCGTGCTTGGCAGCGTCGACTTCTTTGCGCAGGATCTTCTCCGCGCCGGTCACTGCCAGGACAGCCACCTGTTCGCGCAGTGTTTCCTTAGCGCGCAGGACTTCCTGATCGATTTCGGCCTTGGCGTCAGCCACCAGACGCGCGCCTTCCTGGCGTGCGGTCTCGCGAGCTTCTTCCACGATCTGGTTGGCACGCTTTTCAGCGCCCAGCATGATCTCGGTCGACTGCTGACGGGCTTTGCTCAGCTCGTCGGCCACGCGTTTCTCGGCAACCAGGAGATCCTGTTTGCCTCGTTCCGCGGCGGCCAAGCCATCGGCGATGCGCTTGGCACGCTCGTCCATCATGTTGGTAAGCGGAGGCCAAACAAACTTCATGGTGAACCACACCAGGATGGCGAAGGTGATCGCCTGACCCACTAGTGTTGCGTTGAATTCCACGCTTGTTTTCCTCCAGGAGTGTGATTACAACAACCGTCCCACTTCTGGGGAATTAGGCGCCAGCGCCTGCCTTAACAGCGGCCAGAGCAGCGGTCAGGAACGGGTTGTTGAAGGTGAACAGCATCGCAACACCCACACCGATCATGGAGATCGCGTCCAGCAGACCAGCGATAATGAACAGCTTGGTTTGCAGAACCGGAACCATTTCAGGCTGACGCACCGAGCTCTCGAGGAACTTGCCACCGAGGATGGCGAAGCCCAGAGCGGTACCAACAGCGCCAAAGCCAATGATCAGGGCTGCGGCCAGTACGGTCATCGACTGGATCTGAGAAACGAGTGCTTCCATTTAAATCTCCTAAGACTTTAAAGCAAGGATGGTTGGTAAAAAGGTGAAACGTTAAACAAAATCGGGACAGCTTAGTGCGCTTCGACCGCCAGGCTCAGGTACACGATGGTCAACATCATGAATATGAAGGCCTGCAGGGTAATGATCAGGATATGGAAGATCGCCCACGGCGCGCCCAGCGCCCACTGCCCCCAGACCGGCAACAGCGCGATCAGGATGAAGATCAGTTCGCCCGAGTACATGTTGCCGAACAGACGAAGCGACAGCGAAAGCGGCTTGGCGACCAGTTCGACCAGCTGGAAGATGAAGTTCACCGGGGCCAGGATGATCGCGCCGATCGGGTTGCTGGCATGGAACGGTGCGGTCAGCAGCTCCTTGGTGTAGCCGCCCGCGCCCTTGGCCTTGATCGAGAAGGCGACGATCAGGATCATCACCGACAGCGACATCGCGAAGGTGGCGTTCACGTCGGCGGACGGCACGACGCGCAGGTAGACGTGATGCGGCTCCATGCCGAAGAAGGTGTGGCCGATCCACTGGGCCGCCATCGGGAACAGATCAACCGGGAACAAGTCCATGAAGTTCATCATGAACACCCAGCAGAAGATGGTCAGCGCCAGCGGGCCGACCACTTTGCTCTTGGGGTGGAACACTTCCTTGACCTGGGTGTTGACCATGTCGATGACCATCTCGACAAACAGCTGCAGGCGGCCCGGGTTTTCCAGGCTGGCGCGACGGGCTACGCCGGCGAACACCGCCAGGAAGATGAAGCCGAGCAGCAGCGAGATGGAGAAGGTGTCGACATGGAGGCTCCAGAAGCCGCCGGCTTCATGGCTGGAGTTCCAGAACGTCAAGTGGTGCTTGATATAGTCAGTCGCGTTGCTTGCCATTGCTTATATTCTCAATTTTTGACTAAAAGCTTGAACCAGTAGGCCGACACGGCGGCGATATAGCCGCCGAACAGTGCTGCTACCGATAAATCCTTGAAAAACGCGAAGGCCGCACCAAACATTACGATTGTGAGCAGAAACTTCACCGCCTCGGCGGCGAAGTGGGCCTTCAGCAGTTCCGCCGGTGCGGCGTGGCGGCGCTTGTAAGCAATTCTTGCGTAGATCAGAGCCGGGATTATTACGCTGGCCCCGCCGATCAGGGCGGAAAGCACTGCGCTCAATTTGCCATGGCTCAACACTGCACTGGCGAGGACGGCGCACGCCGTCAGCATGACTTGCAGACGCACTAAGCGTCTGATTTCAGGATTGCGCATGCGCTACCAGCCAGAAAAATCACGCGATTATAGACAGACAGATTGATTAGCGTCAAATCGCTGCCATCGCACTTTTAATACCAAATGAAATAGTCACTCCATTGATTTCAATTGGAGTTTTTCCAGCAGCATCTCGAACTGATCGAGCGATCCGTATTCGATCGTCACTTTGCCTTGGCCGCGATTTCCATGCCGGATCAGTACCCGGGTGCCGAGCCGCTCCGACAGGCTTTCGGCCAGCCGGGCGATGTCCGGATCGAGCTTGCGCAAGGGGGTGGCGATGCCGGGCTCGGTCAGCGCCTGCACCCGCCGCTCCATTTCGCGCACCGACCAACCGTGTTCGGCCGCTTGTTGCGCCAATGCAACTTGCTGCAGCACCGGCAGCGTCACCAGCGCCCGCGCATGCCCCATTTCCAGCCGTTTGTCATGAAGCAGTGCCTGCACCGGTTCCGGCAATTGCAATAGGCGCAGCAGGTTGGACACCGCACTGCGCGAACGGCCGACCGCCTGTGCCACGGCATCGTGGGTCAGACCGAACTCGTCGATCAGCCGCTGCAGGCCGCGCGCCTCCTCGATCGGGTCGAGATCCTGGCGCTGGATGTTCTCGATCAGCGCCATCGCCAGCGCGGCATGGTCGCTGACCGCCTTGATCACGGCAGGGATGTCGGTCAGGCCGGCGAGCTGGCTGGCGCGCCAGCGCCGCTCGCCGGCGATCAGTTCGTAGTCGCCGAGACCGAGGTCGCGCACCACCACCGGCTGGATCACGCCCTGGGCGCGGATCGATTCGGCCAACTCGGCCAACGCGTCGTCACCGATCCGGGAGCGAGGCTGGTATTTGCCGGGGCGAATCGCCGTGAGCGGCAGCGAGGTCAGGCGGTCGTCGGCCGCGTCGGCCGAGCCGAACAGCGCGTCCAGGCCGCGACCGAGTCCTTTGGATTTGGCCATGGGTCAGTGTGCTGCAGAGAGGGTTGCGGGTTCGACGCGGGCGATCAGTTCGTCGGCCAGCGCGAGGTAGGC
Source organism: Crenobacter sp. CS_VA4 (assembly GCF_055597485.1). Taxonomy (NCBI): domain Bacteria; kingdom Pseudomonadati; phylum Pseudomonadota; class Betaproteobacteria; order Neisseriales; family Neisseriaceae; genus Crenobacter; species Crenobacter sp. CS_VA4. The sequence goes on from NZ_JBVMAE010000010.1 coordinate 34,899, forward strand.
TTGCGAGCCGCGCGCGGCGCGGTCGTAGATGATGGCCGGCAGGCCGTGACTGGGCGCCTCGGCGACGCGCACATTGCGCGGGATCACCGTGTCGAACACCTTGTCCTTGAAATGGCTGAACAGCTGCGCCGACACCTCGTGCGACAGGTTGTTGCGGGCGCCGAACATGGTGCGCAGCACGCCGACGATGTCGATCTTCGGATTGACCGCGATGCGCACCTTGCGCAGCGTCGCCATCAGGTCGGAAATGCCTTCGAGCGCGTAGTACTCGCAGATCACCGGCACCAGCACGCTGTCGGCGGCAACCAGGCCATTCAGCGTCAGCAGGGTCAGCGACGGCGGACAGTCGATCAGCACGTAGTCGTAGTCGTCGAGCACCTCGGAGAGCGCATTCTTCAGCCGCGCCTCGCGCGCCAGCTCGTTGACCAGCTCGACTTCGGCGCCGCCGAGGTCGCGGTTGGCGGGCAGCACGTGATAGCCGCCCTCCTTCGCCTCGTGGCGCGCCTCGGCGACGCTGGCGTCGCCGAGCAGCACCTGGTAGATGCCGGCCTGCAACCGGCCTTTGTCGATGCCGCTGCCGGTGGTAGCGTTGGCCTGCGGGTCGAGGTCAACGATCAGCACGCGGCGTCCGCGTTCGGCCAACCCGGCTGCCAGGTTGACCACGGTGGTGGTCTTGCCGACCCCACCCTTCTGATTCGCTACCGCGATCACGCGTGCACTCATGCGTTCTCCACTCTCACCAGATGTCGTTCGGCGTCCAGCCCTGGCACGGTCAGCGGCAGCACTTCGGCCACGCGCAAGTCCGCCGGCAGCTGGGCGATTTCTTCGTAAGGATACACGCCCTTCATCGCCAGCCACTGACCGCCGTCGGCCAACAGGTGCCGGGTCAGTTTGACGAATTCGGCCAACTCCGAGAAGGCGCGCGAGGTGATACGGTCGAACTTCTGCTCCGGCTGGTACAGCTCGACCCGCTCGGTCACCACGGTAACGTTGGTCAGGCCGAGCTCGATCACCGCCTGGCGCAGGAAGGTGGTCTTCTTGTGGTTGGCGTCGAGCACCACCACGGTCAGGTCCGGGCGGGCGATTGCCGCCGGGATGCCCGGCATGCCGCCGCCGGAACCGACGTCGAGCAGGCGCGTGCCGCCGGCGAGTTTCGGCACCAGGCTCAGGCTGTCGAACAGGTGGTAGCTGACCATGCGATCCGCTTCGCGCACCGCGGTCAGGTTGTAGGTCTGGTTCCACTTGCCGAGCAGCGCCAGATAGCCCTGCAGCTGGTCGATCTGCGCGGCGTCCAGCTCCAGGCCGAGCGCCGCGATCCCTTGTTGCAATTCTTGTGTCGTTGTCATGCTGTTTTTTTTGCGTCGGCGAAGCCGCGTTTCAGGTGCACCACCAACAGCGCCACCGCGGCCGGCGTGATGCCGGAGATGCGCGACGCCTGCCCGAGGTTTTCCGGGCGGTGCTGATTGAGTTTCTGCTGGACCTCCTTGGAGAGGCCCTTGACCAGGCTGTAGTCGATATCGGCCGGCAGCGCGACGTCATCGAGCCGGTCGCGGCGCGCCAGCTCTTCGTTCTGGCGGTCGATATAGCCTTGATATTTGACCTGAATTTCCACCTGCTCGGCAACCGCCGGATCGTCGACCGCGCCGCCGGCTTCCGGCAGCGCCATCAGCTGTTCATAGCGCACATCCGGACGCTTCAGCAGGTCGGCCAGTGTGTATTCACGCTCGATCGCCTTGCCGAGCAGGCTTTCCAGCGCCGTCATGTCGGCGACTTTCGACGGGTGCAGCCAGGTGGCCTTCAGCCGCACCTTCTCGGCCTCGACCGCGTCGCGCTTGCGGCAGTAGCTGTCCCACTGTGTATCACCAATTAAACCAAGGGCTCGGCCAACCTCGGTCAGGCGCAGGTCGGCGTTGTCTTCGCGCAACTGCAGCCGGTATTCGGCGCGGCTGGTGAACATCCGGTACGGCTCGGACACGCCACGGGTGGTCAGGTCGTCGACCAGCACGCCCAGGTACGCCTCGTCGCGGCGCGGCGCCCAACCCTCTTCCTCGAAGGCATGGCGGGCGGCGTTCAGGCCGGCGAGCAGGCCCTGCGCGGCCGCTTCTTCGTAGCCGGTGGTGCCATTGATCTGGCCGGCGAAGAACAGCCCGGCGATCGCCTTGCTCTCCAGCGTGCTCTTCAGCGCGCGCGGGTCGAAGTAGTCGTACTCGATCGCGTAGCCGGGGCGCAGGATATGGGCGTTCTCCATGCCGCGGATCGAGCGCACCGCGGCGAGCTGGATGTCGAACGGCAGGCTGGTCGAGATCCCGTTCGGATAGAACTCGTGGGTATCGAGGCCTTCCGGTTCCAGGAACACCTGGTGGCTGTCCTTGTCGGCGAAGCGGTTGATCTTGTCCTCGATCGACGGGCAGTAGCGCGGGCCGACGCCCTCGATCACCCCGGTGAACATCGGGCTGCGGTCGAAACCGGAGCGGATGATCTCGTGGGTGCGTTCGTTGGTGTGGGTGATCCAGCACGGCAGCTGCTTCGGGTGCATCGCCACATTGCCGCGGTACGAGAACACCGGCTCCGGCGTGTCGCCCGGCTGTTCTTCCATCACCGAGAAGTCGACGCTGCGCCCGTCGATGCGCGGCGGCGTGCCGGTCTTGAGGCGACCGACCGGCAGGGCCAGCTCGCGCAGCCGGGCGCCGAGCGTCAGCGCCGCCGGATCGCCGGCGCGGCCGCCGGTGTAGTTTTCCAGGCCGACGTGGATCTTGCCGGACAGGAAGGTACCTGCGGTCAGCACCACCGCGCGCGCGATGAAGCGGATGCCGATGGTGGTGATCGCGCCGGTGACGCGGTCGCCCTCGACGATCAGGTCGTCGACCTGCTGCTGGAACAGGTCGAGATTCGGCTGGTTTTCCAGCATATGGCGGATCGCCGCCTTGTAGCGCACCCGGTCGGCCTGCGCGCGGGTGGCCCGCACCGCCGGGCCCTTGCTGGCATTCAGCGTGCGGAACTGGATGCCGCCGATATCGGTGGCGAGCGCCATCGCGCCGCCCAAGGCATCCACTTCCTTGACCAGATGCCCCTTGCCGATGCCGCCGATCGACGGGTTGCACGACATCTGGCCGAGGGTCTCGATGTTGTGCGTCAGCAGCAGGGTCTTGCGACCCATCCGCGCGCTGGCGAGGGCCGCTTCGGTGCCGGCGTGGCCGCCGCCCACCACTATCACGTCGTATGTCGTCGGGTAAATCATGGCTGATCAGCAAAGAGCGGGAATTGAAGTAACCCGTCATTGTACGCCAAATCGACCGAACCGGGTAAGTGGCTGATTTGACGGCGCTTCCTGTCATAGACCGGTCACCGGCGCGTCATGATCGCGTCACCGAAGCGACACGGTGGCGTCAAACGCACTGCCTAGCATGAGCCCTATACCACGAGGAGGGCTTAGCCATGCTGCTGGACGAACAACTTTCCCCGCGCAAACGTGCCCGGCTGACGGTGCGCCTCGCCGACGGCGCCGACGACGTGCGCCGCGCGCAGAAGCTGCGCTACAACGTGTTCGGTGAAGAAATGGGCGCCAAGCTCGCCTCGGCGCACCTGGGCCTCGACGTCGACGACTACGACGCGCTGTGCGACCACCTGATCGTCGAAGACCCGGCCAGCGGCATGGTGGTCGGCACCTACCGGATGCTGCCGCCGGACGCGGCGCGCCAGGCGCCGAGCCTGTATTCGGAACACGAATTCGAGCTGTCGCGCCTGGCCAACATTCGCGAGCAGCTGATCGAGTGCGGTCGCTCCTGCGTGCACAAGGACTTCCGCTCCGGCGCGGTGATCACCCTGCTGTGGGCCGGCCTCGCCGACTATGTGCAGCAGCGCGGCGGCGCGTATCTCGCCGGCTGTGCCAGCGTCAGCCTCGCCGACGGCGGCCACCAGGCGGTCAGCCTGTACCGGCAGATCGAGGCACAGCACCTGGCACCGGCCGAGTGGAGGGTGTTCCCGCACCTGCCGCTGCCGCTGGAGCGGGTGCAGGACGACGCCGCGCCGGCGCCGATGCCGCCGCTGATCAAGGGCTATCTGCGCGCCGGCGCCTTCGTCGGCGGCGAGCCGGCCTGGGACCCGGACTTCAACTGCGCCGACTTCTTCATGCTGCTGCCGATGGCCAAGCTGACGCAGCGCTACAACCAGCACTTCGTCGCTTAAGCCCCCTCCCCCGCCCCAAGGTTGGCCGAACGCCGTTCGGCCAACCTTGGGCTGCTACAATGCCGCTCATGCAGCCCGTCACCTTCACGCCGATCGGCGTCATCCATTCGCCGTACAAGGAAAAGTTCGGCATCCCGCGCCAACCGTCGCTGGTGCCGGCGGCGCGGATCACGCTGGAACTCGTTCCGCCGTTCGATCAGCCGGACGCGGTGCGCGGCCTCGAGGCGTTTTCGCATGTGTGGATCAGCTTCGTGTTCCATGAAACCGCCGCGCGCGGCTGGACGCCGCTGGTGCGCCCGCCGCGACTCGGCGGCAACGCCCGGGTCGGCGTGTTCGCCAGCCGCTCGACGCACCGCCCCAACCCGCTCGGGCTGTCGCTGGTCGAGCTGCTCGGCATCGACACCGTGGACGGCGTGCGGCTGCTGCTCGGCGGCGCCGACCTGCTCGACGGCACGCCGGTGCTCGACATCAAGCCGTATATCCCGTTCGTCGAGGCCCGCCCGGCCGCACTGGGCGGCTTCGTCGACGGCCCGCCGCCGGCACTGGCGGTGGAATGGAGCGAGCAGGCACGCGCCGACCTCGCCGCCGCCTTTGACGCGCCGGCCGGTTTCGTCGAGCTGATCGAGCAGGTGCTGGCGCAGGACCCGCGCCCCGCCTATCAGGACGACCCGGAACGGGTCTACGGGGTGCGACTCGACCGCTTCGACGTGCGCTTTCGCGTCGCCGGAAACCGCGTGCAAGTGCTTGAAATCTGTCGCTGACGCCCCGAACTTAGTCCTGTTCCGGCTGTCTATGCGGAGCCTATCCATAATTCATAGAAAGAACTCCGTCATGACAACTCGCGCCAAGACCACCATTCTGGCCTTGTCCCTGGTGTCACTGCTGGCTGCGCCGATTGCCGACGCGGCCCGCATGGGCAAAGGTAAGAGCTCGGGGATGCGCCGTGCCGCGCCGACCCAAAGTTACCAACAACCGTACGCCGCCCCGGCCCAGCCGGCCCAGGCGCCAGCTCAGGCTGCACCGCAGCGCAAGGGCCCGGGCGTCGGCACCGCGATCGCCGCCGGCGCCGCCGGTGCGGTGGGCGGTTATATGCTCGGCAAGGCGATGAGCGGCAACGCCTCGGGCAACGCCGCCGGCCAGCCGGCCGAGCAAGGCCTGCCGTGGGGCACCATCGCGCTGTTCGGTCTGCTGATCGTCGGCGGCGTGATGTTCCTGCGTCGCCGTAACGCGCAGGCGATGGCCCGTGCCGGCAGCTACGGCCAGCCGCAACCGGCCGGCGGCCCGCTCAACTACGAGGCCCCGCAACAGCAGCCGACCAGCTTCGGCACCATCCCGAAGATCGGCTCCGGCCTGGGCGCCGGCAGCGGCATCGGCGGCGGGGTCGCCGGCTACGCTTCGGCCAACCTGACCCGTTTGCCGGACGGCACCGAGGTGCCGAACTTCCTGCGCCAGGCCAAGGCCACCTTCCTGCACCTGCAGAGCCTGAACTCGCCGGAAGCGGTCGAGGAGGTGCGCAAGTACATGACGCCGGAGCTGTTCACCGCGCTGCGCGACGACATCGCCGGCAACAACGACCTAGCCGACTTCCCGTCGCTCGACTGCCAGATCATCGAGGCGGTCGAGGAAGCCGGTCGCTACATCGCCAGCGTGCGCTTCTCCGGCACGGTCAGCGAAAGCGTCAACGCCCCGGCCGAGCCGTTTGCCGAGACCTGGCACTACATCAAGGACGCCGGCACCCAGGGCAAGTGGCTGGTCGCCGGCATCCAGCAGGACTGAGCCACGCCCAGCCCTCCCCTTGTCAACGGACGCTCCACGGCGTCCGTTTTTTGTTGGACAGTTAAATTGTCACTTAACTGGTCTACACTGGAATGCATTTTGCTGGATATAACTATAAAACTCAGGATGTGAGGACTGAAGACATGAGCACCCCGCCCCCCGAGCACGGCTCGCCCGCCCCGGTGAACTGCCGCTTCCAGCCGATTTACAGCCTGTCGCACCGGCGCAGCGTCGGGCTAGAGGCGCTAAGCAGCGGCCCCAACCAGGACCCTAGCAGTTGCCTGATTTCCAGCCTGTGCCGCGAATTTGCCGAGCTCGACAACATCCCCCGTTGGCTGATCATCAAGCCCGCCCCCGCCACGCTGGTCGGCCCGGAAGCGTTGACGACGCTGCTCGCCACGCTCGACGCCAGCCAGCTACCACCACACCGGGTGGTGGTCGAAGTCAGCGACGCGGCACTGGAACGCGACGCCGGGCTGATCAAGCAACTGGCGACGCTGAAGCAGGCCGGCTATCTGTTGGCGATCGACGACTTCGGCGTCGGTTCGACCCGGCTGGAGCGGCTCAGCCAGCTCGAACCGGACATGGTGAAGTTCGACCAGTCGCTGCTGAAAAGCGCCGCCGAACCCGGCCGCAACCGCAACCTGCTCACCAGGCTGGTGCACCTGATGCACGAAATGGGGGCACTGGTCGTGCTGACCGGGGTCCATAGCGAGGACGATCTGCTGATCGCACTCGAATCCGGCTGCGATCTGGTCCAGGGCGATTACGTGGCCGCACCGGTCGCCACGCCCGAGGACGACGCCGCGATCACGCCGCGCATCGACGCGCGCTGGGACCAGCTGATGAACCGCGAGCTGTTGACCCGCAAGCTGACCCGCCGCCACCTCGAACTGGCACGCCAGGCCTTCGTGCAATCGGCGATCGCGCTGATGCAGGGCACGCCGTTCACCCAGGCCGCCACGCCGATGCTGGCGCTGCCCGATGTCACCCGTGCCTTCCTGCTCGACCAGGAGGGCCGCCAGCTCGGCGGCAACCTGAACCGCCAGCGCAACGGCAATGGCAACGGCAACCGCGACGACAAGTTCTCGCCGCTGGCCGATACTACCGGCGCAATCTGGTCGCGCCGCGCCTACTTCCAGCACGCGATCGACCAGCCGGGCGTGCTGTATATGAGCGAGCCGTATCTGTCGATGACCGACACCCGCCGCTGCATAACGCTGTCGATGGCGATCGAGATCGACGAGACGCTACACGTGTTGTGTACCGACCTGTTGGTCAGACACTGATCCCGTCGCAGCAACGACAACGGGCAGCCCGCGGGCTGCCCGTTTTGTCTGCCGTTCGGCCAACCTCGGCCGAAGCGTTTACTGCGCGCCGGCGGCCGGCTGGATCTCGCTGATCGGCTCGAACAGCGTCACCACCTTCTGCACCCCGGCGGTCTGGCTGACCACTTGCGCCGCCGCCTCGCCTTCGGCTTGGGTCAACAGGCCCAGCACGTAGACCACGCCGCGCTCGGTCACCACCTTCACCTGGCTGGACGGGAAGCCCTTGCCGTTGAGCAGATTGGTGCGCACCTTGGTGGTGATCCAGGTGTCGTTGTTGCGCTCGGAGAGGCTGGAAGCCGGCGCGACCACGGTGTAGTTGTACAGTTTGCGCACGTTCGGCTGCGCGCGCACCAACAGTTCGGCCTGCTGCTTGGCCGCCTCGGACGGCACCTCGCCGGTCATCAGCGCGGCGCGGTTGAAGCTGGTGACGTTGACGTGCGCCGACGGCAGCCGGTCGCTGATCTGGCTTTCCGCCTTCAGTTCGATCGACTGGTCGTCGACGTAGGCACCGCTGGTGCGGCGGTCGGTGGCGACCATCGCACCGCCGGCGGCCCCGCCGGCGATCAGCGGCAGGCAACCGCTCAGCGTGGTGGCGAGCAGCGCGCCGAGCAGCATGGCATAGCTACGTTGTCTCATCCTCATTCCCCCCCGAGCAACATGCAGTCGATCGCGTCGCACAGCGCGTGGATCAGCAGGATGTGCACCTCCTGGATCCGCGCGGTGCGGTCGACCGGCACATTCAGCGGCAGATCCTCCGGCGACAACAGTTCGGCGATCTTGCCGCCGTCCTTGCCGGTCAGCGCGATCACGCTCATGCCGCGCTCATGCGCAGCGTAGATCGCCTCGATCACGTTGGCCGAATTGCCCGAGGTGGAGATCGCCAACAGGATGTCGCCCTGATGGCCGAGCGCGCGCACCTGCTTGGAGAACACCATGTCGAAGTCGTAGTCGTTGCCGATCGCGGTCAGCGCCGAGCTGTCGGTGGCGAGCGAGATCGCCGCCAGGCCCGGGCGCTCCTTCTCGAAGCGGCCGACCATCTCGGCGGCGAAGTGCTGCGCGTCGGCGGCCGAGCCGCCGTTGCCGCAGGCGAGGATCTTGCCCTCGTTCATCAGGCAGGCCACCATCCGCTCGGCGGCGACGGCCACCGCCGGCGACAGCAGTTCCATCGACTCCTGCTTGGCGGCGATGCTTTCCAGAAAATGTCCGTTGACGCGTTCGATCAGGTCCATGCGTATCCCTTGCGCGTATTCCTACGCGATGATGTTCTTGAGCCAGACGGGTTGCCCCTGCCCTTCGCTCAGGACGGCATCGAAGCGACACGGCGCATCGATGCCCTTGCTGGTTAGGTAGACTTGGGCGGCGTGCACGAGTTTCCGGCACTTGGCCGGCGTGATGCTGGCCGCCGCCCCGCCGAAGTTGGCCGAAGCCCGGTGACGCACCTCGACGAACACCCAGGCGGCGCCCTCGCGCATCACCAGGTCGAGTTCGCCGCCGGCGCAGTGCCAGTTGCGCTCGACCAGCTTCAAGCCGTGTCCGGTCAGGAACTCCAGCGCACGCTGCTCGGCGGCCTGACCGGTCTTGTTCACTGCAACGCCTCGGTGCCGATCACCGCCAGCGGCTGGTGGCGGATGAACTGGCGGTCGCGGCCCAGGCGCAGGTCGCCGGTGACACCGTCGAGACGCAGCGCGGCAGGCGACGTCTTGCCAGCCAGTTGCACCGCCAGCCGGTAGGCGTCGATGCCCAGGGCGTACAAGCGCTCGGTCTGTCGGGTCAGCGGCAGCGCCGGCCGGGCGTAGCGCTGCACCGCCGGGTGCTGCGGCATCAGGAACCACGGCATGTCGATCACCCGCATGCCGCGCAGCACCGGGTCGGGGCTGCGCACATTGATCTGCGAACCGGCGTAGGCCGGCAGCACCGGGCTGGTCAGCGCGCGCGCCTGCACGGTCTCGGCCGCGCCCATCGTGAAGAACAGCGCGTCGTGCTGCGCCGCCAACGCGGTCAGCTGCTCCGGCGCGGCGCGGCCGACGTCGAACTGCGCCGCAGGCGTGCCGGTCAGCCGGCGCCACTCGGCGCCGAACGCCTGTGCCAGCCGCTGCGACAGCGGGTCGTCGTTGCCGATCACCAGCGGACTGGCCCGGCCGTCGTCGCGCAGCTGTTCGGCGATCTGCTGCGCCTCGCCCTCCACCGTCAGCGACAGGCTGTAGAGCTTCGGGTTGGCCTTGATACCGGCGTCCAGGCTGTTCAGCGCCAGCGTCGGCACGCTCACCAGCGGCGCCACCGCGGCGATCGCCGGCCGGGTCAGCGGCCCGACGATCACGTTGGCGCCCTGCGCCAGCGCCTCGCGGTACTGCGTCACGGCCGCTCCGTCCTCGCTGGCGAGGAACACCACGTTGGCGGCCTGGTCCGCTGCCGCCGCGGCGTCGAAGCCGTTCTTCACCACCATCGCGGCGTCGCCGAGCAGCTTCGATTCGGTCGGCAGCATCAGCACGATCTTCGGCAGCCTGGCCGGTCGCACCGGTGCGACCGGCGGCAGCGGCTGGCTGCCGGGTGCGAAACCGGGATCGATGCGCTTGGGCAAGGCGTCCGCCGGCCGCGGAGCCGGTTGGCCGAACGTCTGCAGCGGCAGCTGGTTCTGTTGGGTGATATAGTCGGGCGTTTGCGCCACGGCGGCGGTCAGCCACGTCATCATCACCCCAACCAGCAGTGGAGCCAGCATTTGCATACTTCGTTTGCTCACTTGATTGATTCGACCCGGGACAGTTTCTCTCGCGGCACATTATATGTGGTGGCCACCCCCATTGGAAATCTGGCCGATATCAGCGCCCGCGCCATCGCCGCGTTCCAGGTCGCCGACGTGGTGTGCGCCGAGGATACCAGGGTCACCGGCCAGCTGTTGTCCGCCTACGGCGTGACGGCCAAGCTGGTCAGCGTGCGCGAGCACAACGAACGCGGCATGGCCGAGCAGGTGATCCGCTGGCTCGCCGACGACAAGATCGTGGTGCAGGTGTCCGACGCAGGCACCCCGGCGGTATCCGACCCGGGCGCACGCCTGGCCGAAGCGGTCTGGCAGGCCGGCTACCGGGTCAGCCCGGTACCGGGCGCCAGCGCGGTGGTCGCCACCCTGTCGGCCAGCGGCCTGACCACGCCGCACTTCCTGTTCGCCGGCTTCCTGTCGGCCAAATCGGGCGAGCGCCGCCGCCAGCTGGGCGTATGGCGCGACGCCGACTACGCGGTGGTGCTCTACGAGGCGCCGCACCGCATCGTCGACACCCTCCGCGACATCGCCGCCGAACTGGGCGACGCGCGCGTGCTGCTGCTCGGCCGCGAGCTGACCAAGACCTTCGAGACGCTGAAGCGGCTGCCGGCCGCCGAACTGTTGGCCTGGGTCGAGGCCGACAGCAACCAGCAGCGCGGCGAAATCGTGCTGGTGATCGACGCCGCCCCGCCGATCGAGCACGAGGCCGGCCTCGACGCCGAGGCGCAACGGGTGATCGCGCTGCTCGCCGCCGAGCTGCCGACCAAGCAGGCGGCGCAGCTGGCCGCGCAGATCACCGGCGCGCCTAAGAAACAGCTGTACGACTTTGCGCTGACGCTGAAGCGCTAAGCACTCGTTTACAAGCGCACCCCCTTTGGGTAGAATGCCCCGCTCTTGCCCAGGTGGCGAAATTGGTAGACGCAGGGGACTCAAAATCCCCCGCCGCAAGGTGTGCCGGTTCGAGTCCGGCCCTGGGCACCAGAATTCGCCAGAAAACCCGCCAAGCTACGGCTTGCGCGGGTTTTTTGTTGCTGCCGTGCCGCAAATGCGGCGGCGGTGCTGGTATTTCGGCGCTCTGCTTGCTACTCTGCGCCCATCGTTAGGAAGGAACTCGATTCATGAGCAAGGAAACGGCCCTGGGCGCGGCGCTGAAAGCGGCGGTCCAGACCATGAGCAAGAAGAAGCAGACCGACATGATTGCCGATCACGTCTACGGCAAATACGAAGTCTTCCGCCGCTTCCGTCCGCTGGCGATCGGCATCGACCAGACGCTGGTCGCCGCGCTGCCGCAATTCGACCCGGCGCTGGTGGCGCGGGTACTCGCCAACCACTGCCGTCGTCCGCGCTACATCAAGGCGTTGGCGCAAGGCGGCAAGCGCTTCGGCCTGGACGGCAAGCCGGTCGGCCAGGTGACCGCCGAAGAACAGGAAATCGCCCGCCAGAACCCGGCGCTACAGCCGCAGGCCAAGGCCGCCGCGGCCGATACGGCCGCCGAGGCACCGGTGGCGGATGCGACTCCAGCCAACGACGCCGAATAAGCGTTCGCGCTGCCACGCCACGGGTCGGTTATGCTGAAGCATGACCGGCCCGTTGCCATTTCCGCCCGCCATGTTTTCGGCCAACCCTGATCCCGCCCGGCTAATCGACAGCCATTGCCACCTCGACGCCCCCGAATTCGACGCCGATCGCGACGCGGTGGTCGCCGCCGCGCAGGCAGCCGGCGTCGGCCAGATCGTGGTGCCGGCGGTGCATGTAGCCAACTTCGCCAGCACCCTGGCGATGCGCGAGCGCTACGGCTGCTGGATCGCGTTCGGCCTTCACCCGATCTATGTCGACCGGCATCTGGACGCCCACCTCGCCGTGCTCGATGACTGGCTGACCCGGCACCGCCCGGTGGCGGTCGGCGAGATCGGCCTCGATTTCTACCTGCCCGAGCTCGACCCGGCGCGCCAGGAATGGCTATTTGTCGAACAACTCAAGCTCGCCCGCCGCCACGAACTACCGGTGCTGCTGCACGTGCGCCGCTCGCAGGACCGCCTGCTGAAATACCTGCGCCAGTACCCGGTAGTCGGCGGCATCGCGCACGCCTTCAACGGCAGCGCCGAGCAGGCGCAGGCGTTCCTCCAACTCGGTTTCAAGCTCGGCTTCGGCGGCGCGATGACCTTCCGCGGTTCGCAGCGGATCCGCCGGCTGGCGGCCAGTGTGCCGGACAGCGCGCTGGTGCTGGAGACCGACGCGCCGGACATCCGCCCGGAGTGGGCGCAGGAGGTGCCGAACCAGCCGGCCAACGTGGCGCGCTTCGCCGCAGTGCTGGCCGAACTGCGCGGCAGCACCCCCGAGGCGATCGCCCGGCTGAGCAGCGCCAATGTTCGCGCTGCGCTCACGCCATCGGACTGAAAAACTATCTTTACATATTAATACATCATCTTAAAATTCTGGTTAAATATCGGCGCTTGCTTACAAATCGTCCCGGTATTTCACCCGACATCATGCGCAATCTCTCCATCGCCAGCCGCATCAGCCTCGGCTTTTTCCTGCTACTCATCCTGCTGGCCAGCGCCGGCCTGATCAGCCACCTCGGCCTCAACCGCGTCGAACAGCGGGTCAACGAGGTAGTGTCGCAAGACCTGCGCTTCTACAACGCGCTGGTCGACGCCCGCTACCACATGGGCAATCTGCGCCGCTTCGAGAAAGACAGCTTCATCAACCTGGCCGACCCGGCCAAACGCCGCGACTACCAGCAGAAGTGGCAGGCCAGCCTGAAGAGCGCCAACGCGGCGATCGACCAGGCCGCCGCGCTGCCGCTGCCGGGTGAGCTGGCGCAGCAGGTCGATAGCTTGCGCGGCCAGCTGGCCGCCTACGCCGCCGGCGCCAACAGCGTGTTTGCGCGACTCGACAGCGGCACGATCAGCAGCACCGCCGATGCCAACGCGGCGATCAATCAGTACAAAGGTCAGGTGCACGCGATGGAGGACACGCTCAACCAGTTGGCCGAGCGCGCCCGCAACAGCGCCGACCAGCTCGACGCGCACATCATCGACAGCGCCAACCAGGTCCGCGCACTGCTGCTGACGCTGGTCGCCGCCGGTATCGTCGGCGGCACCCTGCTCGCCTTCGTCATCGTGCGTTCGATCCGCACCCCACTCGACCGGATCGCCAGCGTCAGCCAGGAACTGGCCGAGCGCCGCGACCTGAACACCGTGCTGCCGGCGCTCGGCCGCAACGAAGTCGGCCGCACCGCCGAGGCGTTCAACGGGGTGCTGGAGACGATGCGCGCGCTGATCCACGAGTCGCACCAGCACTCGGCGCACCTGGTCGGCGCCGCCCAGCAGCTCGACGGCGTCGGCAGCCAGTTGGCCGGCTCGGTCGAGTCGCAGGCGCAGGCCGCGTCGGCCAGCGCCGCGGCGGTCGAAGAGATGACCGTCAGCATCAACCACGTCGCCGGCAGCACCCACGGCGTCGAGGGCAAGGCGCGCGAAGCCAGCGAGATGGCGACCCGTGGCAGCGAGCTGGCCGAACGCGCCACCGGCCAGATCCGCCAGATCGCGCAGAGCATCGGCGACACCACCGAGCGGATCGACCAGCTGGAGAAGCGCTCCGGCGAGATCGGCAACATCGTCCAGGTGATCCGCGACATCGCCGAGCAGACCAATCTGCTGGCGCTGAACGCGGCGATCGAGGCGGCGCGTGCCGGTGAGACCGGCCGCGGCTTCGCGGTGGTGGCGGACGAGGTGCGCAAGTTGGCCGAACGTACCAGCCAGGCAACCAGCGAGATCGCCGCGCGGATCGACGGCGTGCAGGACGACACCCGCTCGGCCGCCGCCAGCATGCACGAGGCGCGCCGTCGCATCGACAGCGGCGTCGACGGTACCGAACAGGTACAGCAGGCGCTGACGACGATCCGCACACTGTGCGGCGAGTCGGTCGACAGCATCGCCGACATCGCCAGCGCGATCCAGGAGCAGAGCCAGGCCAGCCACGACATCGCCCGCAACGTCGAGCAGATCGCGCAGATGAACGACGGCAGCAGCCGTTCGGCGCAGCAAGCGCACCAGCTCGTGCAGGAACTGACCGCGCTCGCCAACGCGCTCGACAGCGGCCTGAACCGCTTCAAGGTGTAAACGACTCAGCCCGTCCGGAAACGACAACGCCGCCCGATCGGGCGGCGTTTTTCATGCCAACTTGATTTCGGCCAACGTCAGCCGGCGGCGCTCAACTCGCGACGTTTCTCGCGCACGTAGCCGACCACGCCGACGAAAAACAGCACGGTCAGCGTCACCTCGCCGAGCGCCAGCTGCTGTGCGAGGCCGCGGTCGGCCCAACCGCGCATCACCCCCTCGGTGAAGAACGCCAGGATGAACATGCTCGACCACTGGTAGGTGTAGACCCGTTCCTTCAGGATGCCCATCAACGGCAACAGCAGCAGCACCGCCTTGATCGCCAGGAACGAGCCGCCCGGGCGCAACGGCGCCAGCCACAGCTCCCAGGCCAGCGACAGCAGAATCAGCGCGACCAGGCTCAGCACCGCGATCCAGTGAAACAGTCGGGAATTCACGCCTGCTCCGCCTCGCTGTCGTCGCGTTTGATCGGCTTGCCGAGGAACACCGCCATCACGATGCCGGCCTCGTAGAGCAGCCACAGCGGCACCGCCAGCATCGTCTGCGACAGCACGTCCGGCGGGGTGACGATCGCCGCCACCACGAAGGCGCCGACGATCACGTACGGCCGGCCCTGACGCAGCGACGCGACCGACACCACCCCCATCTTGGTCAGCAGGATCACGATCACCGGCACCTCGAAGGTGACGCCGAAGGCGATGAACATGCCGAGTACGAACGACAGGTATTTGTCGATGTCGGTCATCATCGACACGCCGGACGGGGTGACCGAACTCATAAAGTGGAACACCACCGGGAACACCAGGAAGTAGGCGAACGCCATGCCGACGAAGAACAGCAGCACGCTCGACACCACCAGCGGCAGCACCAGCTTCTTCTCGTGGGTGTAGAGCGCCGGCGCGACGAAGGCCCAGATCTGGTACAGCGTGTTCGGCAGCGAGATCAAGAACGCCACCAGCATGGTGACCTTCAGCGGCACGAAGAACGGCGCGGTCACGTCGGTGGCGATCATCTTACTGCCGGTTGGCAGCACGTCCATCAGCGGCTTGGCGAGCAGGTGGTAGATGTCGCCCGACCAGTGGAACAGGCCGAGGAACACGATCAACAGGCCGAGCAGCGCCCGTACCAGACGGGTGCGCAGCTCGATCAGGTGGGCAAGGAGCGGTTGTTCGTTCATGGATGCGACGGTGGGGCCGGCGGCGTGGCCGACGGCGGGGTGGACGGAGCGACGGCCGGCTGCGGCGACGCTTCGGCCGACGTCGGCATGACGTAGGCGGAGGGCTCAACGAGCGGTGCGACCATGGCGACCGACGGCGCGAGGGCCGGCGGAGTGGCCGGTGTATCCGGCGCTTCGGTGACGGCGGCCTTGGCCTCGCCGGCCAGCTCGTGCAATTCGGCGCTAGCCGCCTGCGCTTCGCCGATGACGCTGGCCTTCACCTCGCCGAGCGCCTGCTCGGCCGACTGGGCCGCCGCGGCGATCTCGCCGCGCACGCTCTCGGCGCCCGACTTGACCTCGGCCAGCTCGGACTCGATGCGCCGCTGGAAGGTCTGCGCCGCGTCCTGAATGTCGCTCTGCAGCGCCGTCAGACCGGACAGGTTGGTCTCGCGCTGGATGTCGGCCTTGACGCTGGTGACAAAGCGCTGCAGCCGTGCCACCAGCGCGCCGAGGGTGCGCGCCACGGTCGGCAGGCGCTCGGGGCCGAGCACGACCAGCGCCACCACGCCAATCAGCAGCAGTTCGCCAAAACTGATCTCGAACACGGTAGCGGCTTACTTCTTCTCGGCTTCGCCGTCGATCACGCGGCCACTGGTCGGCGGCTCGGCGGCGGCGTCGGCCTTGTCGTTCTCGCCCTTCATGCCTTCCTTGAAGCCGCGCACCGCGTTACCCAGGTCTTCGCCGACGTTGCGCAGCTTCTTGGTGCCGAACACCATCACCACCACCAGCAGCACGATCAGCCAATGCCAAATGCTAAACGAACCCATGATCTTTCCTTCCTGAATGTTGCCGGACCCGGCACCCGCGCCGGACCCGTTGAATTAGCGCCTCAGCCCTTGTGGCCGAAGACATGGATGTGCAGGTGGAACACTTCCTGACCGCCGCCGTGCCCGGTGTTGATGCCGGTCTTGAAGCCGTGGCCGAGGCCCTGCTCGCTCGCAAGCCGGGGCGCCAGCGCCAGCATCTTGCCGAGCAGCGGCTCGTCGGCCGACTCGGTCGTCGCCAGCGACGCGATGTGGCGCTTCGGGATGATCATGAAGTGCACCGGCGCAATCGGCCGGATGTCGTGGAAGGCGAACACGTCCTCGTCTTCGTACACTTTGTTGGCCGGCAGTTCGCCCGCCGCGATCCTGCAAAACAGACAGTCGCTCATCGTGTTCCCCCTGCTCAGTCGTTGGTGCGCGATGCTTTTTCGTCGTGACCGGAAATGCCTTCGCGGCGCTTCAGTTCGGCCAACACGTCGTCCGGGCGCAGGCCGTGATAGGCCAGCAGCACCATGGTGTGGAACCACAGGTCGGCCACTTCGCGCACCAGCGGCAGCTTTTCGCCATCTTTGGATGCCATCAGCACCTCGGCGGCCTCTTCGGCCACTTTCTTCAGGATCGCGTCCTCGCCCTTGTGGAACAACGAGGCGACGTACGAACTTTGCGGGCTGGCTTCGCGGCGCGCTTCCAGCGTGTCCGCGATCGATGCGAGAACCTCGGCGGCGACCATGCTCATCCTTTCCTTGCACCAGCCGTATGCCGGCGAGTGTCTGTCTGTTCGGTTACAAATATCTGACTATCTAAAGCAATTTTACCCGGCAATACCGGTGCTGTCCGGTCTCAGTGACCGTGGCCGTGCGCGTAGATCGCTTGCGGGTCTTTCAGCACCGCGTCGACCACCACCCACTCGCCGTTTTCAAAGCGGCGGTAGAAACAGCTCTCGCGGCCGGTGTGACAGGCGATGCCGCCCTGCTGCTCGACCCGCATGATCACCACGTCGCCGTCGCAGTCGAGGCGCAGTTCCTTGACCTGTTGCAGGTGGCCGGATTCCTCGCCCTTCTTCCACAAGCGCTGGCGCGAGCGGCTCCAGTAATGGGCGATCTGGGTGTCGGCGGTCAACGCCAGCGACTCGCGGTTCATCCACGCCACCATCAGCACCCGCCCGGTTTCGGCGTCCTGCGCGATCGCCGGCACCAGGCCGTCCTGGTCCCATTTCACTTCATCAAGCCAATTCATCTGAAAAACCTTTTTAGCCACAGAATCCACAGAAAAAAGCCAACCCTTCGGGAGGCCACAGGCGCGGAGTTTGCTCTCCGTGGTTTCTGTAGATTCTGTGGCAAAAATTCTTTATTACAGCCGGACCTCGATGCCGGCCGCCTGCATCGCCAGCTTCGCCTCGCGCACCGTGTACTCGCCGAAGTGGAAGATGCTCGCCGCCAGCACCGCGTCGGCGTGACCGTCCTTCACCCCGTCGATCAGATGCTGCAGGTTGCCGACGCCGCCCGAGGCGATCACCGGGATGTCGACCGCGTCGGACACCGCGCGGGTCAGCGGCAGGTTGAAGCCGATCTTGGTGCCGTCGCGGTCCATGCTGGTCAACAGGATCTCGCCGGCGCCGTACGCCTGCATCTTCCTTGCCCATTCGACTGCGTCGAGGCCGGTACGGTTTCGTCCGCCGTGAGTGAAAACTTCCCAGCGGTCGTTTTCCGGCGTCACCGCCTTGGCGTCGATCGCCACCACGATGCACTGACTGCCGAAGCGGTCAGACGCCTCGCGCACCAGGTCCGGGTTGGTCACCGCCGAGGTGTTGATGCTGACCTTGTCGGCGCCGGCGTTCAACAGTCGCCGGATGTCGTCGACGCGACGGACGCCGCCGCCGACGGTCAGCGGGATGAACACCTGCGAGGCGACCGACTCGATCACGTGCAGGATCAGGTCGCGGTCGTCGGAGCTAGCGGTGATGTCGAGGAAGGTCAGCTCGTCGGCGCCTTCGTCGTTGTAGCGGCGCGCGATGTCGACCGGGTCGCCGGCGTCGCGCAAGCCTTCGAAGTTGACGCCCTTGACCACACGGCCGGCGGTGACGTCGAGGCAGGGGATGATGCGTTTGGCTAGAGCCATGGCGGGATACTCACAGTGCAGAGGCGCAGGGTGGGCCGAAAACCGGCCCACCCTGCGCCCGATCGGGTGACGCGGTGCTCAGGCTTCCGACAGCTCGTCGGCCAGCGCCTGCGCCTGGGCGAAGTCGATGCTGCCCTCGTAGATGGCGCGACCGGTGATCGCGCCCTCGATGCCCTCGCCCTCGACCGCGCACAGGCCGCGCACGTCGTCGAGGTTGGTCAGGCCGCCCGAGGCGATTACCGGCACGCGCAGCGCCTGCGCGAGCTTCACCGTCGCGTCGATGTTGACGCCGTTCATCATGCCGTCGCGGCCGATGTCGGTGTAGATCACCGAGGCCACGCCGTAGTCCTGGAAGCGCTTGGCCATCTCGATCACGTCGTGGTTGGTGACCTTGGCCCAGCCGTCGATCGCCACCTTGCCGTCCTTGGCGTCGAGGCCGACGATCACCTGGTCCGGGAAAGCGTCGCAGGCATCGTGCAGGAAGCCCGGGGTCTTCACCGCGGCGGTGCCGATGATCACGTACTCGAGACCGAGATCGAGGTACTTCTCGATGGTGTCGAGGTCGCGGATACCGCCACCGAGCTGCACCGGCATGTCGTTGCCGACTTCGGCGAGTATCTCGCGGATCACGCCGAGGTTCTTCGGCTTGCCGGCGAACGCGCCGTTCAGGTCCACCAGATGCAGCCGGCGCGCGCCCTGATCGCGCCAGTGCAGCGCGACCTTGACCGGGTCGTCGGAGAATACGGTGGCGTCGTCCATCACGCCTTGTTTGAGGCGGACACACTGACCGTCTTTCAGGTCGATAGCGGGGATGAGCAGCATGATGCGTTGCGTCGTTCTAGGAAGTTAAACAGTGCCGTCCCAGGCGAGGAAGTTCTTCATCATCTGAAGACCCGCCCGGTGGCTCTTTTCGGTGTGAAACTGGGTGGCGAACACATTGTCACAACCGATGATGCATGAGAAGCGCTCGGGGTACTCGCTGTCGGCGAGACTCAGGTCCGCTTCGGCCGGCGCGAAGTAGTAGCTGTGCACGAAGTAGAAGCGCTCGCCGTCGTCGACACCGGCGAACAGCGGGTGCGGCCGACGCTGGAACACCCGGTTCCAGCCCATGTGCGGCACCTTTAGCCGTTCGCCGTTGGCATCAAGCAGGCCGCTGGCGAAGCGGCGCACCTCGCCGCGGAACAGGCCGAGGCCGGGCGTGTCGCCTTCCTCGCTGTGCTCGAGCAAGAGCTGGGCGCCGACGCAGATGCCAAAGAACGGCTTGGTGGCGGCGCTCTCGCTCACCGCCTCGGCCAGGCCGTGCGCGTTCAGTTCACGCATGCAGTCGGGCATCGCACCCTGGCCGGGGAACACCACCTTGTCGGCACGGATCACCACGTCCGGGTCGCTGGTCAGCACGACCTCGGCACCGGCTTCGTTGACGGCTTCGATCGACTTGAGCACCGAGTGCAGGTTGCCCATGCCATAGTCAATAACGGCGACTTTCATCGGTATCTTAATGTGTCAGGTTCGGGGTGAAGCAAAACTCCAGCGCAATTCCGCTGGGGTCGGTAAAAAAAACATCGCGTAGTAGCTTTCGCTGTACTGCGGGTACTCGGCCGGCGGCGCGGCTCGCCGCGTTGAACGCCAGGTACTGCACACCATAGCGCCGGAATACTGCATCCTGCTCCCGACTCGGCTGCAGGTAAAGCTCGACGCCACCAGCGGCGTAAGCGATCGAGTCGGTCGAACGGCGCGGCGACCAGCACACAAGCGGCCTCACCCGGTCGTAGAATGCCAGGCTTGCCGCCGGGTCGCACACCCAGGCACTGGTCATTCAGCCCCGACGCGACCGCGCTCATGCGGTCAGCGTGCCCTTGGTCGACGGCATGATGCCGGCCATCCGGTCGTCGAACTCACAGGCCATCCGCAGCGCCCGGCCGAAGGCCTTGAACGCGGTCTCGGCCTGGTGGTGGCTGTTCACGCCGCGCAGATTGTCGATGTGCAGCGTCACCATGCTGTGGTTGACGAAGCCGTGGAAGAACTCGCTGAACAGGTCGACGTCGAAGCCGCCGATCGCCGCACGGGTGAAATCGATGTGGTACTGCAGCCCCGGCCGACCGGACAGGTCGATCACCACGCGCGAGAGCGCCTCGTCAAGCGGCACGTAGGCGTGACCGTAGCGGCGGATGCCCTTCTTGTCGCCGATCGCGCGGGCAAACGCCTGGCCGAAGGTGATGCCGATGTCCTCGACGGTATGGTGCGCGTCGATGTGCAGGTCGCCACGGGCAGTAATTTCGAGGTCGATCAGGCCGTGACGGGCGATCTGGTCGATCATGTGGTCGAGAAAGGGCACGCCGGTGTCGAAACGGCCGACGCCGGTGCCATCGAGGTTGATCGAAACGGTGATCTGGGTTTCCAGCGTGTTGCGGGTAACGGTGGCGATACGCATCTCAGTGGCCAAAGTAGTCGTTCAGTACGGCAAGCACCGCGCCGTTCTCGTCCGGGCTGCCGACGGTGAATCGCAGGCAGTGGTCGAGCAGCGGGTGGGCGCCGTGCAGGGTCTTGATCAGAATATTGCGCTGTTTCAACGCGGCGAACAGCGCCGGCGCATCCGGCACGCGGGCGGTGACGAAGTTGGCCTCGGACGGGAACACCGTCACGCCGGCAAAACCGGCCAGCGCTTCGGCCAAGCTGGCGCGCTCGGCGCGCAGCGTGGCGGCCTGCGCGTCGAACACCGCCTGGTGCTCCAGCGCGAAGCGTGCGGTCGCCAGCGTCAGCACGTTGACGTTGTACGGCGGACGCACCTTGTCGAGTTCGGCGATCCACGCCGCACTGCCGGCCGCGTAGCCGAGCCGGATACCGGCGAGGCCGAGCTTGGACAGCGTGCGCATCACCAGCAGGTTATCGACCGTACCGGCGAGGCCGATGAAGCTGTCGTCGGCGAACGCCTGATAGGCCTCGTCGACCACCACCAGCCCCGGCGCCGCGTCGATAATCCCCTCGACGTCGCGGCGCGAGAAGCGGTTGCCGGTCGGGTTGTTCGGATAGGCAAGGTAGACCACCGCCGGCTGGTGCTCGGCGATCGCGGCGAGCATCGCCGGCATATCGAGGCTGAAGTCGGCCTTGAGCGGTACGCCGACGTAGTCGAGGCCGGAGAACAGCGCGTTCATCTTGTACATCACGAACGACGGCTCAGGAGCCACCACGCTCGCGCCGGGGCGCGCCAGCGCCTGGCTGATCAGCGTGATGATCTCGTCCGAGCCGTTGCCGAGCAGCACCTGGGCCGCCGCGGGGATGCCGAAGGCGCGCTTGAGCTCGTCCTTCAGGCCAGCGCCGCTCGGGTCCGGGTAGCGGTTGATCGCCACCTCGGCGAGCCGCTGGCCGAGCTCGGCCGCCAGCACATCGGGCAGGCTATAGGGGTTTTCCATCGCGTCAAGCTTGAGATAGCCGGCCGCATCGGCGACGTGATAGGCGCCGATGGCGAGGATTTCCGGGCGGACCCAGGCGGCTGCAGACTGTTTCATTTCCATGTCCGCGGCCCGCGCAAGCGGGCCGCTATTGGTTACATCGTTGACTTGTCTAGCTTTTCATCGTACCGCGTTCGCGGCCGCGTTGCCATGCCGGCCTTTCGGCCAAGCTCAGTCCTTCAGGCGCAGCTCGGCGGCGCGGGCGTGCGCGGTCAGCCCTTCGCCGTGCGCGAGCAGGCTGGCAATCCGGCCGAGCGGCTGCGCACCGGCTTCGGAGACGCGGATCAGGCTGGTGCGCTTCTGGAAGTCGTACACGCCCAAGGGGCTGGCGAAGCGGGCGGTGCGGCTGGTCGGCAGCACATGGTTCGGCCCGGCGCAGTAGTCGCCGAGGCTCTCCGAGGTAAAGCGGCCCATGAAGATCGCCCCGGCGTGCTTCAGCTTCGGCAGCCAGGCCTCCGGCTCGGCCACCGACAATTCCAGGTGTTCCGGCGCGATGTAGTTGGCGATCTCGCAGGCCTCGGCCAGATCGGCGACCTGGATCAGCGCGCCGCGGTTGCCGAGCGACGCCTCAATGATCGCGCGGCGCGGCATGGTCGGCAGCAGCCTGGCGATGCTCGCCTCGACCCTGTCGAGGAACTCGGCCGACGGCGCCAGCAGGATCGCCTGGGCGATCTCGTCGTGCTCGGCCTGCGAAAACAGGTCCATCGCGATCCAGTCCGGATCGGTCTCGCCGTCGCACACCACCAGGATTTCCGACGGGCCGGCGACCATGTCGATGCCGACCACGCCGAACACGCGGCGCTTGGCGGCGGCGACGTAGGCGTTGCCCGGACCGGTAATCTTGTCGACCTGCGGGATGGTTTCGGTGCCGTAGGCGAGCGCGGCCACCGCCTGCGCGCCGCCGGCGGTGAACACCTTGTCGACGCCGGCGATGTAAGCCGCCGCCAGCACCAGGTCGTTCTTCTCGCCGTTCGGCGTCGGCACCACCATGATGATCTCGCCGACACCGGCCACCTTGGCCGGCAGCGCGTTCATCAGCACCGACGACGGATAAGCGGCCTTCCCGCCCGGCACGTAGATTCCGACGCGGTCGAGCGCGGTCACCTGCTGACCGAGCAGCGTGCCGTCCTCGTCCTCATAGCTCCACGAAGCCATCCGCTGCTTTTCGTGATAGCGGGTGACGCGCGCCGCGGCGGCCTCGAGCGCCTCGCGCAACTCGGCCGACAGGCGCTCGTAGGCGGCCTTCAGTTCGGCGCGGCTCAGCGTCAGCTCGGCAATGCCGGCGGCGTGCATGCGGTCGAAGCGGTTGGTGTACTCGACCACCGCGGCGTCGCCGCGGGCCTTCACGTTGTCGCAGATCGCGGCCACGGCCGCGTCGACTGCCGGGTCCTGCGCGGTTTCGAACGCCAACAGCGCCTTCAGGCGGTCGGCAAAGTCGGACTGGGAAGAAGCAAGACGCAGCATGGTATTACCTTCAGGCCGGCACCGCCGACGCGAAGGCGTCGAGCACCGGCTGGATCGTGTCGTATTTCAGTTTCAGCGCGGCCTGGTTCACCACCAGCCGCGAGCTGATGTCGGCGATGTGCTCCACCGCCTCCAGATTGTTCGCCTTCAGCGTGCCGCCGGTCGACACCAGGTCGACGATCGCGTCGGCCAGGCCCACCAGCGGCGCCAGCTCCATCGAGCCGTACAGCTTGATGATGTCGACGTGCACGCCCTTGGCGGCGAAGTGCTCGCGGGCGATCTGCGGGTACTTGGTCGCCACCTTCAGCCGTGCCCCCTGGGTCACCGCCGCGTGGTAGTCGAAGCCCTTCTTCACCGCGACCATCATCCGGCACTTGGCGATATTCAGATCGATCGGCTGGTAGAGGCCGGCGCCGCCGTGCTCGATCAGCACGTCGCGACCGGCGATGCCGAGGTCGGCCGCGCCGTACTGCACATAGGTCGGCACGTCCGAGGCGCGCACGATCACCAGCTGCACGTCGGGACGGTTGGTACCGATGATCAGCTTGCGCGAGGATTCCGGGTTTTCCGCCGGCACGATGCCGGCCGCGGCCAACAGCGGCAGCGTTTCGTCAAAGATCCGCCCTTTCGAGAGGGCAATAGTCAAATTCATGATGCGTTCAGCCAAATTCAGTAATTAACCCACCAGGCTGCGCCGCTCGCGGTCGAGCTGGGCGACGAAACGCTGAACCAGCGACTCCATTGCATTGGAGAGGCCGATGAAGGCGCAGCCGAGACGCAGCACCTGCTTGCCGTTGCGTTGCAGCACCGGCTGGTGGTGGCGGACTTCCAGATCGACGCGCAGCACGCCGAGCGGCTTCAGGTCGATCAGGCAGCCGGAAAAAATCGTACCGATCTCATAACCGGCGTCGCTGGTATCGGGCAACCAAAGCCCGACGCCGCCCAGACTGATGTCAAACAAGGGCAGCTGTACCGGCCCCGCAGCATGCTCGGGGATCTGGCATTCGATCGGGGTGGTCACGCGGGTCGGCACCCGGAAGAATTCGCGACGCTGCAGCTTGATCACTTCAACCGGCAGCTCTACTTCAAACGCCGGCTTGCCGTCGAAGTTGACCTGATGCGCCCGGCCGGTGGAAAACTGGGTCTTCACCCCTTCGGGGGCGCAGACGAACACATGACGCTCGCTCGCCAGCAGCTGCTGGTTGGCGTCGGTGTCGCCACCCCAGTCGAAGATCAGCGTGCCGTTGCGCTGGTCGACTTCCAGAAGTCGGGTCAGGATGAACGTCTTGCCGTGGTTCGAGAACACGGTCAGCATCTGGCCAGCGTTGACGATGCTCTTCAGATGATGGGCCACGCTGACCGGCGTGCTCAGCGTAAAGCGGGCAAGATCGAGCTGCTCGTCGTTTTCGGCAGCCAACAGGGGTGAAACGGTTTCTTCGGTCACTTGAGTCATCCAGGCTCGTCAGACAATCGGCGGCGGACAGTTTAGCGCAACAGCAGTTGAAGATCATTGGCAAGTTGCCCGGCGGTGGCGCCGTAGGGCTCGTACGCCCTGAGTTGCCCCTCTCGGTCGAACAGGTAGCTGCCGGCGCTGTGGTCGACGGTGTAGCTCCCCGCTGCGCCCGCCTGCTTCTTCGCCACCACCTTGAATTGCGCCGTCACTTTGTCCACTTCGGCAGGCGAACCGGTCAGCCCGACAAAGCGCGGGTCGAAGTGCGGCACGTAGCCGGCCAACACTGTCGGCGTGTCGCGTTCGGGGTCGACGGTCACAAACAGCACCTGCACTTGGCCCGCCTTGCCGCCGAGCAACTTCATCGCATTGGCGAACTCCAGCATCGTGGTCGGGCAGACGTCGGGGCAGTGGGTGTAGCCGAAGAACAGCGCTACCGCGCGCCCCTTGAAGTCGGCCAGCGAACGCGGTTTGCCACCCTGATCGGTCAGGGTAAAGTTGCCGCCGAAGTCCACGCCGGTGATGTCCGTGCCCTTGAACGGCAACGGCTCCGGTTTTGACGGCGCACAAGCGACCAGGCCGGCCAGCACGAGGCCAGCCACCAGCAAGCGGAAAAAAGCGAACATTCAGCTGACGGAAAAATAGAGGTAGTGATCGAGCAGCAGGGCGGTGAACAGCCAGGTCAGGTACCAAATCGACCAAAGGAAGGTGCGCCGTGCCAAAGCATCAGCATACTGGCGATGCAGACGGCCAGCAAGGTAAAGGAACCGGGCATTCAGCCCAAGCCCCAGCGTGAGATACACCCAGCCGGCCTCGCCCAGCGCGACCGGCAGCAGCGTCACCGCCGCCAGCAGCCAGGTGTAGAGCAGTACCGACAGGGTGGTGAAACGCTCGCCGTGCGTCACCGGCAACATCGGCAAGCCGGCGGCGCGGTAATCGTCGCGCCGGTACAGCGCCAGCGCCCAGAAGTGCGGTGGCGTCCAGGTATAGATGATCAGGAACAGCACCAGCGCGGTCGCGCCGATCTCGCCGCTGACCGCCGCCCAGCCGAGCACCGGCGGCATCGCGCCGCTGGCGCCGCCGATGACGATATTCTGCGGGGTGTTCGGCTTGAGCAGCAGGGTATAGACGATGGCGTAACCGACGAAGGTGCCTAGCGTCAGCCAGGCGGTCAGCACGTTCACCAGTGCCACCAAGAGCGCCATGCCGAGCCCGCCGGCGGTCAGCGCGACGATCAGGATCTCGGCGGCGTCCAGCTCGCCGCGCGCGCTGGCGCGCCAGGCGGTACGGCGCATCCGGGCGTCGATGGTGCGTTCGACCAGGCAATTGATCATCGCCGCCGAGCCGGCCACCAGCGCGATGCCGAGCGTCGCCGGCACCACCACGCGCCAGTCGGGCAGACCCGGCGATGCCAGGAACATGCCGATCACCGCACAGAACACGATCAGGCTCACCACCCGCGGCTTGGCCAGTTGCCACAGCGCACGGACATGCTGTTGCGTCAGTTGTGTCGTCAGGCTGCTCATCACGCCTCTCCTTTCGGCCAACGGCCCAGCCCCCATCCCGCGGATCGCCCCCGATGGTTACCCAGCCCCCCGCCCTGCCAGCGCGGCGCCCTGGCCGCGCCCGGCTGCTTTACCGTGCGGCCGACAAGCAGCAGACTGACCGTCAGCAACAGCATCGCGCCGGCGTTATGCGCCACCGCGATCGGCAACGGCAGGTAGGCGAGCACATTGGTGACCCCCAGCGCGATCTGTACGACCCACACCAGCCCCAGTAGCACCAGCCGCGGGCGCAACGACACCACTCGCCAGCCTAGCCACAGATAGCGGAGCAGCGCCAGCGACACCATCAGCGCGCCGAGCCGGTGCAGCCAGTG
Organism: Crenobacter sp. CS_VA4; assembly: GCF_055597485.1. NCBI lineage: Bacteria > Pseudomonadati > Pseudomonadota > Betaproteobacteria > Neisseriales > Neisseriaceae > Crenobacter > Crenobacter sp. CS_VA4. Next base: position 61,401 of record NZ_JBVMAE010000010.1, read on the forward strand.
GATGGTGATCAGGTTGGCAGGATCGAGCGGCGCGCCATCCGGGGTCTCGCCCAATTCGCGGAAGAGATGAAAGGCGTGATCGAAGCGCAGCGTCGGCACCATTTCGCCGTTGCAGCTCGGGAATCCCTGGCAGGCCAGCGCCGCATAATTCGCCGAAGTCCAGCCGCCGAGCAGTATCTGGCCGACCACCAGGGCCAGCAGCACCCAGCCGGTGCGTTGCACCGTGCGGGGCACCTCGATACGGGCCAGTCGGTCGGACAGGGCCAGCCAGCCGAGCGTCGCGACGATGGTCATGCCGCCGAGCAGGTGGGCCGTGACGATCGCCGGCTTGAGCAGCAGCGTCACCGTCCACATGCCGAGCAGCCCCTGCAGCACCACCGCGCCGAGCAGGAAACCGGCCGCCAGCCGCTGCTGCCGGCGGCGGAACGCGAGCAGTGCGATCACCACGATCAACAATCCCAGCGTGCTGGCCGCGTAACGGTGGATCATTTCCTTCCACGCCTTGGCGAAACTGACCGCCCCCCCCGGATCGGCGCTCATCGCCGCGCTGATCGGGGTCGCGGCGTGCGCCGGTGAAAGCTGGCCGTAACAGCCCGGCCAGTCAGGGCAGCCGAGCCCGGCGTGCGACAGCCGAACGTAAGCACCGAGAGGCACCACCAGCAGTGCCAGCAGAAAAGCCAAGCCGATCCAGCGTTTCATATCCCCCCCTTTGCCCAAGACCACGACCTTGCGCCGATCGGTGAGTCAACCCAGCCCGTTATTGGTTTTCAGCACCCGCGTCAGCTCGCGTATCACCCGGGTCGGGTCGGCCGAATCCGGGTAGAACATCACCTGATTGCCGAGCGGGTCGACCAGGTAGTAGCCGGGGCGTTCGGCCAAGCGATCCAAGCCGCCACTCACCAGCGTCACCACGCCATCCTCCTTATCCTTGTCCACCAGTACGGCGGACTGCAGTCTCACCCGCACCAGCCGGTCGGCCGCCTCGCCCTGCGCGGTCTGGATCTGTTTCAAGACAAACCGGCGCTGCCGACAAGCGGCGTCGCACGCGGCCGGTTCGACGCTGACCAGCGCCCAGCGCTGCCGTGGCCAGCCGGGCGCCTGGCTGGCAGCGAACGGCTCGGTCGGCAGCAGCTGGCCGTAGCTGCGGCCGCCTTCGACCCAGCCACTGCGATAGAGTCCCCAGGATGCCAGCACCGGGCTGACGCATAACAGCGCCATCAGCGCGAGCTTGAAGCGGGTGCGTCGTTGCTTAGTCATGGCGACGTCTCCACAAGACGATGGCGGCCGCGCACAGGCAAGCGCCGAGCAATAGCCACTGCAGGGCGTACGCGTAGTGGCGCTGCGGACTGAACGGCGGCCGGCTAGGCAGGGCCAAGAGAGGCGGTTCGGCCTGGGGCAAGGCCACCAGGCCCTGCCGCAGCGGCACGCCGAGCCGGGTCGCGAGCTCGACGGTGTCGAGCACGTCGACCCGCCCTGCCACGCCACGCACCGCGCCCGGCAGGGTGAAATGCTGCGGCAGCGGCAGCCAGCGACCGGTCAGCTCGCCAGCCAGCGGCGGCAGAGGCTCGGTAACCTGTCCGGTCGGCAACCAGCCGCGCTCGACCAGCACGGCACTGTTGTCGGGCAACCGCATCGCCTGGATCACCCGCACGCCGGGTTGATCGTCACGGTAGACGTTGTTGAGTAGGATGGCCGGCCCCACCGCTTGGCCACGCAGCCAGACCGGCTGCCAGCCCGGCTCGGCGTCCAACGGCAACTCGGCTAAAGTCAGAGCGCCGTGACGGGCTACCTGATCGAACGCCGCCAGCGCCGCGGCGCGCTCTTGACCGCGCTGCCACTGCCACACCGCCAGCACAAACGGCAAGAGGGCGATCAGCAGCAACAGCCAGATAAGCCACGCGGAGCGCGCCGGTCTAGACTGGGACAAGACCTCATCGGGAGAAGTCATGAAATTGTTCGTCATGGTCATGCTGTTTGCCATCGTGCTGGCGTTGTTCTGGGGGTTGACCGGCGTACTCAAGGGCGGCCCGGGTTCGACCCGCGCGGTCCGGTCGCTGACGCTGCGCATCGGCTTGTCGCTCGGCTTGTTCCTGCTGCTGCTCATCGGCGGCTGGCTCGGCTGGTGGCATCCCCACGCCCTGTAGGCGAGCACGTCACAACCAGTACACGAACACGAACAGCAACAGCCAGACCACGTCGACGAAGTGCCAGTACCAGGCGGCCGCCTCGAAGGCGAAGTGGTTGTGCTCGTCGAAGTGGCCGCGCAACACCCGCAGCAACACTACGAACAGGATGATGGTGCCGAGCAGCACGTGCAGGCCGTGAAAACCGGTCAGCATGTAGAAGGTCATGCCGTAGGCGCCGGCGGCGAGCGTCAGGTTGAGTTCGGTCAGCGCGTGGTGATACTCGACGAACTGCAGCGTCAGGAAGCTCGCTCCGAGCAGCACGGTCATCAGTAGTCCGATCGCCAGCTGGCTGCGGCGGCCACGGATCAGCCCCCAGTGCGCCCAGGTCACCGTGGCGCCGGACGTGAGCAGCAGCAGTGTGTTGATCGCCGGCAGCCCCCAGGCGGCGACCGCTTCGTAGTGCTGGGTGATGCCCGGCCCGGTGGACAGCGGCCAGACCGCGGCAAAGTCCGGATAGAGCAACTTGTGCGTCATGTCGCCCAGCTCCGGCACCGAGATGGTTCGCACGTAGAACAGCGCACCGAAGAAGGCGGCGAAGAACATCACCTCGGAAAAAATGAACCAGCCCATCCCCCAGCGGAACGACATGTCCTCCTTGCCGTGATAGACGCCGTTGAGGCTTTCGCGGATCACGTCGCCGAACCAGCCGAACAGCATCCAGAGCAGGATCGCGAAACCGAGCGCCAGCAGGAGCTTGCCGGCCGGCAGGCTGTTGACGGTCAACGCCGCGCCCAGCCCCAGGCAGAACAGCGCGACCGAGCCGACCAGCGGCCAGCGCGACGGCGAAGGCACGAAGTAGTGGTTTTGTTCGGTGGATTCCATCATCGCTTGGTCCTTATTGAGGATCGCTGCCCCGTGCCGTGGTAGCTAACATCGAAATTCAGCGGACGACAGGCGGCTTTTGGCGGTCTGCTGGAGCGACTTTCGCCGAAGTAGACGACCGGAGATGTCAAACACGCCGAGTTAGACTTTCTCTGCCGCCTTATATAACTCGGTGTTCTCGCGTTTGATCCTGACTTCTAGCGCTTGAATCACCGCTTTGGCTTCTCGTAGGAACACGTCAGGTTCTGCGGCGATTCTCTGTGCCGTTCCCCAGCGTAACTTGAAGGCCGTATACGTCTCTGTCAGGCTCCCCATTTCTCGTTGGAACGATTCGGCCAAGGCTTTTGCTGGCCCGGCTGACTTGATCAGCTTCGGGTAAAGGAACAGGTCTTCCTTGCCGAGATGAATGGTGAGTTTGGTGCTCAATTGCATCAGATCGGCGGCTATTGCCGAGGCGGATTCACTGCTGCCCATATTGATCGTAGTTAAGTGCCCACGCAGCTTGGTGACAATTGCCGCCAAGTCTGCGTGTTCTTGATAAAACGAGCTCATGTCCATGAAGATCTCCTTAGCTGGTTGGAAAGTCACCTAACGGCCACGACTAACTCTGTCACTACGGTTCGGCCAAGCTACTGGCCAACCAGTACAACACCCCAAGCAGACAGACCGCGATCACGATTGTGGTCACGATCAGCTGCGGCACCGACAAGCTGCTGTCACGTTCTGCCTCTGTCTTGCGGCGCACACCGAAAAATGCCGCCAATACTGCCTTCACCCCGGCCAAGAGCTTCATGACCCTCCCTGCCCCGGCACGTCGAAGATCGTGTACGCCAGCGTGATCGTGCCGATGTCGCGCGGCATCTTCGGGTCGATCACGAACACCACCGGGAAGCGCTTGGTCTGCCCCGGCTCGAAGCTCTGCTGGCGAAAGCAGAAGCAGTCGAGCTTCTTCACGTACTCGCCGGCTGCGGCCGGCAGGTAACGCGGGATCGCCTGGCCGACCACGCGCCGGTTCGACGCGTTGGTAATCTCGTAATCAACCCGGATGAACTCGCCGGTTTTCGCCTTAAGGTGTTGCGTCAGCGGCCGCACCTGCCAGGGCAGGCCTGCCTGCACCATCGAGTCGAAGGTCATCGCCACCTCGGCGCCGCCGGCCACTTCGCCGGCCCGGGCCGGTACGGTGTCGGCCACCGCCACCTGGTTGAGCCCGGTCACCTCGCAGATCACCCGGTACATCGGCACCAGCGCCCAGGCGAAACCGAACATCAACAGCGCAATGACCGCGAGTTTCCTTAGCAAAAGCAGGTTGGCCGAATGCTGGCTGCCGTCCATGACCGTGACCTCAGTGGTGCTTGCCACCCTTCATGGCGCGGATCGCGCCGTTCTCGGCCACCTCCAGCTCCGGCGCCTCGGCAAAGCTGTGGTACGGCGCCGGGGTCGGGATCTGCCATTCCAGCGTGTCGGCACCTTCCCAGGGCTTTTGCGGCGCCGGATCGCCATTCTTGATCGACACCAGCATGTTGTAGAGGAAGATCAGCTGGCCGAGGCCGAAACAGAAGGCGCCGATGCTGGCAATCTCGTTGAAGGTGGTGAACTGCAGCGCGTAGTCGGGAATCCGGCGCGGCATGCCGGCAAGGCCCAGGAAGTGCATCGGGAAGAAGGTGACGTTGAACCAGATCATCGACCACCAGAAGTGCAGCTTGCCGAGCCGTTCGTTGTACATCTTGCCGGTCATCTTCGGGAACCAGTAATAGATCGCCGCGAACAGGCTGAACAGCGCGCCGGCCACCAGCACGTAGTGGAAGTGCGCCACCACGTAGTAGCTGGCGTGCAGCGCGATATCGACAGCGGCCACCGACAGCGTCACCCCGGACAGACCACCGATGGTGAACAGCATGATGAAACCGATCGCGAACAGCATCGGTGTCTCGAAGGTCATAGCGCCTCCCCACATCGTGGCGATCCAGTTGAACACCTTCACCCCGGTCGGCACGGCGATCAGCATCGTCGCGTACATGAAGAACAGCTGCGCGGTGGCCGGCATGCCGGTGGCGAACATGTGGTGCGCCCAGACCATGAACGACAGGATGCCGATCGAGCTGGTTGCGTACACCATCGAGGTGTAGCCGAACAGGGGCTTGCGCGCGAAGGTCGGGATCACGTGGCTGACGATGCCGAACGCCGGCAGCGCCATGATGTACACCTCGGGGTGGCCGAAGAACCAGAACACGTGCTGGTAGAGGATCGGGTCGCCGCCACCGGCCGCGTTGAAGAAATGGGTACCGAAGTGACGGTCGGTCAGCACCATGGTCACCGCACCGGCCAGCACCGGCATCACCGCGATGATCAGGTAGGCGGTGATCAGCGTCGCCCAGGCGAACATCGGCATCTTCATCAGCGTCATCCCCGGCGCGCGCAGGTTGAGGATGGTGACGATGATGTTGATCGAGCCCATGATCGAGCTAATCCCCATGATGTGGATCGCGAAGATGGTCATGTCCATGCCCATGCCCATCTGCGTCGACAAGGGCGCGTACAGCGTCCAGCCGGCCGCCGCGGCACCACCAGGTACCGCGAACGACACCAACAACAGCAGTGCCGCCGGCGGCAACAGCCAGAAGCTCCAGTTGTTCATCCGCGCGAACGCCATGTCCGGCGCGCCGATCATCAAGGGCAGCATCCAGTTGGCGAGCCCGGTGAACGCCGGCATGATCGCGCCAAACACCATGACCAGGCCGTGCAGCGTGGTGAACTGGTTGAACAGCTCGGGCTGGAAGAACTGCAGGCCAGGGCTAAACAGTTCGGCGCGGATGCAAAGCGCCATCACCCCGCCCGACAGGAACATCGTGAAGCTGAACCACAGGTAGAGCGTGCCGATGTCCTTGTGGTTGGTGGCGGTCAGCCAGCGCGACAGCCCTGACGGCTTGCCGTGCGAGTGTGGGGCGTGCTGGGTATCGGTAACGGTTGCCATCTGGTCGCTCCTAAGCCTTAAACCTTGCCGCCACGGGCAGCCTTGACGTCCCTGGGCTGGATCACTTCGCCGGTATGATTGCTCCAGCTATTACGCTCGTAGGTAATCACCGCGGCGATGTCGGTATCCGTTAGTTGCTTGCCCCACGCTGCCATCGCCGGGTTCTTCTGGCTGCCGTTGAGCACGATATGGATGTGCGCCGCCTTGTCGGTGGTGACGATCTTGGAGCCGTCGAGCGCCGGGAAGGAGCCTGGGATGCCCTTGCCGGTGGCCTGATGACAGGGGATGCAGTTCTGCTGGTAGACCTTCTCGCCGCGCGCCTTCAGGTCGTCGAGCTTCCAGATCTTGTTCGGGTCGTCTGCCGCGGACGCCGCCACCTTTTTCTTTTCGGCCAACCATTTGTCGTACTCGGCCGGGGTCTTGGCGATCACCACGATCGGCATGTAGCCGTGGTCCTTGCCGCACAGCTCGGAGCACTGGCCACGGTAGGTACCCGGGGCGTCGACCTTGAACCAGCTGTCGCGCACGAAACCGGGAATGGCGTCCTGCTTGACGCCGAACGCCGGCATCCACCAGGAGTGGATCACGTCGTTGGCGGTCAACAGCAGCCTCACCTTCTTGCCGGTCGGCACCACCAGCGGTTCGTCGACCTCCAGCAGATAGTTGACCGGCTTGGCGGCGACGCCCTGGATCGCGGCCTGCGGCGTGGCAAGGTGGCTAACGAAGCCGAAGTTGTCGTCGAGGTAGTCGTAGCGCCACTTCCACTGGTAGCCGGTGACCTTGATCGTCATGTCCTCGCCGCGGGTGCTCTTTTGCGCCAGCACGGTCCGGGTGGCCGGCCAGGCCATGCCGACCAGGATCAGGAATGGGACGATGGTCCAGATGATCTCGACCGCGGTGTTTTCGTGGAACAGCTTGGCGCTGCGCCCGGCCGCCTTGCGGTGGCGGATGATGGCGTAGAACATCACGCCGAACACCACCACCGCGATCGCGCCGGTGATGATTAGCAGCAGGGTGTGCAGGTCGTAGACGTCGCGGGCGATCGAGGTGACCGGTGGCTGCAGATTGAGCTCGGCCGCACCGGCCGTGGTCGCCAGTGCACCCAGCACTACCGTGAAATATCGCAGAAAAGACATGGGCTTCCCCCGCTTTGCGGGCCCAACCGGGCCCAATCCGACCACCGTACTGAGCCGCCGGCACACCGTGAGACGATGTTGCATGCGGCTCTTAATCCGCCCATTAATGACGACGAGCTTTTCTGATACTAGGCTTTAAGCTCGATAAAACAAGCGGCGATGATGTTGCCATGCAGCAGATGACCATCCGGCGCTTTTGCCGGTCGGTTGAGGTCGGTCGTACACTGGCCGTCCGTTCCTCTCGGGAGAAAACGATGAATGCACGTCTTTTGACGATCGTCGGCACCGGCGTCGGACTATTGGCCGGCTGTGCCAGCATGATGTCGGGCACCAACGCCACCTACGCCGGCGCTTACGGCGCCAAGTGGTTCGAACAGGCGGGCTATCCGCTCAATGGACTGTTGCAATGTACGGTGGTCGAGCCGAAGGCCGGCAGCGTCAACTGCAGCGGCGTGACCCAGCGCGGCGAGCAGGCGGTGATGACCGGCGACGTCAACAAGCCGGCCGGCAGTGGCGCGCCGTTCGTCGGTACCGTCGGGGGTCGCGAGGTGTTCCGGGAAATGCTGCAGCACTGAGAAATGGACGAGCACACAAAAACGGCACCCGAGGGTGCCGTTGTTGTTTCTGGGGGAGCTCGCTCAGCGTCAGGCGAACTCGATCTTGCCGTCGGCGATCGACTTGAGCACCGCCAGCGACTCGAGACGCACCCCGGCGTCGCGGATCAGCTTGCCGCCGCCCTGGAAGCCCTTCTCGATGACGATGCCGACGCCGGCCGGCTCGGCGCCCGCCTGCTTGACGATGTCGATCAGGCCGCGGGTGGCGTGGCCGTGCGCGAGGAAGTCGTCGATGATCAGCACCCGTTCGCCCGGCTTCAGGTAGCGGCGCGACACGCGCACCTTGTACACCTGCTGCTTGGTGAACGAGTACACCTCGGTCTCGAACGCGTCGGCATCGAGATTGAGGCTCTGGGTCTTCTTGGCGAACACCACCGGCGGGTAGCCGAAGTGGCGGGCCGCCATCGCCGCCACCGCGATGCCGGACGCTTCGATGGTCAGGATCTTGTCGATCTTCACGCCGGCGAAGCGCTTGGCGAACTCCTCGCCCATCGCGTCGAGCAGTTCGACGTCGAGCTGATGGTTGAGAAAGTTGTCGACCTTCAGGACGAAACCGTCCAGAAGCCGACCTTCGGTCAGGATCTTGTGCTTGAGCTGTTCCATGCTGGGCGCGGCGTGATTCGAGGTTGAATCACGGGATTGTAACGCAACCATTCCACGGCTGCCGGACGACTAATCTTTATGTAAAGCCTCTTTTTCAAAAGGAATTTCCAGCAGCAGCGGGGCGCGGATGTGCGCCTTCAGCGTCGCCAGATTGTCGGCGTAGGCCGGCTGGTCGGGCACCACCCGGTTGGCGATCCAGCCGGCCAGCGGCAGGCCGGACGCCTCGATCGCCTGCACGGTCAACAGCGCGTGGTTGATGCAGCCGAGCCGCATTCCGACCACCAGGATCACCGGCAGGCCGAGCGCCTGCGCCAGCTCTTGCATGAACAGCGTGTCCGACAGCGGCGCGAACCAGCCGCCCGCCCCCTCCACCAGCACCAGGTCGGCCTGTTCGGCCAACGTTTGATAGTGCGCCTTGACCGTGTCGAGCGAGATGGTGACGCCGGCCTGACGCGCGGCGATGTGCGGTGAGATCGCCGGCAGGAAACGATACGGATTCATCGCGTCGCGGTCGGTCTGACCGCTGGCCGCGACCAGCCGCTCGACGTCGTCATTGACCCAGCGCCCGTCGGGCAGGATCTCGCAACCGGAGGCGACCGGCTTCATCGCCACCACCCGCTGTCCGTCGCGCCGCCAGCGCTCGATCAGCCGGACCGCCGAGTAGGTCTTGCCGATTTCGGTGTCGGTACCGGTGATGAAATAACCCTGGGCCATGGTGCGCTTGCTCCTGAATGCGGCGATACGGGTCGGCTAGCTTGGCCGAAAGCCCCCGGCGAGGCAAGCCGGCGCCGATACGCACAAAGGCAGGCCCTTGTGGGGCCTGCCTGGAGCCGGTGCGACGGATCTCGCCGCGGCGGCAATTTTCGGGTGTCGCGGATCGCGCTTACACCGAGGTTTGCGGATTGGGACGCTCGGCGCGGCTGTGCAGCTTGTTGAGCGCCGACAAGTAAGCCTTGGCACTGGCGACGATCACGTCGGTGTCGGCGCCCTGGCCGGACACGATGCGGCCGTCGCGCGACAACCGTACCGTCACCTCGCCCTGCGATTCGGTGCCCTTGGTCACCGCGTTGACCGAGTACAGCTCGAGTTCGGCGGCGCTGTTCACCACGCTCTCGATCGCCTTGAAGGTCGCGTCGACCGGGCCGGAGCCGACCGACTGCGCACGCTTTTCCTCGCCCTGCTCGACGAACACGATCTCGGCGTGCGGCTGTTCGCCGGTCTCGGTGTTGATCTTCAGCGACACGAAGTTGAAGTCTTCCTGACCGATCGACACCATTTCGTCGGACACCAGCGCGTGCAGGTCTTCGTCGAAGATCTCGCGTTTCTTGTCGGCCAGTTCCTTGAAGCGGGCGAACGCGGCGTTCAGCGCTTCCTCGCTGTCCAGATGAATGCCCAGCTCACCCAGCTTGGTGCGGAAGGCATTGCGGCCGGACAGCTTGCCGAGGGTCAGGCGGTTGGTGCTCCAGCCGACGCTTTCGGCCGACATGATCTCGTAGGTCTCGCGGTGCTTGAGCACGCCGTCCTGGTGGATGCCCGACTCGTGCGCGAAGGCGTTGGCGCCGACAATCGCCTTGTTCGGCTGCACCGGATAGCCGGTGACGGTGGACACCAGCTTGGACGCCGGCACGATCTGGGTGGTTTCGATACGGGTGTCAACGTTGAAGATGTCACGGCGGGTCTTCACCGCCATCACGATCTCTTCCATCGCGGCGTTGCCGGCGCGCTCGCCGAGGCCATTGATGGTGCATTCGACCTGGCGCGCGCCGCCCAAAACCGCGGCGAGCGAGTTGGCGACCGCCATGCCCAGGTCGTTGTGGCAGTGCGCCGACCAGACCACCTGGTCGCCGCCCGGGGTCTTGGCGATCAACTCGCGGAAGAACGCCTCGGTCCTCTGCGGCACCGCGTAGCCGACCGTGTCCGGCACGTTGAGGGTGGTGGCGCCGGCCTTGATCACCTCACCGAAGATCCGGGCGAGGAAGTCGATGTCGGAACGCAAGGCGTCTTCGGCCGAGAATTCGACGTCGTCGGTGTACTCGCGCGCCAGCTTCACCGCCTTCACCGCCGCGTCGACCACCTCGTCCGGGCTCATGCGCAGCTTGTGCTCCATGTGGATCGGGCTGGTGGCGATGAAGGTGTGGATCCGGCCGCGCGCGGCCGGGCGAATCGCCTCGCCGGCGGCACGGATGTCGCGCTCGTTGGCGCGCGCCAGGCTACAGACGGTCGATTCCTTGATCACTTCGGCAATCGCGCGGATCGCGTCGGCATCGCCCGGGCTCGCCGCGGCGAAGCCCGCCTCGATGATGTCGACGCCGAGCTTCTCCAGTTGGCGCGCGATGCGGATTTTTTCTTCCTTGGTCATCGACGCGCCCGGGCTCTGTTCGCCGTCGCGCAAGGTGGTGTCGAAGATGTACAAGCGTTCGCTCATGATTGATTTCTCTCCCTGTCCCGATCGGGTCGCGCCGACCAAATAATCGTTGAAATTAAACGATCTGCCGGCGCCTGCAGCGAGCAGGGCCAACTTATTCAATTGCGCCAAGGGCAGACTGCCGCGTTCGCGCCACTTGTAGATGGCGGCGCGGGACACCGGATCATCGGGAAAGACGCGATTCAGCTCGTCGGCCAGTTTGCCCGGGCCGCCGAAATCCGCGATCAGCCGTTCGATGTCGAGTTGCATGCCACACCCTTGTCTAGTCAGTGGGATCGAGCATAGAGAAAAATCGGACATCGCGTCAACCACGCCTGGCGTGATTTTCGATATTTCGATGTAAAAACCGTGTCCAATATGCAAAAATTAGACATTTAGTCCGATATTTTGCCAGAAACGCCGCTCTGCAGTCGGCGTCGGACGCAAAAAAGGGCGGCTTGCGCCGCCCTTTCGGGGATGGGGTGAACCGAATGGCTCAGGCCGCCGGCTGCTCGGGCGGCTGCTTGTCCTTGCGCCCCCGGCCGAGCAGCGCCATCACGTAGCCGGACAAGCCGTAGCCGACGAAGAAGCCGAACAGCACCAAGGGCGGCTCGGAGACGATCAACAGGATGCCGACCACCACCACCAACAGCGCCACGAACGGCACCTTGCGACGCACGTGGATCTCCTTGAAGCTCCAGAACCGCACATTCACCACCATCGAGATGCCGGCAAACGCGGTGAAGCACAGCGTGATCCAGTTGAGATAAGGCAGGTCGGTGTACTGATAGGCGTGGCAGATCCACACCAGGCCCGCCACCAGCGCCGCGGCGGCCGGGCTGGGCAGGCCGGTGAACCAGCGCTTGTCGGCGGTGCCGAGCATGGTATTGAAGCGCGCCAGCCGCAGCGCCGCGCAGGCGCAATAGAGGAACGCCACCATCCAGCCGAGCTTGCCCATGTCCTTCAGCATCCACTCGTAGGCGATCAGTGCCGGCGCGACGCCGAAGCTGACCATGTCGGAGAGGCTGTCGAATTCGGCGCCGAAGGCGCTCTGGCTGTGCGTCAGGCGCGCCACCCGGCCGTCCAGACCGTCGAGGATCATCGCCAGGAACACCGCCACCGCCGCCACCTCGAACTTGTTGTTCATCGCCTGCACCACACCGTAGAAGCCTGCAAACAGCGCGGCCAGGGTGAACAGATTGGGGAGCAGGTAAATGCCCTGGCGCCGGAGCGTCGGCTTTTCCGGTCTGAGGGAGTCAGGAGTCTGCATCTTCACTTTCCGCAGAAGACAACGGCGCCACGGCACCGTTGCGGTTGGTATCAATGAACCTGTTCACGATCTTTTTACGGACTGCGCTGGCCCGCCAAACGGCCATCTGGGTCGTTTGCCCGGCCGGCCCTTCGGGGCCGGGCACGACCGGCGCATTGCGTCGTCGTTCGCCCCTTGCAGTGAATGACACTGCGGCGGGACTCTCTTCTCGCACCGCATCCGATCGTGCTCGGCCGCAGCCGCAAAAAGATCGTGAACAGGTTCTTAGCCAACTATTGTAACGCGAGCGGCGCGTCGGGCGTGCAACACCTCGTCCGCCGCTCCAGTGCGCCCAGCGCGGCCGGCAGGCGGATAGGCTATAATTTGCCGTTTTGACCGAACCCTAGGGAACCGCCCTTGTCCGAGCGCCTCTTCGTCCGGCTGCAGCACCTGCTGCCCAAGCTCCTAATCACTCGCCTGTTCGGCTTTGTCGCGCGCCGGCGCGCCGGCGCGCTGACGCAGTGGATGATACGCCGCTTCATCGCCCGCTACGGCGTTGACATGGCGGAGGCGGCGACGCGCGAGCCCAGCGCCTACGCCAGCTTCAATGAATTCTTTACCCGCGCGCTGCAGCCCGGCGTGCGCCCTCTGGCGGCGGCACAGCTGGTCTGCCCGGTGGACGGCGCGATCAGTCAGTTCGGCCGCATCGAGCGCAACCAGATCTTCCAGGCCAAGGGCAAGTCTTACAGCAGCGGCGCATTGCTGGCCTGCGACGCTGCGCTGGCGCACCAATTCGACGACGGCCTGTTCGCCACCATCTACCTCAGCCCGCGCGACTATCACCGCATCCACATGCCGTGCGACGGGCGCCTGCTGCAGATGAGCTATGTGCCGGGCGAACTGTACTCGGTCAACCCGGCCACCGCCCGCGGAGTCGATGGCCTGTTCGCACGCAACGAACGCGTGGTCTGCCACTTTGACTCGCCGCACGGGCCGTTCGCCCTGGTGCTGGTCGGCGCCACCATCGTCGGCAGCATGGAGACGGTGTGGCACGGCGTGATCAACCCGCCGCGCAGCGCCAGCGTGCGTCATTGGGACTATCGCGATCAGAACATTTCGCTGAAACAGGGCGAGGAGATGGGGCGCTTCCTGCTCGGCTCGACCGTGGTACTGCTGTTCCCGCGGGGGCCGCTGCAGTTCAATGCCGACTGGGCGCCGGCACGCGCGGTGCGCATGGGCGAGGCGATGGCCAACTGAGCCGCAGCGCGGCAATGCTCTGAGACATCGCGCCGTAAAAAAAGCCGGGAGAACCTCCCGGCTTTTTGCATTCCCGCGGCGCGGGCTTAGTTCTTCGACTGGTCGACCAGCTTGTTCTTGGCGATCCACGGCATCATCGCGCGCAGTTCGTTACCGACCTTCTCGATCGGGTGCTCGGCATTCAGACGACGGCGTGCGGTCATAGACGGGTAGTTGGTCTTGCCTTCCAGGATGAACATCTTGGCGTACTCACCCGACTGGATGCGGTACAGCGCCTTCTTCATCGCTTCCTTGGTGGCCGAGGTCACCACTTCCGGGCCGGTCACGTACTCGCCGTATTCGGCGTTGTTCGAGATCGAGTAGTTCATGTTGGCGATGCCGCCTTCGTACATCAGGTCGACGATCAGCTTCAGCTCGTGCAGACACTCGAAGTAGGCCATTTCCGGAGCGTAACCGGCTTCGGTCAGGGTTTCGAAACCGGCTTTCACCAGCTCGACCGCGCCACCGCACAGTACCGCCTGTTCGCCGAACAGGTCGGTCTCGGTTTCTTCGCGGAAGTTGGTCTCGATCACGCCGCCCTTGGTGCCGCCGTTGGCTGCCGCGTACGACAGCGCCACGTCGCGCGCCTTGCCCGACTGGTCTTGGTAGACTGCGATCAGCGTCGGCACGCCGCCGCCCTTCAGGTACTCGGAGCGCACGGTGTGGCCCGGGCCTTTCGGGGCGATCATGATCACGTCGAGGTCGGCGCGCGGCACGATCTGGTTGTAGTGCACGTTGAAGCCGTGCGCGAACGCCAGCGCGGCGCCCTGCTTGATGTTCGGCTCGATCTCGGCCTTGTACACGTCCGGCTGCGACTCGTCCGGCAGCAGGATCATCACCACGTCGGCGTTCTTCACCGCCTCGGCGACTTCCTTCACCTGGTGGCCGGCGCCTTCCGCCTTCTTCCACGAGGCGCCTTCCTTGCGCAGACCGACTACGACGTCGACGCCGGACTCTTTCAGGTTCTGCGCGTGAGCATGGCCTTGCGAGCCGTAACCGATGATGGCGACCTTCTTGCCCTTGATGATCGAGAGGTCAGCGTCTTTGTCGTAAAAAACCTTCATGATGTTTCCCTATATATTTCGGGGCGCCACCGCCGGGCGGCGCCCAAGTTTGCAATGCGTTACGGCTGTTCGGCGAGCCCCTGCCCGCCGCCGACGACTCAGATTTTCAGAATCCGCTCGCCGCGACCGATCCCCGATGCACCAGTACGGACCGTTTCCAGGATCACTGTACGGTCGACCGCCTCGATAAAGGCGTTGAGCTTGTCGCTGGTGCCGGTGAGCTCGAGGGTGTAGGTCTTCTCGGTCACGTCGATGATGCGGCCGCGGAAAATATCGGCCATCCGCTTCATCTCTTCACGGTCCTTGCCGGTGGCGCGCACCTTGATCAGCATCAGTTCGCGCTCGATATGCTCGGACTCGTTCAGGTCGATCACCTTGACCACCTCGATCAGCTTGTTGAGCTGCTTGGTGATCTGTTCGATCACATCGTCGGAGCCATGGGTGACGATGGTCATGCGTGACAGTGTCGCATCCTCGGTGGTGGACACGGTCAGCGAATCGATGTTGTAACCTCGGGCCGAAAACAGGCCCACGACGCGGGACAAGGCGCCCGCTTCGTTTTCAAGCAAAATGGAAAGAATGTGTCGCATGTTCAGGCCGTCCTCGATCAGCACAGGTTGCCGTAGTCACGGTCGGACTCGGTCGCTTGCGCTTCGCGCATATGCGGCGGCAGGTCCATTTCGTCCAGACCCTTGCCGTTGCCCACCATCGGGAAGACGTTTTCCGACTGGTCGGTCAGGAAGTCGAGGAACACCAGTCGTTCTTTCAGCTTGGGACCGAACGCTTCGCGCAGCACCGGCTCGACGTCGGACGGTTTTTCCACCTTGAAGCCGACGTGGCCGTACGCTTCGGCCAACTTCACGAAGTCCGGCAGCGCGTCCATGTACGACTCGGAATAGCGGTTGCCGTAGAAGATCTCCTGCCACTGCCGCACCATGCCGAGGTAACGGTTGTTCAGGTTCACCAGCTTGACCGGGATATGGTACTGGTGACAGGTCGACAGCTCCTGGATATTCATCTGGATCGACGCTTCACCGGTGATGCACGCCACCTGCGCGTTCGGGTTGGCCAGCTGCGCGCCCATCGCGTACGGCAGGCCGACGCCCATGGTACCGAGGCCGCCGGAGTTGAGCCACTGCTTGGGGCGGTCGAACTTGTAGTACTGCGCCGCCCACATCTGGTGCTGGCCGACGTCGGAGGTGATGATCGCCTTGCCGCCGGTCACCTCGTACAGCGTTTCGACCACGTACTGCGGCTTGATGATCTCGTCACTCGGCTCGTAGCGCAGCGAGTTCGGCGCACGCCAGGCGTCGATCTGGCGCCACCAGGCGGCCAGCGGCTCGGCGGCCGGCTTGGCGCCGGTCGCCTTCAGCACCTCGAGCATCTCGCGCAGCACCAGCTTCACGTCGCCGACGATCGGGATGTCCACCTTGACGCGCTTGGCGATCGACGACGGGTCGACATCGATATGGATGATCTTCTTCGGCACCGCGGTGAACTTGGCCGGCACGCTGATCACGCGGTCGTCGAAGCGCGCGCCGATCGCGAGCAGCACGTCGCAGTTCTGCATCGCCATATTGGCTTCGTAGGTGCCGTGCATGCCGAGCATGCCGACGAACTGCGGGTCGGTGCCCGGATAGGCGCCGAGGCCCATCAGGGTGTTGGTACACGGCAGGCCCAGGGACCGCACCAGCTCGCGCACTTCGTCCGACGCGTTGCCGAGCACCGCGCCACCGCCGACGTAGACGAACGGCCGCTTCGCCTCGGCGAGCAGACTGACCGCCTTCTTGATCTGGCCGGGATGGCCGCGGGTCACCGGGGTGTAGGAGCGGATGTTGACGCTGTCCGGGTAGTGGAACTCGGACAAGGTCTGCTGCACGTCCTTCGGAATGTCGACCACCACCGGGCCGGGACGGCCGGTCTTGGCGATGTAGAACGCCTTCTTGATCGTCGACGCCAGCTCGGCGATGTCCTTGACCAGGAAGTTGTGTTTCACGCACGGCCGCGACATGCCGATCATGTCGACCTCCTGGAAGGCGTCCAGGCCGATGGCCGGGGTGCCGACCTGGCCGGAGATCACCACCAGCGGGATCGAGTCGAGGTAGGCGGTGGCAATGCCGGTCAAAGCATTGGTCGCGCCAGGACCCGAGGTCACCAGCGCGACGCCGACCTTGTCGCTGGAGCGCGAGTAGGCGTCGGCGGCGTGCACCGCGGCCTGCTCGTGCCGCACCAGCACGTGTTTGAACGCATCTTGCTTGAAGATGGCATCGTATATTTCGAGTACCGCACCGCCAGGGTAGCCGAAGACGAATTCAACGCCCTCTTCCCGGAGACTGCGGACAACGATTTCCGCGCCCGATATCTGCATCTTTGCCTCTTGATTTAATATGTGTTACATCCCAATGTTATGAGATTGAACTTAGCGTATCTGTGAAAGTTCGGTCAAGCGCTTTTGTGCACGCGCAAAACCCCGCCAAACCCCTGAAAATCCAAGTTCTTGCGCAGGCCTATCCGTGTGCCGACGGGTTTGTTACCATGGCCCGTTGGCATTGAAATTGCTAGTCAAATGGCATCCCGCAAGGAAATGGCCGACTTTCTCCAGTCGGTGGAACGTCGTGCCTTCAAACAGGCGCTCTACGCGGTCCAGGACGAGGGTAATGCCCTCGACATAGTCCAGGACTCGATGATGAAACTGGCCGACCGTTACGCACACGCGCCGGCGGCGGAATTGCCATTGCTGTTTCAACGCATCCTGCAGAACACCATCCGCGACTTCTACCGGCGCAGCAAAGTGCGGCGCTTCTTCATCACGCTGTTCTCCTCGCTGATCCCGACCCGCCAGGAAGACGACGGCCTCGACCCGCTCGAAGTATTGAATGTCGCCTCGGACGAGACGCAGACCAACCCTGAAGTATGGCTGGCGCGCAAGGAAACCGCCCAGCTGATCGAGGGCGCGATCTCGCTGTTACCCAACCGTCAACGCGAGGCGTTCCTGCTGCGTTATTGGGAGGGACTGGACGTGGCGGAAACGGCCGCGGTGATGGGCTGCTCGCAAGGCAGCGTGAAGACCCATTGTTCCCGCGCCACCCATACCCTGGCCGCCATCCTGCAGCAGAAGGGAGTCTCGTTATGAATCATGACGTTCACGATGACCATTTGCCTAACCAACTGACCCGCGCGCTGGACGCACCGACCGACGCGCTGACGCTGCGTCAGCAGGAAAGGCTGAAAAGTGCCCGCCAGGCGGCGCTGGCGCGTTACGATGCGCGCGCCGACGAGCCGGCCCGCTTCACCGAAACCGCCGGCATCTGGCTGAGCCACCACGCCCGGCTGGTGCGCCGCGGCAGCGCCGCCCTGGTCGGCCTGCTGGCGCTGGCCAGCTCGCTGTGGTTGGCCGAAGGCCGGCTCACCGTCGACGAGAGCCCGACCGAAGCGTCACTGTTGTCGAACGAACTACCGCTGGAGGCGTTCCTTGAGCCGACGTTCAGCCGTGCGATTGGCAAGTAAGTACCGCCCGCTGCTGGCCGGCCTGATCGCCGCCCCGCTGATCGCCTTCGCCTCGCCGTCGACGCCGCCGGACTGGGCGCAGCTGTCGGCCGAAGAGCAGACCGCGCTGGCACCGCTGGCGCGCGACTGGGACCGGTTCTCGCCGGCCAAGAAGCAGCAGATGCTCAATCTGGTCGACGATTATCAGGGCCTCGACACCGTGCAGCGCCAGCGTCTGCAGGCGCGGCTGAAGGGCTGGTCCGAGCTCACCCCGCAGCAGCAGGACGAGGCGCGTGCCAACTGGCGCCGACTGCAAGAATTGTCGCCCGACGAGCGGGCCGCCGCGTTCAGCCGGCTGCGCACCCTGTCTTCCCCCCACCACTGACTCGTCCGATGAGCGAAACCTACCTCTTTCCCGGCGGGTGGCGCCGCCTCGCCAGTCTGCTCTACGAGCTGCTGCTGGTCGCCGCGGTACTGCTGGCCGCCAGCGCCGTCTATACCCCGCTGATCGCCTGGCTCGGCCACTCGCCGCTGGTCGATCTGGGC
Source organism: Crenobacter sp. CS_VA4 (assembly GCF_055597485.1). NCBI lineage: Bacteria > Pseudomonadati > Pseudomonadota > Betaproteobacteria > Neisseriales > Neisseriaceae > Crenobacter > Crenobacter sp. CS_VA4. Next base: position 79,778 of record NZ_JBVMAE010000010.1, read on the forward strand.
CAGCAGCTCTGGCAGGCGCTGCTGCTGTTCGGCTACTTCGGCTACGCCTGGACCCGCTCCGGCCAGACGGTGGCGATGAAGACCTGGAAGCTGAAGCTGATCGGCGCGCACGGTGCGCCGCTTAACTGGCGCCGCGCCGCGCTGCGCTTCGTGGTCGCGCTGGCACTGTTCGTCGGCGCGCCGCTGTTGGCGTACAAGGGCTTCGCTGCCGAGCTCGGCGCCGGCAAGACGGCGATGACCGCCGCGCTCTTGTGGTGGATCGTACCGCTCGGCTTCGCCTACTTCGACCCGGAAAAGCAGTTCCTGCACGACCGCCTGGCCGGCACCCGACTGGTGCGGGTCAAAACCAGCTGAGCCGATCGGCCAAGCCAAGCTCCGACCGGTCACCCCTCCCCATCCGATCGGCATGGCGGGGCTCTTCGCTATAATGGCCTGCATCGCTTGAGCGCGGGCCGGCTCCACGGCGTGCCTCCTCCGGCCGCCGGCGCGGGCCGCCCGTCAGATCCACCGTCTCCGAGTCCCCCATGCTGGAAAAACTGTTTTCGCTGTCGGCGAACGGCACCACCGTGCGCACCGAGTTGCTCGCCGGTCTGACCACCTTCCTGACCATGTCGGCGATCCTGTTCGTCAACCCCGACATCCTGGCGGCCGCCGGCATCGACCACGGTGCCGCCTTCGTCGCCACCTGCCTCGCCGCCGCGATCGGCAGCCTGTTGATGGGCCTCGTGGCCAACTACCCGATCGGCCAGGCACCGGGCATGGGCATCAACGCCTTCTTCGCCTTCGGCCTGGTCAAGGGCATGGGCCTGTCCTGGGAGGTCGCGCTCGGCGCGGTGTTCCTGTCCGGCCTGCTGTTCATCCTGGTCAGCACCTTCAAAGTGCGCGAGTGGTTCGTCAACGCGATCCCGGCGAGCCTGAAGCATTCGATCTCGGCCGGGGTCGGCCTGTTCGTTGCGCTGGTCGCGCTGCACCAGGCCGGCATCGTCACCGCCAACCCGGACACCCTGGTCGCGATCGGCCACATCAAGGCGGCGCCGGCCTTGCTGGCGATGGCCGGCTTCCTGCTGATGGTGGTGCTCGACAAGCGCGGCGTACCGGGCCCCATCCTGATCGGCATCCTGGCGGTGACCGCGGCGTCGATTGCGCTCGGCCTGACGCCGTACCAGGGCCTGGTGTCGGCGCCGCCGTCGCTCGCGCCGACCCTGTTCAAGGCCGACATCGCCGGGGCGCTCGACGGTGCGGTGCTTGGCGTGGTGCTGTCGTTCTTCCTGATGAGCCTGTTCGAGACCTCGGGCACGCTGATCGCCATCGCCAGCCGCGGCGGCTTTCTCGATGCTGACGGCAAGCTGCCGCGGCTGAAGCGCGCGCTGCTGGCCGACTCGACCGCGATCAGCGCCGGGGCGCTGTTGGGCACCTCGAGCACCACCTCGTACATCGAGAGCACCACCGGCATCGCCGCCGGCGGGCGCACCGGGCTGACCGCGGTGGTGATCGCTGCGCTGTTTCTCGCCAGCCTGTTCTTCGCGCCGCTGGCGGCGATGATCCCGGCGCACGCCACCGCGCCGGCGCTGCTGTTCGTCGCGATCCTGATGCTGAAGAGCCTCGCCGACCTCGACTGGGACGACATCAGCGAGGCGGCGCCCGCGGTCACCTGCGTGGTGGTGATGGCGTTCACCTTCTCGATCTCGGACGGCATAGCCTTCGGCGCGATCGGCTACGTGCTGGTGAAGCTACTGACCGGCCAGCGCCGCGCCCTGAGTCTGCCGATCGTCGTGGTCGCGGCGCTGTTCCTGATGCGCTACCTGTTCCTGTAAAGCGGTTCGGCCAACCTGGAAGGTTGACCGAACCATGAAAACGGGCACGCCGTGGCGTGCCCGTTTCTTTGCCTCCACGCCGCCATGCTGGCCGGCGCACCGCTCAATCGCGACCGTACACCTTGTTGCCGGCCACGTAGGTGGCGGCGATCGCGCGGTCGTCGCCCATGGTCATCTGGATGAACAGCGCCTCCTCGAGGTCTTTGCAGTACTTCATCCGGTAGTCGATGATCGGCGTGCTGTGCAGGTCGATCACCGCCAGGTCGGCCTCGAAGCCCGGGGCGATTGTGCCGATCTTGTCCTCGAGGCCGAGCGCCTCGGCGGTGCCGCGGCTGGCCAGGTAGAAGGCGTGGCCGGCCGACAGCGGGTTGCCGTTCAGCTGCGCCGCCTTGTACGCCTCGTTCAGCGTCTGCAGCATCGAGAAGCTGGTGCCGGCGCCGAGGTCGGTGGCCAGACCGACGCGGATCGGGCGGCTCGGGTCCTTGGCCTTCTTGACGTTGAACGCGCCGGAGCCGAGGAAGAAGTTGGACGTCGGGCAGTGCGCGACGGCCGACTTGGTGTCGGCGAAGATTTCCAGCTCTTCGTCGGTCAGGTGGATGCCGTGGCCGTAGATGGCGCGTTCGCGCATCAGGCCATACTTGTGGTAGACGCCGGTGTAGCTGCCGCATTCCGGGTACAGCGACTTGACCCATTCGACTTCGCTGACGTTCTCGGACACGTGCGACTGGATCAGCGCGGTCGGGAAGTCGCGGGCCAGCTGGCCGACCATCTCGAGCTGCTCCGGCGTCGAGGTCGGCGCGAAGCGCGGGGTGATCACGTATTCGTTACGGCCGTTGCCGTGCCATTTCTTGGCGAGCGCCGCCGATTCGTCGTAGGCGCGCTGCGGGGTGTCGAGCAGCGCGTCCGGCGCGAAGCGGTCCATGCAGATCTTGCCGGCCTGCACGCGCATATTGTAGCGGCTGGCCACCTCGAAGAACGCGTCGACCGACTGCGGGTAGACGGTACAGTAGACGGTGGCGCTGGTGACGCCGTTCTTCAGCTGCTCGCGCAGGAACACCTCGGCCACCTCGGTGGCGTGCTCCTTCTGGGCGAACTGCTGTTCGGCGATGAAGGTGTAGTTGTTGAGCCAGTCGAGCAGCTGCTCGCCGTAGGCGCCGATGATCTGGGTTTGCGGGTAGTGCACGTGGCTGTCGATGAAGCCCGGCACGATGATGCTGTTCTTGTACTCGGTGACGTTCACCCCGGCCGGCAGGGTGCCGATCAGGTCGCTCGCCTTGCCCACTGCGGTGATCTTGCCGTCCTCCATCACGATCAGCGCGTCGGACTCGTAGACCATGCAGTCTTTCAGGTCGCGCTGGAACGGATCGTCCTTGAAGGTCAGCATCGCGCCGCGAATCGCAGTTTGCATTTTTTGCTCCTTGTTGCGTCTTGTCATAGTTGGCGGGGTCGCCCCGCCTCCACCGCTGGATCGACGTAGCGTTCGAGTCCGGCTCGGCTGCTCGCTACCGCCTTGGTAACACAGCGAATTTCTCGACGAGGAGTGTGCGCCGTCGGTGGAAGCAGTCTCCACCCGAAGCATGCCACGAGTTATTACTTCACATCAAAATTCTTTAGATTTAATTGTGCGTTATGAAGATGCTTTAGGCTAAATAATTTATCTATTGCTAAAGCGTTCCGATGTGCTTTAAATAGCGCTTTCCCACCCAAGAACCCCAAGCAGTCAGAGAGCCATGCCGAACAGAACAGATGGCGTCGACCACATCGTCACCCGCTGGCGTGAGGTCCGCCCGGACCTGGACCCTTCCAGTACCGAAGTCATCGGACGCATTGTCCGCCTCGAATATTTCATCACCCGTCGTGTGCTCACCGATCTGGCCCGCCACCAGCTGAACGTCGGCGAATTTGACGTGATCGCCGCTCTGCGTCGCGCCGGCGAGCCGTACGAGCTGTCGCCGAACCAACTGCAGGGCATGGTGCTGATCTCGTCCGGCGGCCTGACCAACCGGATCAACCGCCTCGAAGCGGCCGGCCTGGTCACCCGCCACCCGGACCCGAACGACCGTCGCGGCGTGATCGTGCGGCTGACCGAGCGCGGCCTGTCGGTCGCCGACGACGCGTCCGAGCATCACTTGGCCGCCGAGGCCGAGCTGCTGACTCCGCTGAACGCGGAAGAACGCGTGCAGCTGGCCGCGCTGCTGCGCAAGCTGCTGATCAGCCACGAGGGCTGAGTCACGACCCGATAGCCGGGTCGACCCAGCCGGGTGACCCGGCTTTGTCGCGCCTGGACGATAGTGCTCGGGCCGCCGCGGGAACGGCCCCAGTCAGGCGACCGCAGCAGAGAACTCCACGATGAACGAGGCATTCCCCTTCCACTCGGTGCCGGCCGACAGCGACATGGTCGACACGCTGATCGCCCACTGGCGACGCGAGCTGCCCGGCCTCGACTGCTCGAGCACCGAAGTGGTCGGCCGACTGGTCAGGCTCGAGTACTTCATGAGCCGGCGGCTGCTCGAACGGCTGAGCGAGTTCGGCCTGTCGGTCGGCGAATTCGGCGTGATCGCCGCGCTGCGCCGCAGCGGCGCACCGTACCGGCAGACCCCGCAGCAACTGCGTACCCAGGTACTGATCACCGCCGGCGGCCTGTCCAACCGAATCGCCCGACTCGAGGCGGCCGCCCTGGTGGCACGCCGACCCGACCCGGACGATAGGCGCGGCGTGTTGATCGAGCTGACCGAGAAAGGCCTGGCGGTGGTCGACGCCGCCGCCGAGCGCCACCTCGCCACCGAACACGCGCTGCTGGCGCCGCTGTCCGCCGCCGAGCGGGCACGACTCGCCGAGCTGCTCAGACGGCTGTTGCTGATCCACGAGCCGGCGGTGGCCGGGCGCTGAGCGCCGCCGAGCCGGGCCCCGCCCGCTTTGCCATCACAACGGTTCTGGATTACAACAAATTATTAGTAATTTCTGACGCGACCTTAATAATGACGAATAAATACTCGCGCCGTCACTCCCCGACCACGCTATTGCCGGCGGCACTGCTGATCCTCGCCACCGCTGTCCACGCCGACGACTTCACCGTGTCGGCCGGTGCGATGTACAGCCCGCATCCGCAGGGTCATTCCTACGCCTGGATGCTGTCCTACCAGACGCCGTTGGCCGAGCACCTCGACGCCAGTTTCACCTGGAGCAACGAGGGCCACGTGCCCAACCACCACCGCGACGGCTACAGCGCACAGTTATGGCTGCGTTCCTCGCCGCTGTGGGACCGGCTGGTGCTGTCGGCCGGCGTTGGTCCCTACCAGTACTTCGACACCACCAAGGCCGCCAATGGCTCCGTCTACAGCGACGACCACGGCTGGGCGGTGCTGTACAGCGCTGCCGCCACCTACTACACCGACAGCAACTGGCTGTACCAGCTGCGGCTGAACCGGGTGCAGGGCGGCGGCGGCATCACCACCAACTCGGTGCAGCTCGGCCTCGGCTATACGCTGACGCCGGACGGCCGCGGCAGCGCATCATGGCAGGGTGGCAAGAGCGACAACGAAGTGACGCTGCTGGCCGGCCAGACCATCGTCAACAGCTTCCACTCGGAAACCGGCGTCGCCAAGAGCGTCGAGTACCGCTACTCGCTGAACCCGCTGGTGAAGCTGTCCGGCGCCTGGATCAGCGAGGGCGATACCCGCCTGACCCGGCGCGACGGCGCGGCGCTGGAGGCGTGGCTGGAGCCGGAGTTCTACGACAAGAAGCTCACCATCGGCGTCGGCGGCGGCGTCTACGGCGCGATCGACCGCTACCAGGCCAATCAAGCCAGCGGCAGCACCGGCCGAGAAGTCTCGGGCATCGTCACGCTGACCGCCAGCTATCAGCTGGCCGACCACCTGCGCGCCCGGGTCCACTGGCACCGCATCGTCACCGAGTACAGCCGCGACAGCGACATCATCCTGCTCGGCCTCGGCTACCAGTTCTGAGCGCGTCATCGTCAGATATGACACACCCCGCCGTGGCAGGGTGTGTTTGTGGAACAGCCCGCAAGGTTGGCCGAAGCGCCCTCTCCCACCCAAAGCAAAACACCCCGTCGCGACGGGGTGTTTTGCTTTGGGTTCGGCCGACGTCCTAATCCATCGCCAGCGTCGTCGCCGGCGCCCACTGCCAACCGGCACGCAGCACGCCGAGCACCGCATCCGGGTACTGCGGCTGACCGAGGCTGCCGTTGTAGCGGCCGAGCGCGCGGCTGAGGTTGCCGCGTTCGATATCCAGATAGTGGCGCAGGATCGCGCAGCCGTAGCGCAGATTGGTCGACAGGTCGAACAGGTCGTGCTGCGGTGAGCCGATGCTGCGCTGCCAGAACGGCATCACCTGCATCAGCCCGCGCGCGCCGACCGACGAGATCGCGTACTTGCGAAAACCGCTCTCCACCTGGATCAGCGCTAGCACTAGCTGCGGGTCGAGGCCGGCGCGGCTCGCCTCGTACTGCACCGCGGTCAGCACCCGCTCGCGCACCCAGGCGTCCGGCACGCGCTTCTCGAGCCGCCGCGACATCTCGGCCAGCCAGGCCTGCCCGTCCTGCGGCCGGGCGAACACCAGCCGCGGCGCGTTGACGTCGCTGACCGAGCGGTGCATCGCCGACGCCACCGTCGCCGACAGCGCCTCCTCGCGCTGCGCGCCGGCCCATGCGGATAGGGACACCGGCAGGCTCAGCACGACGAGCACGCCAGCCAGCCACGCCGGCGCCCACCGCATCAGTTCGCCAGGCGCTTGAGCAGCTCGGCGACGATCGCGTCGACCGCCACCGGGGTGGCGGCGCTGTCGCGGCGGTGCTGGTACTCGACCTTGCCGTCCTTCAGGCCGCGGTCGCCGATGGTGACGCGGTGCGGCACGCCGATCAGCTCCCAGTCGGCGAACATCGCGCCCGGGCGCTCGCCGCGGTCGTCAAGGATCACGTCGATGCCGGCGGCGACGAGCTCGCCGTACAGCTGGTCGGCGGCGGCCTTCACCCCCTCGTTGCGGTCGTAGCCGACCGGGCACAGCACCACCGAGTACGGCGCGATGCTGTCCGGCCAGATGATGCCGCGCTCGTCGTTGTTCTGCTCGATCGCCGCGCCGAGGATGCGGGTCACGCCGATGCCGTAGCAGCCCATCTCGAAGAAGCGCGGCTTGCCGTCTTCGTCCAGGAAGGTCGCGTCCATCGCCTCGGAATACTTGGTGCCGAGATAGAACACGTGGCCGACCTCGATGCCGCGCTGGATCGCCAGCACGCCCTTGCCGTCCGGCGACGCGTCGCCGACCAGCACGTTGCGGATGTCGGCGACTTCCGGCTCGGCACAGTCACGGCCGAAGTTGGCGCCGGTGTAGTGCTGGTCGTCCTCGTTGGCGCCGATCACGAAGTCGGCCATCTTGGCGACGGTGCGATCCGCGATGATCCGGCCCTTGAAGCCGACCGGGCCGAGCGAACCCGGCTGTGCGCCGAACGCGGAGCGGATCAGGGTCGGGCTGGCGAAGGTCAGCGGCTTCTTGATGCCGGCGACCTTCTCGGCCTTCACCTCGTTGAGCTCGTGGTCGCCGCGCACCAGCATCAACACCGCCTCGCCCTGCTCGCCGTCGACCACGATCGCCTTGACGGTGGCGGTGATGTCGACCTTGAGGAAGTCGACCAGCTCGGCGATGGTCTTGACGTTCGGGGTGTGCACCTTGGTCAGCGCCGCGCTCGCGGCCGGGCGCTCGCCCTGCGGCGCCAGCGCTTCGGCCAACTCGATGTTGGCGGCGTAGTCGGAATCCGGACAGTAGACGATCGCGTCTTCGCCGGTGTCGGCGATCACCTGGAATTCATGCGAACGGTCGCCACCGATCGCGCCGGTGTCGGCGGCGACGGCGCGGTAGGTCAGGCCCAGGCGGTCGAAGATCTGGCAGTAGGCCGCGTACATGGTGTCGTAGCTCTTGCCGGCCGCCTCGGCGTCACGATCGAACGAGTAGGCGTCCTTCATGGTGAACTCGCGGCCGCGCATCACGCCGAAGCGCGGGCGGCGCTCGTCGCGGAACTTGGTCTGGATCTGGTAGAAGTTCTTCGGCAGCGCGCGGTAGCTCTTCAACTCGGTACGGACGATGTCGGTGACCACTTCTTCCGAGGTCGGCTGGATCACGAAGTCGCGCTCGTGGCGGTCCTTGAAGCGCAATAGCTCTTCGCCCATCTTGTCCCAGCGGCCGGTTTCTTGCCACAGCCCGGCCGGCTGCACCACCGGCATCGACAGCTCGATCGCGCCGGCGCGGTTCATTTCTTCGCGGACGATGTTCTCCACCTTGCGCAGCGACTTCAGGCCCATCGGCATCCAGGTATAGACGCCGGCGGCCACTTTGCGGATGAAGCCGGCGCGCAGCATCAGTTTCTGGCTGATGATGTCGGCGTCGGCGGGGGCTTCTTTCAGGGTGGAGATGAAAAACTGCGAGGCGCGCATGTTCGGACGGCTTTCTCTGGATTAATAGCGGTAAATGCGTCGATTGTAGCGTCAAGCCGCGCCGAACGAAAACGCCGCGACTCCGCCGCCTGGCGCGGCAAGTGGCCATTAAACTAAACGGCATGGCCGCCTGCCCAGGCTGTCAAGCCGCGGCGCCGTTCTGTCGTATTCCACCGACACCCGGCGCGGCGCGAAACCCAGACAGAGGTTGGCCTCGATGTCCAAGCGCGTTAAGCTTCGCGCTCCAAGGCTCTTGCGCGCCGCAGCAATCCGCTGCCCCAGAGCCGTCAGAAACCAACCAAGAAACCGAATCGATTTTCATGAGCCATCCTTCATCCGGCAAGCCTGCGCTGGCGGGCATCACGCTGGCCGCCCTCGGCGTGGTGTACGGCGATATCGGCACCAGCCCGCTCTACACGCTGAAGGAATGCTTCGCCGCCGAGCACCTGACGCTCTCCGAAGGCAATATTCTCGGCATCCTGTCGCTGATCTTCTGGTCCATCATGCTGGTGGTCACGCTGAAATATGTCACCTTCATCCTGAAGGCCGACAACAAGGGCGAAGGCGGCATCATGGTGCTGATGGCGCTGGCGCGCCGCCTGCTGGAGGGGCCGGCGAGCTGGCGCATCGTCCTGCTCGGCCTGTTCGGCGCCGCGCTGTTCTATGGCGACGCGATCATCACCCCGGCGATGTCGGTCTTGTCCGCCGCCGAGGGCCTGGAGGTGATCAACCCCAATCTGCAACCGTACGTGCTGCCGATGTCGGTGGCGGTGCTGGCCGGACTGTTCCTGATCCAGCGCCACGGCACCGACCTGGTCGGCAAGCTGTTCGGCCCGGTGATGTTGATCTGGTTCTTCACGCTCGGCGTGCTCGGCGCGATCAGCATCGCCAAGGCGCCGCTGGTGCTCGCCGCGGTCAACCCGTGGCACGCGCTGTCGTTCCTGCTCCATCACGGCTGGGGCTCGTTCCTGGTGCTCGGCGCGGTGGTGCTGGCGCTGACCGGCGCCGAGGCGCTGTACGCCGACATGGGCCACTTCGGACGCCGGCCTATCCATATCGCCTGGTTCAGCGTGGTGCTGCCGGGGCTGGTGCTCAACTACTTCGGCCAAGGTGCGCTGCTGCTGCACGATCCGAAGACCATCGTGAACCCGTTCTTCCACATGGCGCCGGACTGGGCGGTATTGCCGCTGATCATCCTTGCGACGCTCGCCACCGTGATCGCCTCGCAGGCGGTGATCTCGGGCGCCTACTCGCTGACCCGCCAGGCGATCCAGCTCGGCTACTGCCCGCGGATGAAGATCATCCACACCTCGGCGCGCGAAATCGGACAGATCTACCTGCCGTTCGTCAACTGGGCGCTGTTGGTGGCGGTGATGGTGGTGGTGCTGACCTTCCGCTCGTCGGACAACCTGGCGGCGGCGTACGGCATCGCGGTGACCGGCACGATGGCGATCACCTCGGTGCTGTTCTATATCGTGGCGCGCCATCACTGGAAGTGGTCGCTGCCGGCGGCGGCGGGCCTGACCGGCCTGTTCCTCGCCTTCGACCTGACGTTCTTTTCGGCCAACCTGCTCAAGGTCGCGCACGGCGGCTGGATGCCACTGGTGATCGGCGTGGTGATCTTTACCCTGCTGACCACCTGGAAACGCGGTCGCGAGCTGTTGTTCGAGCGCCTCCAGGAACACGCGCTACCGATCGACAGCTTCGTCGAGAACATCGAGGCGTACCCGCCGACCCGGGTCGAGGGCACCGCGGTGTTCCTGACCGGCACCACCCACGGCGTGCCGCACGCGCTATTGCACAACCTCAAGCACAATAAGGTGCTGCACGAGCGGGTGGTGTTCCTGACGGTACGCACCGAGGACCTGTCCTACGTCGATGCCGCCGAGCGGGTGCAGGTCGAACAGATGTCGCCGAGCTTCTGGCGGGTGATCGCCCGCTACGGCTTCATGGAGACGCCGGACCAGCAGGACATCCTCCAGCACTGCGAAGAGGCCGGGCTCAGCCTCGAGCTGATGGAGACCTCGTTCTTCCTGTCGCGCGAGACGCTGATCTCGACCGAGCGGCCGGGCATGGCGCGCTGGCGCGAGAAGCTGTTCATGTGGATGAGCAAGAACGCCTTGCGCACGACCGACTTCTTCCAGATCCCGACCAACCGCGCGGTGGAGCTGGGCACGCAGGTCGAACTGTAAACGCGTTCGCCTTACGACAAGGGCCGCCCGAAGGGGCGGCCCTTTTGCATGCACCAGGCAGTCTACGTTGGCCGAACGCTCAGCCCGGCAGGCCGGTCGCGGCGCGCACCAGCGTCCAGTCGAAGAACGCGCCCGGGTCGGTCTTGCGCCCCGGCGCGATGTCCTGATGACCGACCAGCGCGGTCAACGGCAAGGCGTCGCAGAGCGCCGCGGTCAGCCCGATCAGGCTGCGGTACTGTGCCGGCGTGAACGGCTCGAAGTCGCAGCCCTCCAGCTCGACGCCGACCGAGAAGTCGTTGCAGCGCTCGCGCCCGGCGTAGTGCGACACGCCGGCGTGCCAGGCACGCTCGAACACCGAGACGAACTGCAGAAGCTCGCCGTCGCGGCGGATCAGGAAGTGCGACGACACCCGAAGCGGCGCGATCGTCGCGAAGAACGGGCTGGCGGTCGGGTCGATCCGGTTGGTGAACAGCCGCTCGATCGCGTCGCCGCCGTACTCGAACGGCGGCAGGCTGATGTTGTGCACCACGAGGAGTGTGGGCAGCTCGCCGCCGGGGCGGGCGTCGCAGTTGGGCGAGACCCGCTGGGTCGCGCCGACTAGCCGGCCGTCGCCGCCGAGCGCCAGCCTGTGTCCGAAGCTCACCAGCTCCAGCCCGTCCGGGGTGTGCCCGCGGCGCTGTTCGACCAGGCCCATCCGACGGTACAGCGCGCAGGCGGCGCGGTTCGCCAGCGCGGTATCGACGCTGAGTCGCGGCTCGCGCGCCAAGAGATGCGCGAGCAGCCGGCGTCCCCAGCCGCGTTGCTGCGCCGCCGGGTCGACCGCCACCCGGTCGACGTGCACGCTGCCGTCGGCGCGCCGGCTATACACCACGAGGCCGGTCAGCGTCGCGCCATCGAAGGCACCGAGCAGTTGCTGCTCGGCGTCCCCGCCGATATCGTCGACCGCCTGCCACAGCCGCGGCAGATTCGGGTAGTTCAGCCAGCCGATTTCCTGGGCGGTGGCAGCCTCCTCCAGCGCGAACGCGGCCAGCAGCTCGGCGGGAGCGGTCAGCGGCCGGATGGATTCAGTCATCGGCCTGCTCCGTCGCGTGCGCGGCGCGCGCCTCGGCCTGGCGCGCCGTGCGCTGTTCGGCGGAGAACTGTGACAGGTACAGCAGCGACTGGCCGATCCGTTCTGCGCGCGCAAGCCACCCCAGCAGCAGCTCGTCGGCCAGCGGCTCTTCGGCCAACGTGGCCCGGAACAGGCTCAGCCAGTCGGACAGCAAGGCCGAGGTGACGCCGACCTCCATATGGGTGCGGCCGACCGCCAGCTCCTCGTCGCGGTAGCGCGCGCCGCCGAGCGTGGTCCACCAGAAGTGCGTAAGCTTGGCCTCGTGCTCCGGCCAGTCGGTGACGCGGGCGAACGGTGCAGCCAGGGTCGGATGCTTGCGCACCCGTCGGTAAAAGCGCGCCACCACCGCGGTGACCCGTTCGCGGCCGATCTCGTCGGCGATCGGTGTCATCGTTTCTCCACAAGAGCTATCACATAATATAGGGGATTGTAACGCGGCCCGATCGGCCTAGCGCACGATCGGGTCCCCTGCCTCAAAACCGGCAGACTCGCGCCGTGGTTTCATTGTTTCAGGAGTTCATCATGATCAACCTAGACTCACTGGGCAGCGCACCGGGGCCGTCGTTCGACGCGCCGCTGGAAATGCTGCTGGCCTGCCACGACAAGATCCGCCGTTTCTGCGACCAGCTCGAGGCGCTGCCCGGCCACGTCGAGCAACACGGCGTCGACAGCGCGGCCGGCAACGCGATCGACGGGGTAATCCGCTACTTCGACCAGGCCGGACCGCAGCACCACAGCGACGAGGAGGACGAACTGTTCCCGATCCTGCTCGAACGGGTGCCGGAGGCGGCGCCCCGGCTCGAGCAGCTGGCCGGCGAACACGGCTACCTGCACTCGTGCTGGAACGCGATCCGCGACGACCTGATCGCGCTGAAGAGCGGCGACCTCGAGGCGGTCAACCCGACCGAGATCGGCGAGTTCGTGCGGCTGTACCGCGAGCACGCCGAGATCGAGGAAGCCTGGTTGCTGCCGACCGCGGAACGCACGCTCAGCGCCGACGAGCAGCGCGCCGCCGGGGCACGGATGGCGGCGCGGCGGCAGGGCTAGGCGCGGTTTCCCGCCATGACGAATAGGGCGGCCGATCCGGCCGCCCTATTCGTTTGGCCGCCACTCGGGAGTACACTGCGGCTTTTCCGTTTCCCGGTTCGGCCACTATGCTCGTCACCCTGGGTGGGCTCCTCTTGATGCTGGTGGTGATCCTGATCGCCGCCGAAGTCTTCACCAACGCGCTCGAGCACCTCGGGCAGAAACTCAGCATCTCCGAAGGCGTCACCGGCTCGCTGTTCGCCGCGGTCGGCACCGCGATGCCGGAGACGCTGGTGCCGGTGCTGGCGATCATGGGTGGCACCGGCAACAACGCGGTCAACCAGGAGATCGGCGTCGGCGCCATCCTCGGCGCGCCGCTGATGCTGTCGACGCTGTCGATCTGCCTGATGGGGCTGTCGGTCTGGCGGGGGCGCGGTCCGCGCGGCCTGATCCGCCCGGAATCGGGCGGCCTGAAGCGCGATCTGCACTACTTCCTCGGCGGCTACACGCTGGCGGCGCTGGCGATGTTCTTCCCGCAGAGCGGGCCGTTCGAATTCCTGCGCGGCATCGCCAGCGTGGCGCTGGTGATGCTGTATTTCGTCTACGTGATGGTGACGCTGCGCGCGTCGAGCGGCCTGGTCGAGCTAGGCCACGGCACCGAGGCGGGCATGCCGATGCTGCTCGAGAAGGCCGGCCTGCCGGTCAACTGGACGAGCATCCTCGCCCAGCTCACGCTCGGCGTGGCACTCTTGGTCGGCGGCGCCAAGGGCTTCATCGCCGGGGTCCAGGACGCGTCGGCGATCCTGCACGTCTCGCCGCTGCTCTTGTCGCTGATGATCATCCCGATCGCCACCGAGCTGCCGGAAAAGGTCAATTCGATCCTGTGGGTGCGCAAGGGCAAGGATACGCTGGCGTTCGGCAACATCACCGGCGCGATGGTGTTCCAGGGCACACTGCTGCCGGCGATCGGCATCGCGCTGACGCCGTGGATGCCGCGCACCGAGGTGCTGGCCGGCCTGGCGATCACCCTCGCCGCCGCGATCTGGCTGCGCGTGGCGGCCAAGCACCACGGCGGCATCCGGGTCTGGCAACTGCTGGTCAACGGCGCGCTGTACGCGCTCTATCTGTACATCGGCCTGGCGGCGCACTGAGCTTAGAATCCGTCCTCAAAGTGTAGCGAGCGGGCGTCAGCGAGGGGCGGACGGAGCACAGGAACCGGAATGTACTGGAGTACATGAGGATTCCGAGCACCGCCCAACCCGAGATCACGCCCGCGCAGTAGCTTTGAGGACGGGTTCTTACGGAGCGCCGCTCACCCCCGCCTCGACCGCGAAGCGCACGTAGAACAGCGCCAGCTGCGCTTCGGCCAGGCAGGCGAGCAGCGCGTCGGCCTGCGCCTCGCTGACCACGAACTCGAGCTTCACCGGCAGATCGCCCTGCAGTTCGATGAAGCGCGCCTCGTGCAGCACGCCGTGCCGGCCGTAACCGGCGATCGCCCTGAACGCCGAGCCGCCCGGGATGCCGAGGCGGCGCGCCTCGTCGAGCAGCCACTCGTAGGCAAGCCTGCCGTGGTGGCGACGGTTTTCTTGCACGAAGAAGCGCAGATAGGTCGCCTTGCTCATCGCCCCTCCTCAATACGACTGCCGGGTGGGGATCACCCCGCGCACCCCGCCGCGCGGCGCGGCGACGTCGCCGGCGTAACGCGGGATCAGGTGCAGGTGGAGGTGCGGGATCGTCTGCCCGGCCGCCGCGCCGATATTGATCCCGACGTTGTAGCCGTCCGGCCGGTACTCGCGCTCGAGCAGCGCGTACGCCTCGTCGAGCAGGCTCAACAGCGCCAGCTTCTCGGCGTCGCTGGTCTCGAAGTAGCTGGCCACGTGACGGTTCAAGATGATCAAGAGGTGGCCCGGCGTCACCGGGCGGCGGTCGTAGCGCGCGTGCGCGAGGTCGTTGTGCAGCAGCGCACCGTCCGGGTGACAGAACGGGCAGTGCGCGACGGGGTCGCTCATCTCAAAACCCTTCCTCAAAGTGTCGCGGGCGGGCGTCAGCGAGGGGCGGGAACCGGAATGTACATCGCGTACATGAGGACTCCCGCTCGCTGAGCGTGTCCGACGACACGCACGCCGCCCGTCCAGGCCGAGATCACGTCCGCACAGTAACGTCGAGGACGGGTTCTCAGCTGCCGATCAGCTTGCGCACGGTAATCATGCCGAGCGCGGTCATGCTCAGCGAGCCGCCCAGGTGCAGCGCGGCGGCGCCGAGCGCCCACAGGTACTGCTGGCGGCCCAGCAGGCCGACCACCTCGGCCGAAAAGGTCGAGAAGGTGGTCAGCCCCCCCAGGAAACCGGTGATCAAAAGCAGCCGCAGCTCCGGCGGCAGCGCGCTATTGTGCTCGAAGAACGCCACCGCGACGCCGACCAGGTAGCCGCCCAGCAGGTTGGCGGCCAGGGTGCCCAGCGGCACGGTCGGGAACGCCGGGTTGAACAACAGGCTCAGGCCCCAGCGCAGCCAGGCGCCGAGCGTGGCGCCGACCGCGATGGCGGCGAGGGAAAGGGTGGGCCCCATGGCAGGTCCTTTATTATTGTCGAGGTGATCCTTCCCGCTGCGACTATAGGCAGCGCGGCAGCGCGCGACAAGACAGCGCAAGGCCAGCCGCCAGATAGACGCGAAACGGGACGGCCGTGGCCGTCCCGTTGCCGTGTGCGGCGCGTCGCTCAGGCGGTCAGCTTCAACAGCTCGGTGAACGCGTCGTCGAACAGCTTCAGGCCGTCGCGCTGCAGCTGCTCGCCGACCGCGACCAGGTCGACGCCGGCGTCGGCCACCTCGAGCAGCCGCTCCTGTGCGGCCAGCGGATTCTGGGCGAGCGTGTCGGCGGCGACGCCGTGGTCGAGGAACGCGGCGAGCGTCGCGTCCGGCACGGTGTTGACCGTCTCGTCGCCGATCAGGCTCTCGACGTAGAGCACGTCCGAGTAGGCCTTGTTCTTGGTGCCGGTCGACGCCCACAAGAGGTACTGCGGCCGCGCGCCGACCGCGTTCAGCGCGGCGAACTCGGCGCCGTGGAAGCGCTGCTGGTAACGCGCGTACGCGGTCTTCGCTAGCGCGATCGCCGCCTTGCCCTGCAGGCCGTCCGGCAGCTGCGGATCGAGCAGGCTGTCGACGCGCGACAGGAAGAAGCTCGCCACCGCCTTGATGCCGGCGACGTTGTGGCCTGCAGCCTGGCGGGCGGCGAGGCCGGCGATGTAGGCGTCCCACACCGCGTCGACCTGTTTGAGCGAGAACAGCAGCGTGATGTTGACGTTGACGCCCTCGCTGGTCAGCTGCCGGAACGCCTCGATGCCGGCGGCGGTCGCCGGGATCTTCACCATCAGGTTGGGGCGGGCCACCGCCTTCCACAGCCGGCGCGCCGCCGCCAAGGTGCCTGCGGTGTCGTTGGCGAGCTGCGGCGACACTTCCAGGCTGACATAGCCGTCGTTCAGGTCGCTGGCCTGGTAGGCCGGGGCCAGCAGGTCGCAGGCGGCCTGCACGTCGGGGATCACCAGCGCCTCGTAGCGCGCTTCGGCCGACAGCGGCTGCTGCTTCAGGCGCGCCAGGTCGCCCTGGTAGCGCATGTCGCCACTGATCGCCTTGTAGAAGATCGCCGGGTTGGAGGTGACGCCGGCGATGCCGTCCTCGGCGACCAGGCGGGCGAGCTCGCCGCTTTCGATCAGCTCGCGCGACAGGTTGTCGAGCCAGACACGTTGGCCGAACGGCCGGATGGCTTGCAGACGGTTCATGGCGGGACTCCAGATTCGGTTGGATGACTTGTTGGAACACTATCCTAGCGCCGGCGCCGCGCCGCGCCAAGGCTGGCGGCGGCACGGACGGCAAAGACCCGGCGGCGGCCGGGTCGGAGGGGCGGCTCAGCGCTCGGAGAGCTGCTCGCCGGCGAAGCTGACGCTGAAGCAGCTGCCCTTGTCCGGCTCGCTGCTGATCTCGAGCCGCGCGTGATGCCGCGCGATCACGTGCTTGACGATCGCGAGGCCCAGGCCGGTGCCGCCGCTATTGCGCGAGCGGCCGCGGTCGACCCGGTAGAAGCGTTCGGTCAGCCGCGGGATGTGCTCGCGCGGGATGCCGATGCCGGTGTCGCAAACCGAAAACACCGCGCGCTCGCCGTCGTCGCGCCACTGCAGCGTGACGGTGCCGCCCTCCGGCGTGTAGCGCACCGCGTTCGACACCAGGTTGCCGAACGCCGAGTGCAGCTCCTTCTCGCTGCCCCACAGGCCGTGCCGGCTGGTCTTCTCGAGCACGACGGTATGGCGCCCCTGCGACAGCCCCTCGGCCTCGACCACCAGCGTGTCGAGCAGCGCGTCCATGTCGACCGGGTCCATCGGCACGTGCTTCGGGCTGTTCTCCAGCCGCGACAGCGCCAACAGGTCCTCGACCAGGCTCTGCATCCGCCGGGTCTGCTCGAGCATCATCGGCATGAACTGCTTGAGCATCGCCGGGTCCGGCTCGGGCATGTCGGCGAAGGTCTCCAAGAAGCCGCCGACCACGGTCAGCGGGGTGCGCAGCTCGTGCGAGACGTTGGCGACGAAGTCGCGGTGCACCGTCTGCACCCGCTCGAGCTGGGTGATGTCGCGTGACAACAGGAGCTTGCGGGTCGAGTCGAACGGCACCAGCTGGATCGACAGCACCTTCTCGTTCGGCGCGCCGGTGCGCAGGATCAGCGGCTGGCTATGGCTGTCCTCGGCCATATAGGCGTGGAAGCTCGGCTGGCGCACAAGGTTGAGCAGCTGGTTGCCGACGTCGGTCTTGCGGTCGAGGCCGAGATGCTCCTCGGCGCTCGGGTTGATCCACTCGATCCGCTCGCCCTCGTCGAGCACCACCACGCCGTCCGGCATCGCCTCGCCGGCGTTGATGAAGCGCTCGAGCACATTGGTGAGCTTCTGCTTGCTCTGGCGCTGGGTACGCGCCTGGCGGTACAAGGCGGTGAACACCACCCGCCACGCGCCGAAGCCGTCCGGCACCCGTTCGGGCGACGGATAGCGCAGCCAGCGCAGCAGCAGTGCGACGTGAAACAGGTGAAAGCTCAGCCAGGCGCCGAGCAGCACTACCACCACGATCAGCGCATCCTGCGGGCTGCTCAGCCGCCAGAGAACCAGGCCCAACAGGGCGATGACGGCGAGCCAGATCAGGGTACGTTGCAGGAAATCGCGCAAAATGAATCAGCCCTGGGTAGAGAAACGGTAACCGGTGCCGCGTACCGTCTGGATCAGCGCGTCGTGGCCGGACGGCTCGAGCGCGCTGCGCAGCCGGCGGATGTGCACGTCGACGGTGCGCTCCTCGACGAACACATGGTCGCCCCACACCTGGTCGAGCAGCTGCGAGCGCGAGTGCACCCGTTCCGGGTGGGTCATGAAGAAGTGCAGCAAGCGGAACTCGGTCGGCCCCAGGTCGATCGGCGCCTCGGCGCCGCTGACGCGGTGGGTGACCGGGTCGAGCTTGAGGCCGCGGATCTCGACGGTGTCGTCGGTCATCTGCGGCGCGCGGCGGCGCAGCACCGCCTTGATGCGGGCGAGCAGCTCGCGCGGTGAGAACGGCTTGGTGATGTAGTCGTCGGCGCCGGTTTCCAAGCCGACGATCTTGTCCTGCTCGTCGGAACGGGCGGTGAGCATGATGATCGGCACGTGACGGGTGCGCTCGTCGGCGCGCAGCCGCTTGGCGACCTCGACGCCGGAAATGCCCGGCAGCATCCAGTCGAGCAGCACCAGGTCGGGCAGCGCGTTCTTGACCAGCGTCAGCGCCGCCTCGGCGGTGCTGGCGCGCAGCACGTGATGGCCGGCCTGGGTCAGGTTGAACGCGATCAGCTCCTGGATCGCCGGCTCGTCTTCCACCAGCAGGATATTGGCAGGCATGGTCTTTCCCCGTTTAGAAACTGACGCAAGGATAAGAACGGGCGATTACAGAAATATGACATGTCTTGATCGGATACGCACTGATGTGTAACAAACGGTAGCGTCTCGAGCGCAAGACAAAAAAAGAGGCCTGCACACTGGGCAGGCCTGCAAGGGTCGTTGTCTAAATTCGGACTGTCGACCAGGGACAAAGAGATCACCAGAACCATGAGCCGCCCCGAGGGGCACCCGTTGATCCTGCCGGCGCCGGTGGAGACAAGAGGCATCAAGCACCACCGATGACCGGAACGGGGCGAATTGTACGGGTGTCTCCGGCCGACAGGCCCGCCAAAACCGGGGATTTTTGCGTCGCCGAGCTTCGATTCACAGTTTGTATACAATATTTACTTTAGAATAAAAGCCATGGACAAATACGATCGCAAGATCCTCGCCTGCCTCGGAGAAAACGCCCGGATCAGCTATGCGGAGCTGGCGCGGCGGGTGAACCTGTCGGCGCCGGCGGTGGCCGAACGGGTCGATAAGCTCGAGCGCGCCGGGGTGATCACCGGCTACCGGATCGGCATCGATCCGGCCAAGATCGGCCGGCCCATCGTCTGCCTGATCGAGCTGACGGTGAAACACCTCGAGTACTACGCGACGGTCACACAGCTGCGCGCCATGCCCGAGGTGGTCGAGTGCTACGCGATCACCGGCACCGGCGGGCTGCTGATCAAGGTAGCGATGGAGTCGATGGCCGAACTGCAGGCGCTGATTGCGCGGCTGATGGAATACGGCGACACCCGCACCTCGATCGTGATCGACACGCCGGTGCCGCCCAGGTTGCCACCGCTGCCGAGCGGGGAGCCGGGCGAGGACTGAGCCTTTCCCCAGGCGATCCCCTGCCCGCCCACCGGCTATCCACAGCCTTATCCACAGAATCCACAGACGCGGAGAGCTTCATGCCATTAGGAGACGCCTGTTTTAGCTGTGGTCTTGTCGGTCTCGCCCGACTGGCGACCTCCTTTCTTTGCTTCGCCAAAGAAAGGAGGCAAAGAAAGGCGACCCCGACGACGCCGGCCCGCTACGCGGGCTGCCCTGCGGGCGCCACGGCCAACGGGCGGCTGCGCAACTCGCGCCGACTGCGTCGGCACTCGGACAGTGCTCGCCGACTTCCCCCGTTGCCCGCGCCGTCCTCGGCGGCGTCGATGGGGGATGGGTGGCCGTAGGTGACAGTTGTGAATTGGTTTGGGAAATCAGCGTGTTGTTTGAAGCAGGAGGTGGTTGTGGATAAAACCACTGAATAGATGGCTGCTGTGGATAAGCCGCAAGGTTGGCCGAAAGCACCTGATGCCTGATCAACCGGATGAGGTAGCTTCGGCCAACGTTGCCGAATTAGCCGGCAAGACGGCCTTTTTCTAATCTTCCGCATCCAACCCCGCCGCAATTATCCTGCCCGTCCCCTTTGCGCTGCCGAGCGATCGTCAAGCGGCCAGGTTTTAAGCCGCCGCTTGTTCGAGTGGGCGGACGTTAGCCGCCCGCGAGTTTGGCGGCGCCTGGCCGCTTGGCAGGCGCGAGGGAAGCCGAAGGCCAGCGCATCGGGGTCGTCTTTCTTTGGGTCCTTTCTTTTGGCGAGACAAAAGAAAGGACCTCGCCGGTCGGGCGAGACCGACAAAGCCACAACCCAAACGAACGCCTCCTAAATAGCTTCCACCTTGACTCGGTAAAGAACCTAAAAAAAAACGGCACCGCCTGCGGTGCCGCTCTTGCTACTGCAATCGCCTCGATCAGCGCGAACCCAGTGCCCCGGCCAGCGGCTCAGCCGAGCCACTCAGCACCACGTGCGCCACCCCCTCCGAGAAACGCTGCACGCCGCGCGCGCCGAGCGACATCAGCGCCGCCTCGTCGAGCCGCGCCGCGTCGACCAGGAGCAGGCGCAGCCGGTTGCCGGCCACCGCACTGACCTCGCGCAGGTTGGCCGAACCGCCGAGCGCCGCGAGCCAGCGTTCGCGCTCGACGACCGGAGTCGTTGCCGCCGCTGCGGCGTTCGACGCCGCTTCAGCAACTGGCATGGCCACAACATCCTGCGGCCCGGCCGCGATCGCCGCCCGCACCTCGTCGGCGATCAGGTCCGCCTCCGGGCCGATCACCACCTGCACGCTGCCGGCGGACGGCTTGATCAGGCCGCGCGCGCCGAGCGCCTTCAGCGCCGGCTCGTCGACCGCGTCGTTGCTGACCACCTGCAGGCGCAGCCGGGTGGTGCAGGCGTCGACCAGCTTCAGGTTGGCCGAACCGCCGAGCGCCGTAAGATAAGCCAGGCCGCGCACGCTGCCGCAGCCGCTCGCCACGGCGGCCAGCGGGGTCGCTTCACGACCGAGCGTCGGCAGATTGAAGCGACGGATGCAGACGCTGAACAGGCCGTAGTAGACGAAGAAGTACACCACGCCGACCGCCAGCATCAGCCAGCCGTTCTGGCCCTTACCTACCGAACCCAGGAAGTCGAACAGGCCGGCCGAGAAGGTGAAGCCGAGCCGCACATGCAACAGGTGCATCAGCGCCATCGAGACGCCGGTCAGCACCGCGTGCACCGCGTACAGCGCCGGCGCCAGGAACATGAACGCGAACTCGATCGGTTCGGTGACGCCGGTGAGCATCGCGGTCAGCGCCATCGACAGCAGCACGCCGCCGACCGCCTTCTTGTTCTCCGGGCGGGCGTTGCGGTACATCGCCAGGCACGCCGCCGGCAGCCCGAACATCATCACCGGGAAGAAGCCGGCCATGAACGAACCGGCGCTCGGGTCGCCGGCGAAGAAGCGGCTCAGATCGCCGGTGACCAGCTTGCCTGCCGCGTCGGTGAAGCCGCCGAACACGAACCAGGCGAAGGAGTTGAGGATGTGGTGCAGGCCGGTGACGATCAGCACGCGGTTGAGCACGCCGTAGACGAACAGGCCGAACTCGCCGGCGTTGATCAGCCAGTGACCGATCGCGTCGATCGCTGTCTGGATCGGCGGCCAGATCAGGCCGAACAGCAGCGCCAGCAGCAGGCAGGCGAAGCCGGTGACGATGGGCACGAAGCGCTTGCCGCCGAAGAACGCCAGGTACGACGGCAGCTGGATGTCCTTGTAGCGGTTGTACAGATTGCCCGCGACGATGCCACTGATGATGCCGGCGAGCACGCCCATATTGATCGCCACCGGCTTGCCGGCGGCGTCCAGGTGCACGAACAGCGACCAGAACGAGCCGTTACCGGCATGTGCCTGCAAGGTGTCCGGCATCACCTTCAGTACCTCGGTCAGCACCAGATAGCCGACCACGCCGGCGAGGCCGGCCGTGCCGTTGTTGTCGCGGGCGAAGCCGACCGCCACGCCGATCGCGAAGATCAGCGCCAGATTGCCGAAGATCGCGTCACCGGCCTGCGCCAGCAGCTTGATGTCCAAGAGATCCGGCTGGCCGAGCCGCAGCATCAGGCCGGCCACCGGCAGCACCGCGATCGGCAGCATCAGCGCGCGGCCGAGCTGTTGGATCTTGGCGAACTTATCATTGTTGCTCATGGATTCCCTCTCCTGTGTAGATGGGTGCGGTTACGCCTGCGGCCAGACGGCCGCGACGCGTTCCCGCACCGCCTGCGCCGACGGCAGCCCGAGCAGCGCCAGTGCTTCTTGCCGGCACCGGTCGAAGTCGAGCTCGCGCACCTGCGCCTTGATCTGCGGCACCAGCGCCGCACCGACCGATAATTCCGCGACGCCGAGGCCGACCAGCACCGGTACCGCCGCCGGTTCGGACGCGAGCGCCCCGCACACGCCGACCCAGCGGCCGTGCTTGGCCGCGCCTTCCACCGTCAGCCGCACCAGGCGCAGCAGCGCCGGGTGGAGGCCGTCGAGTTGCGCAGCCAGGCCCGGATGGCAGCGGTCCATCGCCAGCACGTACTGGGTCAGGTCGTTGGTGCCGATCGACAGGAAGTCGGCGTGTTCGGCCAACTGGTCGGCCAGCACCGCGGCCGACGGCACCTCGATCATCACGCCGACCTCAGGCCGTTCGGTCAGCCCCAACCGCGCGGCGAGCTTGTCGATCAGCGCACGCACCGCCACGAGCTCCGCCACGTCGGTGATCATCGGCAGCAGGATGCGGCAGCGCGCCAGCGGCTTGACCGCCAACAGGCCTTCGAGCTGCGCCTCGAGCACCTCGGGGCGGGCGAAGCCGCTACGGATGCCGCGCAAGCCCAGCGCCGGGTTCGGCTCCGGCGGCAGCGGCAGGTAGGACAGCGACTTGTCGCCGCCGACGTCGAGCGTACGGATGATCGCGGTCTTGCCGGCCAGCGCGTCGACGATCGCCTGGTAGCTGTCGCGCTGTTCGGCGGCGCTCGGCAGCGAGTCGCGCTCGAGGAACAGGAATTCGGTGCGCAACAGGCCGACGCCGTCGGCGCCACGCGCCAGCGCTTCCTGCGCGTCGGCGAGGTTGCCGATATTGGCCGCCACCTCGATGCAGACGCCGTCGCGGGTCAAGGCCGGGCCGTGCGCCTCGGCCTGGCGTTGCGCTCGCTCGGCCTCCAACAACACCAGACGTTGGCGCGCTTCGGCCAACGTTGTGTCGTCTGGAGCGCTATCGAGCAGGCCGGCGCCGGCGTCGAGCACCACCTCGCGGCCTGCCGGCAGCGCGAGAACGCTGCTGCCTGCGGCGACCAGCGCCGGGATGCCCATCGCGCGGGCGATGATCGCCACGTGGCTGGTCGCGCCGCCCTGCGCGGTGACGAAACCGGCCACCCGCTCGCGCGGCAGCCGGGTCAGCTCGGACGGCGCAAGATCGTCGGCGAGCAGGATGCTCTGTTCGGCCAGCCCAGGCTCCGGCAGCTTGCCGCCGGCGAGCTGGGTCAGCACCTGGCGGGCGATGTCGTTCAGGTCGCTGACCCGCTCGCGCAGCAAGGGGTTGTCGAGCGCGCGCAATTCATCGGCCTGCACCTGCACCGCTTGGCGGAACGCCGCACCGGCGGCCATGCCGTTGGCGACGCTGCCCTCGGCGGTCAGCGCCAGCTCCGGGTCGTCCAAGAGCGCCAGGTGCGCGCTGTAGATGTCCGCTTCCTGGGTGAGACCCTTGGCGCGCGCGCCGTGCACCATCGCGTCGATCTGTTCGCGCACGCTGGCGAGCGCGGCGGTCAGACGGGTGAGTTCGCTGTCCGGGCCGGCCGGGGTTTCGGCCAACTCGGGCAGGCCGTGGTCGAGCCGCACCAGGGTGCCGACCGCCAGCCCCGGCGCGGCGCAGACGCCGGCGTAGCGCGGGCCGCTCTGGCCGAGCGCGACCGGGGCCGGCGCTGCCGGCGCGTGCGCCGCCACGCTCTCGGTCTCGATCGCCGCGACCACCGCCGCCAGCGCCGCCGCCGCGTCGGCACCGCGGGCGCTGACTTCGACCGTGTCGCCCAGATCGGTGCCGAGCCGCATCAGCCCGACCACGCTCGCCGCCTTGGCCGAACGCTCGCCGAAGCGCACCTCGACCCGCGCGGCATGGCGTTTGGCCGCCGCCTGCACCAGCGCCGACGGGCGGGCGTGCAGGCCGCCGCCGTGGCGCACGGTGGCTTGGGCCTGCAGCGTCTCGCTGTTGTCAGACGTCGTATTGACGACAGCATCAGCGCCGCGCGCGGTCACGGCAAACAGCGCCGACACGCCGGCCTCGACCCGACCGCTGGCGAAGCCGCTCGGCGCGAACGCATCGCCGTTCACCACCAGCACCACGGTCTGCAGGCTCTTGGCTCCCTGCGCGACGCGGTCGGCGTCGAACTCGATCAGCAAGTCGCCGGCCGCGACCCGCCGGCCTTCGGCGACGTGCGCGGTGAAGCCGGTGCCGCCCAGCAGCACCGTGTCGATGCCGACATGGATCAGAATGTCGGCGCCGGCGTCGCTGGTCAGCGTCAGCGCGTGGCCGGTCTTGGCCAGCTGGCTGACCGTGCCGGCACAGGGCGCGATCACCCGGCCGTCGGCCGGCTCGATCGCGACGCCCTCGCCCATCATGCCGCCGGCGAACACCGGATCGGGCACCTCGGACAACGGAACCACCCAGCCGGTCAGCGGGGCAACGAGTGTGCGTGCATCAGTGGACATCGACATCCTCTCTCTCCATGTTCTTGGCCGCCGTTATCAATCAGCGGGTGCAAGTGACTTTCTGCAGGTGGCGCGGCGCGTCTGGGTTGAGGCCGCGTGCTTCGGCCAACTTGGCCGCCATCGGGTAGAAGCTCTGGATCGCGGTGAGCGGGTCGAGCACCGGATCGTCGGCGGTCGCCAGCGTCAGGTCGCGGCCGTCCACGTCGGCCGGCGCCGCCAACAGCACCCGCGCGCCGCGGCCGCGCATCTCGTCGGCCAGCGCCAGGATGCCGGCCTGCTCCGGGCCGCGCGGCGCGAACACCAGCAAGGGGTAGCCCTCGTCGATCAGCGCCATCGGGCCGTGCTTGATCTCGGCGCTGGAAAACGCCTCGGCCTGGATCGCGCAGGTTTCCTTGAATTTGAGCGCCGCCTCGAGCGCCACCGCGAAGCCGAGGCCGCGGCCGACCACCATGATCCGCTCGGCGTCCTTCAGCACCGGCAGCGCGGCGCTCCAGTCCTGCCTTGCCGCGTCGGCGAGCCGTTCCGGCAGCGTCTCCAGCGCGGCGAGCAGCTCGCGGTCGCGGCCCCAGTGCGCGACCAGCCGCGCGACCGCGGCCAGCGTGGCGATATAGCTCTTGGTCGCGGCGACGCTCTTCTCGGCGCCGGCGGCGAGCGGCACCGCCCAGTCGCAGGCGGCGGACAGCGGGCTGTCCGGCTTGTTGACCAGCGCCACCGTGGTCGCGCCGGCGCGGCCGAGCGCCGCCATCGTGTCGACCAGGTCCGGGCTCTGCCCCGACTGCGACAGCGCCACCGCCAGCGCGCCGTCGACCGCCAGCGGCGCCTGGTGCAGCGTCATCAGCGACATCGGCAGCGACACCACCGGCACGCCGAGGCGCTGCATGGTCAGGTAGGCGAAATAGCTGGCGGCATGGTCGGAGCTGCCGCGCGCCACGGTCAGCGCGAGCTTCGGCGGGCGCTGCGCCAGCTGGTGCGCCAGCACCGACAGCCGTTCATCGGAATACATGTGCTGGGCGGCGACCGCTTCCGGGGCCGACAGCGCTTCCTCAAGCATCAGCGAGGCCAAGGCATTCTCCTTCGACAAAGACTTCGTTCAGGTTCAGTTCGTGATCCAGCACCACCAGGTCGGCCCAAGCGCCCTCGGCGAGGCGGCCGCGCTCGGTGATGCCGAGGTAGTCGGCCGGGTAGCGCGACAGCCGGTTCGAGGCGTCGGCGACGGAGAGGCCCAGGCTCACCAGGTTCTTCAGCGCCACGTTCATCGTCAGCGTGCTGCCGGCCAAGGTCCCGTCGACGAGGCGCACCCCGCCGAGGCACTTGGTGACCGGCTGCGAGCCGAGCTTGTACTCGCCGTCGGGCATGCCGGCCGCGGCGGTCGAGTCGGTGACGCAGAACAGGTGCGGGATCGCGCGCAAGGCGGTACGGATCGCGCCGGGGTGCACGTGCAAGAGGTCGGGGATCAGCTCGGCGTAGTCGGCGTGCGCCAGCGCCGCGCCGACCATGCCCGGCTCGCGGTGGTGCAGGCCGGTCATCGCGTTGAACAGATGGGTGAAGCCGCTCGCGCCGTGCTCGAGCGCGGCGACGCCGTCCTCGTAGCGGCCGAGCGTGTGGCCGATCTGGATGCGGATGCCGCGTTCGGCCAAGGTCCGGATCAGGCCGAGGTGACCGGACACTTCCGGCGCGACGGTGATCAGCTTCAACGGTGCCAGGCTCATGAAGTGCTCGACCTCGTCGAGCACGCCGGCGCGCGCCTCGTCCGGCTGCGCGCCGAGCTTGCCCGGGTTGATGTACGGACCCTCCAGGTGCACGCCGAGGAGGCGTGGGCCGCCGGCGGCGCGCTCGCGGCAGGCAAGACCGATCGCGGCGAGCGCCGCCTCGATCTCGGCGCGCGGCGCGGTCATCGTGGTGGCGAGCAGCGAGGTGGTGCCGAAGCGGGCGTGCTGGCGCGCGATCGTGATCGCCGCCTCGCCGCCTTCCATCACGTCGGCGCCACCGCCGCCGTGCACATGCGTGTCGATGAAGCCGGGCAGGATGTAGCGGGAGGCTTCGCCGTCGTCGGCAACCGGCGTGCCGCGGATCGCGGCGATGCGCTCGTTCCGGATTTCCAGCTCGCCGTCGAGCCAGCCTTGTTCGGTCAGGATGCGGCCGGTGAGGCGCACTGCAGAATCAGTCATCGGGTCAGCTCCACGACGAAGTCGTAGTAGTCGTTGCGGCAGTAGGTGACGGTCAGCTCGATCGCGCGGTCGTCGGCGGTGTAGCCGATCCGGGTGACCAGCATCATCGCGTCGCCGACCGGCACCTGCGCGAGCCGGGCGATGTGTTCGGGCGCGTTGACCACGCGGATATGCTGGCGGGCACGCACCACCGGGTGGCCGAGGCTCTCGAGGTGCGCGTACAGCGAATCGCCGAGCGCGGTCGGCTCGGGCAGGCAAGACAGCGGCATCGTGCTGTGCTCGATCGCCATCACCACGCCGTCGGCCAGACGCTGGCGCTTCAGCCGCGCCACCGGGGAGAGTGGCTCGATGCCGAGCCGCACCGCCTCCTCGTGGTTGGCGACGCCGGTCTCGCGGCTCAGCCAGACGGTCGACGGGGTGTAGCCTTTCTCGGTCAGCGTCTCGGTGAAGCCGGTCAGCCGCGACAGCGGCTGCTCCATCCGCTGCGAGATGAAGGTGCCCGAGCCCTGGCGGCGGCGGATCAGCCCCTGCTCGAACAAGAGGTCGAGCGCCTTGCGCGCGGTGACGCGCGACACGCCGATCTCGTCGGACAGGTTGCGCTCGGACGGCAGCGCCTCGTTCGGGCGCCACCAGCCGGCGCTGATCGCGAGGCTCAGGCTGCGTGCCAGCTGCAGATAGAGCGGCGTGGCCAGCGACTCATCGGGTTTGAGCGTTAACAGGCGGTTGTCCATTCGCGTCGGTCTCCTCGGCCCGGGATCGGGCAGTCGGCTCGACACTAGCGGGCGAGCTTCCGCCGTGTCAATACCACTTTAAGACCATTTTGCCGGCTTTGTGACGGCAATTCGATTCCGCATAGAAAAAATCGCCCATTGCTGCGCCGCATTCTGAATACAAAACACAACAGACCACTTTCCGGTCGGGAAGTGGTCTGCAGGGAAAGCCAGAAAATTCAGCAGAATGAACGACTTGGTATCAAGTCGTCGGGAAGGTCGGCCGAAGCGCTACCGTTCGTCGGCTCAGCGCTTGAAGCCGAGCAAGGCGACCGCGGCGATGATCACCGCCATCGCCGCAAGCTCCGGCTGACCGATGTGCTCGCCGGCGAACAGCACGCCGAGGCCGACCGCGATCGCCGGGTTGACGTAGGCGTAGCTGGTCGCCGCCGCCGGACGCACATGGTCGAGCAGGTACTGGTAGGCGCTGTACGCGATGATCGAGCCGAACACGATCAGGTAGCCGAGCGCCAGCCAGCCCGACAGGCTCGGCGCGGCGGTGAGGGTCTCGCCCATCGCGCGGCTGCCGATCAGCAAGGCCGCGCCGCCGGCCAGCATCTCGCAGGCGCTCGCCATCGGCCCGGCCGGCAGCGGCAGGCGGCGACTCCACGCCGAGCCGAACGCCCAGCTCGCCGCCGCGGTCAGCAGCAGCAACGCGCCGATCGGGCTGGCCGACAGGTTGGTGCCCTGATTGAGCAGTGCGATGCCGGCAAGGCCCAGCGCGATGCTCAACCACTCGACGCCGCGCACCCTGTGGCCGAAGGCGCGCGAGAACAGCACGGTGAACAGCGGCACGGTGGCGATCACCAGCGCGGCAACGCCGGACGACACGTCCTGCTCGGCCACCGTCACCAGGCCGTTGCCGAGCGCCGGCATCAGCACGCCGAGGATCGCCGCGCCGCCCCACTCGCGCCGGCTCGGCCACGGGTAGCCGATCAGCCGCAGCACGGTAAACAGGATCGCGCCGGCGATCAGGAAGCGCAGCCCGGCCATCATCAACGGCGGCCAGCTGGCCACGCCGATGCGGATGCCCAGATAGGTCGAGCCCCAGATCACGTACACCGCGAAGAACGCGGCGAGGATCAGCGGGGTGAGCACGGTGCGGGCGGGGATGGTGGCGGCAGACATGGGGATAGTATCCAATCGGCAAAGCGAGACTTTGCCTGAGCGCCCGCCAATGCTCAAGGGGCAGAAGCACGCCGTTTCGGCCGGTACAGTCAGCAACGAAAACGGCGCCCCGCGGGGCGCCGTTCGGCCAACCTTGTCTTGCTCACCGCGAACCCGTTCTCAAAGCGTAACGAGCGGGCGTCAGCGAGGGGCGGTCATGAGCCGCTGATGTAGTGGTGTGCGATCGGTGATTAGTGGGTCTTTCGGGGGAGAGTCGCGGTTTGGCTTCAGAGGGGGCCTTCGACCGGTAATTTTTCTTAACACAATTCACCGTGCCCGCCCCAAGACGCACCCGCCGCGCGACGGTCAAAGTAGTGGGCAGAGGCGTTTTGCTTTGTTGTACGAGGTGTCACTATGCGGCGCATAATTTTCTCCCTGATCGGAGGGGTAATCGCGGCCGTTGTGCTGGGCGGCTGTGCGGTGCCTGACGAGACACCGGCTTATTCCAGCGAGCTGGGGTGCGGCAACCCCGCGATCACCGGCTACTATGGTCCCGGATGCGACTTCCCATTCTACGGGGCGGGTTTCTTCGTTCATGAGTTCCATCACGGTCGCGGCCATGATTTTCGCCCCGATCACGACTTTCACCATGACTTTCGCCACGACCACGATCATGACTTTCACCATGATTTTCACCACGATCACCAGGGCATGGCTGGCTCGGGGGTGGAACGGGGTAGCTCAGTTGGAAGTCCGCACTTCGGAGGTTCAGTCCGGGGGAGCATGATACAGCTGCGAAAATAATCCATCCCACCTTAGAGCCGCTCACAACGAGGCTTCACCTCGTTGTGAGCGGCTCTAAGCAATCTGGGAATGGGTAAGGGGCGGCGCAGGAAGGGGGCAGCGGTTTACCCCCTAGGACCTAGAGAGGGAGCCGCTCGGGGCCGCGCCAAGCGGTTTGGCGGCGAGGCGCGGCGGCAAACAGGTTCTCAGCGCGACGCCTGGCGCTGCAAGATGTTCGAGAACTCTTCCATGAAGGTGTCGAAACGGGTCGCCAGCCGGTCGACGTCGGCGGCGAAGCGGTTGTAACCGATCACCGCCGGGATCGCCGCGAACAGGCCAATCGCGGTGGCGATCAGCGCCTCGGCGATGCCCGGCGCCACCGTCTGCAGCGTCGCTTGGGTGGCGTTACCCAGGCCGATGAAGGCGTGCATGATGCCCCACACGGTGCCGAACAGGCCGACGTAGGGGCTGACCGAACCGACCGTGGCGAGGAAGGCGTTGTGGTTTTCCAGCACGTCGAGCTCGCGCTGCGCCGCGGCGCGCATCGCGCGGCGGCTACCGTCCATGATGTCGGACAGCTCGCCGCTGCTCTTGCTGCGCAGCTTCAGGAATTCACCGAAGCCGGACTGGAAGATCCGCTCCATCGCCGAGCCGTCCTGGCGGCGGCTGCCGTCCTCGTACAGCCGGTTCAGGTCGGCGCCGCCCCAGAAGGTGCGCTCGAAGTCGTCGCTGTCGCGCCGGGCGCCCTTCAGCGTCAGCGACTTCTGGATGATCAGCGCCCAGGACAGCACCGACAGCACCAGGAGGCCGGCCATGATCAGTTGCACGACCAGGCTGGCGTTGGCGATCAGGCTGAATACAGACATCTGTTGCACGTTGGTTTCCTCTATAGAGCTGCCAGCTAGCGTAACACGCGGCCGGTTTCAAAATCGATAATGGTCGACGGCTTGCGGCGCGCGCCGATCCGTCCCGGCAGCGCCAACAGCCGCGTCCCGAACGTATGGCGGCAGCCGCGGGCGCTGCGCTCGGCGCGCTGGCCGGCCGGGTTGGCCGACGTCGACACCAGCGCGGTGCCGAGCGCGCGGCACAGCGCCGCCGCCGCGCCGTGCGCGGTGACCCGCACCGCGATCTTGCGGTGCCGGCCGCGCAGCAGCGGCAGCACCCGGCGCGACGCCGGCAGCAGGAAGGTGTACGGCCCCGGCCAGTATTCGGCCAGGCGCGCCTTGTCGGCGGCGGACAGCGGCGCGATGAAAGGTGCCAGCTGCTCGACGTCGGCCGCCAGCAAAATCATGCCCTTGTGGTTGGGGCGGCCCTTCAGCCGGATCACCCGGCGCAGCGCGTGGGCGTTGGCCGGGTCGCAGCCGAGGCCGAAACACGATTCGGTGGCGTAGGCAAGCACGCCGCCGGCGGCCAGCACGCCGCGCGCCTTGCGCTGCAACGCCCGGCCGGGCAAACGGTAACACTTCTTCACGGTAAGAGTACTGAGCTACGACGGTAAAACGCTAGGCTAGCAGATTGACCGGAGACTGGCGCGCGGGTTCCGCATTGCCAGCAAAAACGGGGACGCATGCGTCCCCGTCTAGGTTCGGACCAGACGACGCTCAGTTGCGCCGGCCGATCGCGCGTGCGCCGATGTCGCGGCGCAGCTGCTTGCCGGCAAAGTGGATCTGGTCGGCCAACTGGTAGGCGCGGGTCTGCGCCATCTTGACGCTGTCGCCGAGGCCCACCGCGCACAGCACCCGGCCGCCGTTGCTGACCAGCTCGCCGGCCGCGTTGTCGGCGGTGCCGGCGTGGAATACCACCGCGTCGTCGGTCTCGGCCGGGAGGCCGGTGATCAGGTCGCCCTTGCGCGGCGCCTCCGGATAACCGTCGGCGGCCAGCACCACGCCGAGCGCGACGCGGCGGTCCCATTCGGCCTCGACCTTGTCCAGGCTACCGTTGACGCCGTGCTCGAGCAGCACGGTGAAGTCGGACTTCAGCCGCGCCATGATCGGCTGGGTCTCCGGGTCGCCGAAGCGGCAGTTGAACTCAATGGTGAACGGGTTGCCCTGGGCGTCGATCATCAGCCCCGCGTACAGGAAGCCGGTGTACGGATGGCCGTCGGCCTTCATGCCGCGCACCGTCGGCATGATGATGTCGCGCATCACCCGCGCGTGCACCTGCGGGGTCACCACCGGCGCCGGGCTGTACGCGCCCATGCCGCCGGTGTTCGGCCCCTGGTCGGCGTCCTTCAGACGCTTGTGGTCCTGACTGGTCGCCATCGGCAGCACATGCTCGCCGTCGACCATCACGATGAAGCTCGCCTCCTCGCCGGCGAGGAAGTCCTCGATCACCACCCGCGCGCCGGCGTCGCCCATCTTGTTGCCGACCAGCATGTCGTCGATCGCGGCGTGCGCCTCGTCCAGCGTCATCGCCACCACCACGCCCTTGCCGGCGGCCAGGCCGTCGGCCTTGATCACGATCGGCGCGCCGTGCCCGTCGACGTAGGCGTGCGCGGCCCCGGCGTCGCTGAAAGTCTCGTAGGCGGCGGTCGGGATGCCGTGGCGCTTCATGAACGCCTTGGCGAAGTCCTTCGAACTCTCCAGCTGCGCGGCGAAGCGGGTCGGGCCGAAGATCTTCAGCCCGGCGTCGCGGAACGCGTCGACCACGCCGGCGGCCAGCGGCGCCTCCGGGCCGACCACGGTCAGGTCGACCTTTTCACGCTTCACGAACTCGATCAGCTCGGGAATGGCGGTGATGGCCACATTGGTCAGATGCGCGTCGCGCGCGGTGCCGGCATTGCCCGGCGCCACGAACACCTTGGAGACGCGGCCCGACTTGGCGATGCGCCAGGCCAGCGCGTGCTCACGCCCGCCCGAGCCGATAACCAATACTTTCATGCGAAATACTCCAGTAATCCTCCGTGGCACGGCTCGTGCCGTGCCCGGGAAACCCATCGAATCACAACTGCCAGCGCAGCCAGGCGAACAGCACATTGCCGTTATTGTGGCCGCCGGGAATATAAGTCGCCTGCAAGGACAGCTTGCGGTACTCGATCGACGCCAGCGGCAGCACCGCCGGGAACGGCACGTAGCCGTAGTCCTTGCGCGCAGTCACGCCGAGCGTGAAACCGGCGCCGAGGCGGAAGTCGTCGCCGCCGGGACGCCAGACCCACTGATAACCGTAGCCGGCGAACGGCTCGACGTCCTTGTGCGAGTCGAGAAATGCCATCGCGTACAGCGCGTGCCAGTCGCCGTCGGCGTCGAAGCGGTACCTGCCGACGCCGAGACCCCACGGCTGCTCGTTGTAATCGTCGATCTTCTCGTGATCGTACGTGGCGCGGTTATGCCAGCTGACGAGCGGCAGGTACAGCTCGTACTGCTCGGAACGCCAGGTAGCGGTGACGTTGTCCTCGCTGTGCTGCCAGAACCCCGGCTTGGCCGAAACCGCGCGAGTCTCGGTGGACGGCGCGCTCGGCTTGGCCGAAACGGCGACGGATGCGACGGACGGCGCACTGGCGTCGTCGGCCAAGGCCGGCAGGCCGCTCAGCACCAGGAGACCGCCGCCGACCCAAGAGGCAATCGATTTCATCAAAACAACGTATAAAACGGCGGGCCGTCGCGAGACGGCCCGCCGGTGATAGTGAGATCAATGACGGAAGTGTCGCACACCCGTGAGCACCATGGCGATGCCATGTTCATCGGCGGCGGCGAACACCTCTTCGTCGCGCATCGAGCCACCCGGGTGGATGATCGCCTTGATGCCCTGCTCGGCGATCACGTCGATGCCGTCGCGGAACGGGAAGAACGCGTCCGACGCGGCCACCGCGCCGGCGAGGCTCAGGCCGGCATCCTGTGCCTTGCGCGCGGCGATGCGGGTCGAGTCGACGCGCGACATCTGGCCGGCGCCGATACCGGCGGTGCGACCGTCCTTGCAGAACACGATCGCGTTCGACTTCACGTACTTGGCGACGCGCCAGGCGAACAGCAGGTCGGTCATCTCCTGCGCGGTCGGCGCGCGCTTGGTGACCACGCGCAGTTCATCCAGGCCGACGTTGCGCACGTCCGGCGACTGGACCAGCAGGCCGCCGCCGACGCGCTTCAGGTCGAAATGGTTGGCACCGGCGGTCAGCGGCACTTCCAGCACGCGCACGTTCTTCTTGGCCGCGATCACCGCCTTCGCGCTGTCGGTGAACGCCGGCGCGATCAACACCTCGAGGAACTGGCCGGTCACCGCCTCGACGGTGGCCGCGTCCACTTCACGGTTGAACGCGATGATGCCGCCGAAGGCGCTGGTGGTGTCGGTGGCGAACGCCAACTTGTACGCGGTCAATGGGTCGGCCGCGACGGCCACGCCGCACGGGTTGGCGTGCTTGACGATCACGCAGGCCGGCTCGGCGAAGGTCTTCACCGCTTCCCAGGCCGCGTCGGCGTCGGCGATGTTGTTGTACGACAGCTCCTTGCCCTGCAGCTGGCGATAGTGCGCGATGCTGCCCGGCGCCGGGTCGAGGTCGCGGTAGAACGCGGCGCTCTGGTGCGGGTTCTCGCCGTAGCGCATGTCCTGCACCTTCACGAACTGCGCGTTCAGGCGGTTCGGGAACGCGGCGCGCTCCGGCACGCCGGTCACAGTGCCGGCGGCCAGGCTGGTCAGGTAGTTGGAGATCGCGCCGTCGTAGGCGGCGGTGTGGGTGAACGCCTTCTTGGCCAGCTCGAAGCGGGTCGGCTTGGCGAGCGCGCCGGCGTTCGCCGTCATTTCATCGAGCAGCGCCGGGTAGTCGGCCGCGTCGGTGACGATCGCGACGTGCGCCCAGTTCTTCGCCGCCGAGCGCACCATGGTCGGGCCGCCGATGTCGATGTTCTCGATCGCGTCCTCGAGCGTGCAGTCGCTCTTGGCGATGGTCGCCTCGAACGGGTACAGGTTGACACAGACCAGGTCGATGTTGCCGATGCCGTGTTCGGCCATCTTGGCGACGTGCTCCGGCAGGTCGCGGCGGCCGAGGATGCCGCCGTGCACCTTCGGGTGCAGGGTCTTCACCCGACCGTCGAGCATTTCCGGGAAGCCGGTGTAGTCGGACACTTCGGTCACCGCGATGCCCTGTTCGGCCAACAGCTTGGCGGTGCCGCCGGTGGAGAGGATCTCCACGCCGTGCTCGGCCAGGCCGCGGGCAAATTTAACAATGCCGGATTTGTCGGAAACGCTCAGCAACGCTCGTTCGATCTTGGTCATGATTCCAGTACCGCGGTGGTTTAACGTAAAGAAACACAAAGCCAGATGCACCGGAGGCCGCTGATTAAGCGGCCTCCGGTGCGTCTTTTATATTAAGTCGTAACTCTTCATCTTCTTGCGCAAGGTATTGCGGTTGAGCCCCAACAGCTCGGCCGCGCGCGTCTGATTGCCCTGGGTGTGCGCCAGCACCACTTCGATCAACGGTTTCTCGACCCGCGCCAGCACCATCTCGTAGATGGCCGCCGGCGCCTCGCCGTCGAGGTCGCGGAAGTACTGTTCCATCGCGTGGCGTATGGTCTGACCGATGTGATCGCTGGTTTGCATGGCTATTGTTGTGTTGTCACCGGGGGTTGATCAAACCGCCGCGTCGTCGTGGGCGGCGTCGGCGTCGAGGTATTCCAGCCGGTCGGACGTGGCCGCCAGCTGGTCGAAATAATGGCTCACCGCCAGCCGCTGCTCGGCGGTGGCTTCGAGCCGGTACATGGTCTGACGGAACTCGTTCGAACCGGCCAGCCCCTTGGTGTACCAGGCGATATGCTTGCGCGCGACCCGGCAGCCCGAGTACTCGCCGTAGAAGCCGTACAGCTCGTCGAGGTGCTCGAGCAGCACTTCGCGGATCTCGGCGACGCGCGGCGCCGGCAGTGTCTCGCCGGTCTCCAGATAGTGCTGGACCTCGCGGAACAGCCACGGCCGCCCCTGCGCGGCGCGGCCGATCATGATCGCGTCGGCGCCGGTGGCTTCAAGCACGAAACGTGCCTTTGCCGGGCTGTCGATGTCGCCGTTGGCGATCAGCGGAATCGAGATCGCCTGCTTCACCGCGCGGATCGTGTCGTACTCGGCATCGCCCTTGTACATGTCCTCGCGGGTGCGACCGTGCAAGGCCAGCGCGGCGATGCCGGCGTCTTCGGCCAACTTGGCGATCTTCAACGCGTTCTTGTGCTCGCGGCTCCAGCCGGTGCGGGTCTTCAGCGTCACCGGCACGTCGACCGCCTTAACCACCGCCTCGAGGATGCGCGCCACCAGGTCCTCGTGCTGCAACAGCGCCGAACCGGCGGCGACGTTGCACACCTTCTTCGCCGGGCAGCCCATATTGATGTCGATGATCTGCGCGCCGTGCTCCACATTGAGGCGCGCCGCCTCGGCCATCTGCACCGGGTCGGCGCCGGCGATCTGCACCGAGATCGGCGCCACCTCGCCCTCGTGGTTGGCGCGGCGCAGCGTCTTCGGCGTGGTCCACAGCGCCTTGTTCGAGGTGATCATCTCCGACACCGCCAGCCCCGCGCCGAAGCGCTTGCACAGCATGCGGAACGGCCGATCGGTGACGCCGGCCATCGGCGCGACGATCAGGCGGTTGGGCAGCGTGTACGGGCCGATGCGCATGGGCGACAGGGGTATCTCGGGTCGGGAAGGGGGGCAATTGTAGCGGGTTTCGCCCGACCGGTAAAAACCTTTTTGCTTATTTTTTAAGCGCCATCCATAGCCGTACGAAATCGCCCCCAAGCGATTGGGGACGAGGCGACGACGCCCGCCATGCCTAGTGGTATCCGCCAAGAAAAAACCCTTCCGCCTGTGGCGGAAGGGTTACGCATCGGGGTGGAAGTCAGCCGATAAGCCGGGTCCTGTCGTTGGACAGTCATTCCTCTAGGCCTGCCGTTACCGACAGGCTCAAGCAACCTACCCGGGGACAACGCGAGCCACGTTAGCGCCCCCCTATTTGGTCTTGCTCCGGATGGGGTTTAGCCTGCCGTCCGTGTTACCACGTCCGCGGTGCGCTCTTACCGCAGCGGGTTGCCCCGCTCCCCGGTCGCGGCTTACGCCTTGTCCGGGCACCTTTTCACCCTTGCCTGTGCCGTCCAGCCAGGGCAAGCCCTGTCTGGATGAAGACTTTGTCGCCCTTGCGGGCGACAAGTCCAGCCATCGGCGGTTCAGCTCTCTGTTCCACTTTCCGTCGCCTCACGGCGCCCGGCCGTTAGCCGGCATCCTGCTCTGCGGAGCCCGGACTTTCCTCCCCGCCCACGAGGGGCGCGGCGACTGTCTGTCTGACTTCCGGCGCGAATTGTAGCGCATTTGCGCATGCCGCGCCCCCCCCAGGCGACCGGCGCTCAATCGAAACGCAGCGTGTAGCGCGACTCGGCCGACGACGACTGCTGACCGGCGCGCAGCACCATCGACCAGCCCTTCGAGAACTGGTAGACCATCTTCACCGTCTGGTCGGCGCTGGTGATGCCGTATTCGTAGCCGAGGTAGAGCTCGCGGGTCAGCTGCTTGCCGACCGTCACCACCTGCTCGGCCGGGCTGAGGCTGCCGTCGGCGGCGGTGCGCGCCTTGCGGCTGGTCATCCCCAGGTCGTCGAACAGGCCGATATGGTCGTTCACCGCGCCGGCGAGCAAGGCACCGGCGGCGGCCCCCAGCGCCGCGTCGTCCTTGGCGTCGCCGCTCGAGGCGCGGCCGAGCACCAGCCAGGAGAGCTTGTCCTTCTCGCTCATCGCCTCGTCCGCGACCAGGCGGATGTGCGGGCTCGACACCGAGCCAGTCACCTCGACGCCGGCGCCGACCGGCGACAGCCGGCGGGTGGCGCGCACGTTCAGGCCCGGGTTGTCGATCGGGCCGGCGAACGAGATCACCCCGGTGTCGATGTCGAGATCCTGGCCGTAGGCCTTGTAGCGACCCT
This sequence comes from Crenobacter sp. CS_VA4, assembly GCF_055597485.1. Taxonomy (NCBI): domain Bacteria; kingdom Pseudomonadati; phylum Pseudomonadota; class Betaproteobacteria; order Neisseriales; family Neisseriaceae; genus Crenobacter; species Crenobacter sp. CS_VA4. The sequence goes on from NZ_JBVMAE010000010.1 coordinate 117,030, forward strand.
TCTCGACCCGCACCTGGCCGTTCGCCGACGGCGCGTAGCCGGGCTTGGCGTCGACCCGCACCAGGCCGGACAGGGTCACGTCGAGGCCCTGGCCGACGAAGCGGAAGCGGTCGCCGAGGTCAAGTTCCAGATTCACCGTGATCGGCAGCTTGCTGAACGACGACGGCTCGGGCGGCTTGCGGCCGACCACCACCACGTCGTCGGACAGCGTCGGCGCGCCGGCCTTGGGCAGGTCGATGCGGCCGCGGTCGACGCGCAGCTTGCCGTTCAGCGTCACCCCCTGCGTCGGCGACAGCCCCAGCTCGCTGACCCCGGACACCACCAGCACCCGGCCCGGCTTGTCGAACACGCTCAGCTGGGTGAACACCACCCTCGCCTGCGCATTCGGGCCGTTGTCGCGGGCGTCGATCACCCCGGACGCCACCACCTCGCCCTTGCCACCGGCAAAGCGCAAGCGCTCCAGCACCACGCGCGGGCCGTCGAGCTGCGCGGCCAGTTGGCCGTCGGTCAGGCGGATGCCGGTGGTGCGGTCAAACAGCGCCAGCTGCTCCCCGTTGACCTTGCCGTGGAACAAGGGCTGGGCCAGCGCGCCGTCGATCGCGACGTCGGCCGACAGCCGGCCGGCGATATCGAGCGCCGGCGGCAACAGCGACTTGAACGCCGCCAGCGCCGGCACCTCGGCGCGCAGCGTGCCGGTCAGCGGGGCGCGCGGCGTCGGCAGCGCATTGCCGCTGGCGAGCGAGCCCTGCCCGGACAGCGATGCGTACTTGCTGACCACATCCACCGCGAACTGGGTGTGGCCGTCGCCGAGTTTGACGCTGGCCTTCAGCGTCGACAGGCCGGCGGCGAGCTTGCGGTTCTGCGTCGGCAGCTGCACGTCGCCGCGCAGCCGCTCGACGCTGATCCGGCCGCGCGGGTTCTTGCCGAGCGCCACGTCCCAGTCGGCGCCGAGCACCAGATCCTGCTGCACCGGCAGGGTCACCAACGGCGACAGCGCGGCCAGCGCGATATTGTCGGCACGGCCGCTGCTGGTCAGCGTGCCGTCTCGGCGCCAATCGAGCGCGTTGAGCATGAGGTTGCCGCCGAGCACAGCCAGCCGCGCCGCGCCGACCGTCACCCGTTCGGTCGACGCGGCGATCGTCACCGGCGCCAACAACCGCAAGCCGGGCTGGCCGTTCAGCTCGAGCCGGCGCAGCGTGCCGCGCCAGTTCACCACCTTGGCGTCCAAGCCACCGGCGGCCAAGAGGCCGAGCTGGTAGGCGCGCTGGTCGAGCTGGACGCGGCCGTCGAGCGTCAGCGTGTGGCTGGAGCGGGTGCCGTCGGCCAACAGTCGCAGGCTCGGCACCGCCACGCTGCCGGCGCGCAGCGCGTCGACGTCGAGCGCCAGCCGGAACGGGCTGTCGGCGCTGTCGCGCAGCCGGCCGGTCAGCGTCACCTTGTCGGCGGCGATGCCGCCTGGCAGCCGCAGCCGCTGCGCGGCGAGGTCGGCGTCGACCACCGGCTGCTTAGTCGAGCCGGACAGCTCGGCTTTGCCGCTGACCCGCCCTGCGAAGCCCGGGCCGATCAGGCCGAGGTTCGGCGCGTCGATCGCCAGTTTCAGCCTATCGCCCGGCTTGCCCCAGGCGCCGTTGGCGTCGAGCCGGTTGTCGGCGAGGCGCAGCGCCGCCGAGAGCTGGGTCAGCCGCTGACCGTCGAGGTTCAGCTTAGCCTGACCGGACAGCGGCGCGCCGGACAGGGTGCTCGGCGCGAGCTTCAGTTCGGCGGCGAGCTTCGGCCCGGCGCCGAGGCTGCCCTTCGCCGTCAACGTGGCGCTGAGCTTGCCGTCCGGCCAGCCGGCCATGAAGCGCGCCGGGTTGGCCGAATGCAGCTCGGCATGCGCATCGACCGGCAGCTGGCTGCCCAGGCCGAGTTTGCCCGATAGCCGCAGCTCGCCGCCGCCCGATGCCGCCAGCTGCAGGCGGGCGATGTCGAGCAGCGACTGGCCGGCGGAATCGTGACCGAGCGCCACTTGGCCTCGGGCGGCCAGCGCGCCGCTGGCCAGATCGAGCGCCAACTGCGGCGCGCGGCTCGCGCCGCTGACGTTCAGCGTGCCGGACAGCGGCGGCTTCGGCAGCGCGGCGTGGAACTGGGTCAGGTCGAGCCGGGTCACCGTCGCCTTCAGCGCCAGCCGCTGCTGCGACGCACTGCCAACAAGCGTCAGCTGGCCGCCGGCCACCTCGGCGTTCAGTGCGTCCAGCGTCAGCTTGCCGTCGGCCAGTCGCAGCGCGCCGGTCACGAGCCGCAGCGGCAGCGCGCCGGATGGCAGGCTGCCCGGCTTCTGGTTGATCAGCGACAGGCCGCCCTGCAACGCGTTGGCGCCGGACGGTTCGGCGATCAGCGCCAGGTTCAGTTGCGCCTTCGGCCAGCCCGGATTGAGTGCGTGCGGGTTGATGCCGCCGGCGCGCAGATTGACGCGCTTGAGCTTCTTCAACAGTTCCGGCGCGAACGGGTCGACCCGGCCATCGAGGTCGGCGACCACCCCCTCGCCGCTCAATTCGGCGGCCAGGCGGGTGTCGGTCAGGTCGCCGGACAGCGCGCCCTTGGCGCTCACCTCGATTTCGTCGAGCTTGCCGGCGGCGGCGATCCGGCCGTCGAGCTTGAATGGTCGGGCATCGGCCAGCGTCAGCCGGCCGTCGGCGCTGCCCCACGGCGAGCCGAGCCGGGCTAGCGTCAGCTGGTGGCGGCCGGCGTCGTAGCGGTAGCTCGCCTCGACCTTGTACAGCAGCGGTTCGCCCGGCAGCAGCGTCAGGCTGTCGAGCGACAGCTTGTCGACCCTGACGCCGAGCGGCAGCGCCAGCGACTCGGGCAGGGTCGGCGGCGGCGACGGCGGGGTCGGCTTGCTCTTCAGGCGCAGGTGGCCGAGCTCCAGCGCGCGGACGTGCAGTTCGCCCGACAGCAGCGCGCGCGGCGCCCAGTCGACGCGGACGCGGTCGAGCTCGACGTCACTGCCGGCGCTCGCCACGCGCACCCCGCTCAGCGTGAAGCCGTCCCAGAGGTTGCCCTGCGCCTGTTTGACGCTGAACGCGCCGTGGCTGAGCCGGCCGGCGCTATCGAGCAGCCAGGCGAAGCCGCGGTCGCTGCCGGTAGTCCAGCCGGCGAGCCCGACCACCGTCAGCAGCAGCGCCAGGCCGGCCGCCGTGAGCCAATAGCCCCAGAAGCGGCGCGGCTTGGCCGGCGGAGTCTCGCCGGTTGGAGTGGGGATTTGACCGGCGTCGGCCGGGTTGTGGCTATCGGTCATGCATCACTCATCAGAAGGCCAGCCCCAGGCTCAGGCTCCAGCGCCAGCGCTTGTTGCGCTCGGCCTGGGCGATGTCGAACGACAGCGGCGCCACCGGGCTGAACCAGCGCGCGCCGACACCGTAGGACTTGGCCGCCTGGTAGCTGTTCCAGCTCGATGCGGCGTCGCCGACGTCGCTGAACAAGGCCACCGCCCAGCTCGCCGCCACTGGAATCTGGTACTCGACGCTGCCGACCGCCAGCACCCGGCCGCCCAGCACCGAGCCGTTCGGCCCCGGCACGCCGAGGCTGCGGAATTCGTAGCCGCGCACGCTGTTCGGGCCACCAGTACGGAACAGCAGCGACTCCGGCACGCTGTCGGTGTCCTTCGCCCACACCTGGCCGGCCTCGATGCGGCCGACCAGCGTGCCGTACTTGCTCGGCCACGGCGTGTAGTAGCCGACCGCGTGCAGATAGCCGCGCACGAACTGGGTGTTCGAGCCGACGCCGCCGAGCGTGCTGGAGATCTTGGTGTCCAACAGCCGGCCGGAGCGCGGGCGCAGCTCGTCGTCGACTGCGCGCTGCGTCCAGCCGTACGAGGCGAACAGCGCAGCCGAACGGCCGAGCGAGCCGTCGCCGACGATAGACGCGCGTTCGCTCAGGTACTCGAGGCCGATGCGCGACTCGATCGTGCCGCGTTGGCGGATCCGCCAGGCGCCGCCGCTGATCGCCTCGGTGCGCAGGCCCTGGATATCGCTCTGGCCGTACTTGACGTTGACGGTATGCGAGTAGCCGTCCGAACCGCGCGGGAAGCCGATACCGGCCGAATAGGTCTTCTCGTCGCGCTTGACGTCGGCGAGCAAGGAGCCGGTCCAGCCGCGCCTGAAGATGTTGTAGTGCTCGTAGCCGACCCGCACGCCGGGGCCTTCCACGCTGTCGTAGGTGAGGCCGAGCTCGAGCTTCTGGCGCGGCTGTTCGGTCACCTCGACGTCGACCGGCACCTCGCCGTTCTGCAGGCGGGCGAAGTCGGTGGTGACGATCGCGCTCTTGTAGTGGGGGTCCTGCTCGAGTGCGTTCTGGTAGTCGAGCACCTTGGCGAGCTCGAACGGCGAGCCCTCGCTGAAGTCGGCCATGCCGGCCGCCACCGACTTCGGGTAGCGCTGCTCGCCCTTGATCGTGAGCGGGCCGAAGGTGACGCGCTCTGCGCTGTCGAAGCGCGCCGACAGCGTGGCGCGGTGGGTCGCCGGATCGATCTCGGCGCGGCTCTCGGCCACCTTCGCCAGCGGAAAGCGGTCGACCGTCAGCGAGCGCAGCGCCAACTTCTTGCTGTTCGCCCAGTCGTCCTGACGGAAGCGCGCGCCGAGCGGCAACGCCCACACCTCGATCAGCTTGGCGTAGCGAGTCTGGAAGTCCGGCTCCTGGCGGATCGCGCCGTCGACGGACAAGTTCACGTCGGCGACGATCACCGGCGGCCCCGGCTCGACCGACACCAGGTAGCCACCGTCCTCCTTGCTGACCTCCACCTTGGCGTTGAAGTAACCCTCGGTCTCGAGCATCGCGCGGGCCTGCTCCGGCGCCTCCTCGACCAGCGCGGCGCGCTGCTCGGCGTCGAGCTCGGGATTGTCGTGCTCGCTGACCAGGTCGAGATGCTCGGTCAACAGCTTGACCAGGTCGCTGTCGGGCGCGTCGACGCGCACCGTGTACGCCGCCAGCGCGGGCGCGCCGTGGCAGGCGAGCGCCAGTACGGCAAACGGAAGAAAACGGCGTGGCAGCATCCAGAATCAGTCTTGTGTATCTGCTTGAATGGTAAAGAATCCGCCGGGCGGTGGCGAGCCTGCCGGCGGATTTGCACTAAAAAACCTCGCTGTCATCCCGAAAACCCTGGCGCACCCTGTGCCACGCGTTCGGCCGACGTCGTTACCATGACGACGTACTGGAGGGCGATTATCCGCAGCTTTGCCCGCGCCGGGCAAAAAAAGACGGCGACACTCGCGTGTCGCCGGTCAAGGTGAGGGGGAGGGCTTGCGCCCTCCCGATGGCAATGCTTATTTCTTGCGTTGCGGCGGCAAGTCGGTGCAGGTGCCGGCGAACACTTCGGCCGACATGCCGATCGACTCGCCGAGCGTCGGGTGCGGGTGGATGGTCTTGCCGATGTCGTGCGCATCGCAGCCCATCTCGATCGCGAGGCAGATCTCGCCGATCATGTCGCCGGCGTGGGTGCCGACGATGCCGCCACCGATGATCTGGTGCGTCTCGGCGTCGAAGATCAGCTTGGTGAAGCCCTCGTCGCGACCGTTGGCGATCGCGCGGCCGGAGGCGGCCCACGGGAACACCGACTTCTCGATCTTGACGCCGTCCTTCTTCGCCTGCTCTTCGGTCATGCCGACCCAAGCCACTTCCGGATCGGTGTAGGCGACGCCCGGGATCACGCGCGCGTCGAAGAACGCCTTGTGATCGGCGGCGTTTTCGGCCGCCACGTGCGCCTCGTGCACCGCCTTGTGCGCCAGCATCGGCTGGCCGACCAGGTCGCCGATCGCGTAGATGTGCGGCACGTTGGTGCGCATCTGCTTGTCGACCGGAATGAAGCCGCGGTCGGTCACCACCACACCGGCGTTCTCGGCGCCGATCAGCTTGCCGTTCGGCGCGCGGCCGGCGGCGACCAGCACCAGGTCATAACGCACCGGTTCCTTCGGCGCCTTCTCACCCTCGAAGGTGACGTAGATGCCGTCCTCACGCGCTTCGACCGCGGTGGTCTTGGTGTTGAGCATGATGTTGTCGAAGCGGTGCTCGTTCATCTTCTGCCACACCTTGACCAGGTCGCGGTCCGGGCCCTGCATCAGGCCGTCCAGCATCTCGACCACATCGAGGCGCGCGCCCAGCGTCGAGTACACCGTGCCCATCTCGAGGCCGATGATGCCGCCGCCGATGATCAGCATCTTGCCCGGCACCGATTTGAGCTCCAGCGCGCCGGTCGAGTCGACGATGCGCGGGTCTTCCGGGATGAACGGCAGCTTCACCACGCGGCTACCGGCGGCGATGATCGCTTGGCCGAAGCGGACGACTTTCTTCTCGCCGGTCAGCTCCTTGCCCTCGCCGGAGGTCAGCTGCACTTCCAGGTGGTTCGGGTCGAGGAAGGTGCCGACGCCGCGCACGGTTTCCACCTTGCGCATCTTCGCCATGCCGGCCAGACCGCCGGTCAGCTTGCCGATCACCTTTTCCTTGTAAGCGCGCAGCTGATCGATATCGATTTCCGGCTTGCCGAACTTGATACCGTTGGCTTCCAGGTGCGCCACCTCGTCGATCACCGCGGCGTTGTGCAGCAAGGCTTTGGACGGGATGCAGCCGACGTTCAGGCACACGCCGCCGAGGGTCGCGTAGCGCTCGACGATCACCGTCTTCAGGCCCAGGTCGGCCGAACGGAACGCGGCGGAGTAGCCGCCAGGGCCGGCGCCGAGCACCAGCACGTCGCATTCGATGTCGGCGCCGCCGGCGTGGCTGGCGGCCTTCGGTGCTTCGGCCGGAGCGGCCGGCGCGGCAGCCGGGGCCGGTGCAGCGGCCTTCGGCGCTTCTGCGGCGGCAGCGGCCGCTTCGATGATCGCGATCACGTCGCCTTCGGACACCTTAGCGCCGACCGCGACCTTCAGCTCGACGATCTTGCCGGCGGCACTGGCCGGCACTTCCATGGTGGCTTTGTCGGTTTCCAGCGTGATCAGCGACTCTTCCACGGCGACGGTGTCGCCGACCTTGACGAAGACTTCGATCACGTCGACGCCGGCGTGGCCGCCGATGTCCGGAACCTTGAGTTCGATGGTGTTGCTCATGAATCTTCCTTGCGCGGGATGAGGTGCGGGGAGCGCATCGCGCACTCCCCGGTCGTCAGTTGGGCCGTTCGGCCAACGTCGGACTTACAGCACCAGTCGGCGGATGTCGGTCAGCAGCTTGCCCAGATGCACGGTGAAGCGCGCCGCGGCGGCGCCGTCGATCACGCGGTGATCGAAGGACAGCGACAGCGGGCACATCAGGCGCGGCGCGAATTCCTTGCCGTTCCATACCGGCTTGATCTGCGACTTGCACACGCCGAGGATCGCCACTTCCGGCGCATTGATGATCGGGGTGAAGCTGGAGCCGCCGATGCCACCCAGGCTGGAGATGGTGAAGGTCGCCCCCTGCATGTCGGTCGGCTTGAGCTTGCCTTCGCGGGCCAGGGCGGACAGGTCGGTCAGTTCCCGGGCGATCTGCTTCAGGCCCTTCTGGTCGACGTCCTTGATCACCGGTACCACCAGGCCGTTCGGCGTGTCGGCGGCGAAGCCGATGTGGTAGTACTGCTTGAGCACCAGGTTGTCACCGTCGAGCGACGAATTGAAGGTCGGGAACGCCTTCAGCGCCTCGGCGGCGGCCTTGATGATGAAAGCGAGCGGCGAAATCTTCAGGCCCGACTTTTCCCACTCGCGGCCGATGTCCTTGCGGAACGCTTCCAGCTCGGTGATATCGCACTCGTCGTTGAACGTGACGTGCGGGATCACCACCCAGTTGCGGTGCAGGTTCGCGCCCGACAGCTTCTGGATGCGGGTCAGCGGCTTGGTCTCGATAGCCCCGAACTTGGCAAAGTCGACCTTCGGCCACGGCAACAGGTCCAGACCCGCACCGCCACCGGCGGCAACCGACGGGCCGGCCACCGGGGTCGCACCGGTGAACACGCCCTTCACGAACGCCTTCAGGTCCGCTTCGGTGATGCGACCCTTGCGGCCGCTACCCTTGATCTTGGAGATGTCGACACCCAGTTCGCGCGCCAGGTGGCGCACCGACGGGCCGGCATGAGCCTTGGCGAAGCCGGCTTCGTCGAACTGGCCGAGCACCACGCCGCCGGCCGGCACCGCGACGCTGGCGGCAACCGGGGCCGGTGCAGCCGCTGCAGGCGCGGCGGCCTTCGGCGCTTCAACGGCCGGGGCGGCTACCGGAGCCGCCGACGGTGCGGCAACGGCGGCCGCGCCTTCGACCACGACGATCAGGTCGCCCTGGCTGATCTTGTCGCCGACCTTGGTCTTCACTTCGACCACGCGGCCGGCGGCGGTCGCCGGCACTTCCATCGTGGCCTTGTCGGTTTCCAGCGTGATCAGCGAGTCGTCGACCTTGATCTCGTCGCCGACTTTCACCGACACCTCGATCACGTCCACACCGCTGTGGCCGCCGATATCCGGCACCACGATGTCGATGCGACCGGTGGCAGCCGGAGCCGCGGCCGGGGCCGCTTTCGGCGCTTCGGCCTGAACCGGGGTGGCAGCCGGGGCGGCCGCGGCGGCGCCGGCGGCTTCCACCAGCGCGATCACGGTGCCTTCGGACACCTTGTCGCCGACCTTGACCAGCAGTTCCTTGACCAGACCGGCCACTTCGGCCGGTACTTCCATCGTGGCCTTGTCGGTTTCCAGCGTGATCAGCGAGTCTTCCAGTGCGATGGCTTCGCCGGCTTTGACGAAGACTTCGATCACGTCCACGTTCGCGTGCCCGCCGATATCGGGCACTTTCAATTCGATGAGATTGCTCATGTCTGCGTTCTCTTTATCGGGTGGCGCATCCCCGGTCGGGGTGCGCCGCCACATGCATCGTGTCACGACCGCGCGGGGCGTCTCGCCCCGCGCTCACCTGCTGCTTAGGCCTTCCAGGACGGCAGCTTGTCGACGTTCAGGCCGTACTTGGCAATCGCCTCGGCCACCTTGGCCGCGTCGATCTTGCCTTCGTCGGCCAGCGCCTTCAGCGCGGCTACCGCAACGTAGTAGCGGTTCACCTCGAAGAATTCGCGCAGCTTCTCGCGCGAATCCGAGCGGCCGAAGCCGTCGGTGCCCAGCACCACATAGCGGCCCGGTACGTATTCGCGCACCTGGTCGGCGTAGTTGCGGATGTAGTCGGTCGCGGCGATAAACGGGCCGGTCGCGCCTTCCAGCACCTGGGTGATGTACGGCTTCTTGGCCGCCTCGGTCGGGTGCAGCAGGTTCCAGCGGGCGGCTTCCATGCCGTCGCGGCGCAGCTGGTTGAACGAGGTGGCGCTGTAGATGTCCGACGCGACACCGAAGTCCTTGGCCAGCAGGTCGGCCGCGGCGATCACTTCGTTGAAGATCGTGCCCGAACCCATCAGGTTGACGCGCAGCTTGCCCTCGCCGACCGACTTGAGCTTGTAGATGCCCTTCAGGATGCCGTCTTCCACGCCTGCCGGCATCGCCGGGTGCGCGTAGTTCTCGTTCATCACCGTCAGGTAATAGAACACGTCTTCCTGCTCGACGTACATGCGCTTCAGGCCGTCCTGGATGATCACCGCCACTTCGTAGGCGAAGGTCGGGTCGTACGACACGCAGTTCGGGATCAGGCCGGCCTGGATGTGGCTGTGGCCGTCTTCGTGCTGCAGGCCCTCGCCGTTCAGCGTGGTCCGGCCGGCGGTACCGCCGAGCAGGAAGCCGCGGGCGCGCAGGTCACCGGCCGCCCAGGCCAGATCACCGATGCGCTGGAAGCCGAACATCGAGTAGTAGATGTAGAACGGGATCATCGCGATGCCGTGGTTGGCGTACGAGGTCGCCGCGGCGATCCAGGAGCTCATCGCGCCCGGCTCGTTGATGCCTTCCTGCAGGATCTGGCCGTCGACCGATTCCTTGTAGAACATCAGCTGGTCGTGGTCTTGCGGCACGTAGTTCTGACCGACGTGCGACCAGATGCCCAGCTGGCGGAACATGCCTTCCATGCCGAAGGTACGCGATTCGTCCGGCACGATCGGCACGATCTGCTTGCCGATCTGCTTGTCCTTCACCAGCGTGCCCAGCATGCGCACGAACGCCATCGTGGTCGAGAATTCGCGCTCGCCCGAGTCCTTCAGCAGCGCGTCGAACGCCGACAGTTCCGGGACCGCCAGCGGGGTGGTCACCGGTTTGCGGGTCGGCAGGTAGCCGCCCAGTGCCTTGCGGCGGGCGTGCAGGTACTGCATCTCCGGGCTGTCGTCGGCCGGCTTGTAGAACGGTACCGACTCCAGCTGCTCGTCGGTCAGCGGGATCTTGAAGCGGTCGCGGAAGTGCTTGATGTCTTCCACGTCCATCTTCTTCTGCTGGTGCGAGATGTTCTGCGCCTCGCCCGACGCACCCATGCCCTCACCCTTCACGGTCTTGGCGAGGACCACGGTCGGCTTGCCGCCGTTGTTGTTAACGGCGTCGTAGTAGGCGGCGTACACCTTGCTCGCGTCCTGGCCGCCACGGCTCAGCGCCCAGATCTCGTCGTCGGTCATGTCGGCGACCAGCTCGAGCAGCTCCGGGTATTTGCCGAAGAATTCCTTGCGCACATAGGCGCCGTCTTTGGACTTGAAGGTCTGGTAGTCGCCGTCGACGCATTCCATCATGCGCTTCTTCAACAGGCCGGTGGTGTCCTTGGCGAGCAGCGCGTCCCACTTGGCGCCCCATACCACCTTGACCACGTTCCAGCCGGCGCCTTTGAACTCGCCTTCCAGTTCCTGAATGATCTTGCCGTTGCCGCGCACCGGGCCGTCGAGACGCTGCAGGTTGCAGTTGATCACGAACACCAGGTTGTCGAGGCCTTCACGCGCGGCCACGCCGATCGCGCCCAGCGATTCCGGCTCGTCCATCTCGCCGTCGCCGCAGAATACCCAAACCTTGCGATTCTTGGTCTTGGCCAGGCCGCGGTCTTCCAGGTACTTCATGAAACGCGCCTGGTAGATCGCCATCAGCGGGCCCAGGCCCATCGACACGGTCGGGAACTGCCAGAAGTCCTTCATCAGCCACGGGTGCGGGTACGAAGACAGACCCTGGCCATCGACTTCCTGACGGAAATTGACCATCTGGTCTTCGGTGAGGCGACCTTCCAGGAAGGCGCGAGCGTACACGCCCGGTGCGGAGTGGCCCTGCACGTACACCAGGTCGCCGCCGTGCTCTTCGGTCGGCGCGTGCCAGAAGTGGTTGAAGCCGATTTCATACAGCGTCGAGGCGGACTGGAACGAGGCGATGTGACCGCCCAGGCCCTTGTCGTTGCCCTTGTTGGCACGCACCACGGTCGCCAGCGCGTTCCAGCGCACCAGGTTCTTCAGGCGCTCCTCGACCTTCGGGTCGCCGGCCAGCGGCGCCTGCTTGTCGGTCGAGACGGTGTTGATGTAGGCGGTGGTCGAGCCCATGTCGACGTCGGCGCCGCCTTTGCGGGCGCGGTCGACCAGCTGTTCGAGCAGGTAGTGGGCACGTTCCGGACCGTCCGATTCCAGAACGGCGGCCAGGGAGTCCAGCCAGTCACGGGTTTCTAACGGATCGATATCGCTAGGAAAGGTTGCAGCCATCTCTCATCCTTAACTTTGGAGGCGATGAAGACCGGTGATCGACCGGTTTCACCTTTAGTTATTGCCACTCGTAATCGCTGGGCGGCGGCATCGTCGGGAATTATCAGCGAACAAATTCGCAAATATTATTTTCGTTTTTGAAAAACTACGCACGGCGAGTCGAGTGTAAAACGGCGCCGTTTCGCAACGGAATAGGTCGCTAGGGCAATCACTCGAAAAACAACGTTTTCACGCCGATGCTGCGCTGCAATATGTTGTATTTTTGCGAGAGCCTGACGGATTTCACACAAAATCGGAAAGTATTTCCATCGCGAGGAAAAGTCCGCCCGGCGGGCCTTGCAGGCTGCAAAATAACGCGACGGCGCATTCAGCGCAAGCGTTCACTTTCGCACTTAAACGTTCGCTTTGAGCTAGTGATGCCGCGATGGCGGCGCAGGCACGGTTCAGCGCGCCTTCTTGCCGTCGGCCTTGATGCGCGCCGCAAGCTCGCGCTGGCGGGCCTCGAGCGAGGAGCGCAGGTAGAAGTCGTCGCCGGGCGCGGCGGCGGCGAGCTGGTACTGTTCGAGCGCGGCGTTGTCGCGTCCTTCGAAGTAGAAAGCGTTTCCGAGCGCGGCGTGGTAGCGCAGCGGATCGCGGTCGGCGTAGAGCTGGGCCTCGCGCCGGTACAGCTCGGGGTCGTTCGGCCAACGTTGCTGTTGCTCCTTCAGCCGCGCCAGCGCCTCACCGCGCGGGCCGGCGCCGATCAGCGTGTCGAGCTCGCCGTAGATCAGCGGGCGGGCGCTCGGGTAGGCGGCCAGCCCCTTGCGGTAGCGCGCCAGCGCGCCGGCGCTGTCGCCGCCGGCGCGGACGATCTCGGCGCCGAGCGACACCTGCATCTCGCTGTCCGGCAGCAGCCGCTCGGCCTGCCGGAGCGCGCCGCGCGCGCCGGCCACGTCGTGCGCGGCGAGTCTGGCGCGGGCCAGGCCGTAGTACTGCGCACCCTCGCTGAGGAACTGGCGATTGGCGAGCGCGCTCTGGTAGAAGCGGATCGCCTCGTCGGGGGACAGCTGTTCGGTGCGCAACTTCTCGCGCACCAGCAGGTAGTCGGCGCTGTCGGCGCGCATCCGCAGCGGGAAGCCGGCGGCACGGTCCTGGCCCTCGCTGATCCGCTCGACGGTGACCGGGTGGGTGCGCAGGAAGGCCAGCGCGTTGTTGTCGTTGTAGCGGTTGGCGTTCTGCAGCCGCTCGAAGAACACGGGCATCGCACGCGCGTCGAAGCCGGCGTCGGCCAGGTACTGCATGCCGACCCGGTCGGCCTCGCGCTCGAAGTCGCGGCTGTACGACAGCTGATTGGACAGCGACAGGCCGATGCCGGCGTTGATCGCGCCGAAGGTGGCGTTGCCGTTGCCGGTGCCGGCCGCCAAGGCGCCGGCGACGATCGCCGCCAGAACGAGGAGCTGGTTCGGCGCGCTGGCCGCCTTCATCCGCGCCATATGGTGCTGGGTGACGTGGGCGGTCTCGTGGCCCAGCACCGACGCGAGTTCGGCCTCGCTCTGCGTCGCCAGCACCAAGCCGCGGTTGACGCCGATGTAGCCGCCCGGCATCGCGAAGGCGTTGATGCCGCTGTCGTCGACGGCAAAGTAGGTGAAGTGCATGCCCGGCATCTGCGCGCCGGCCGACAGCTTCTGGCCGAGCTGGTTGAGGTAGGCGTTGACCTCGGCGTCGTCGATCACCAGTTCGGATTCGCGCATCGCGCGAAACGCGTCGCGGCCGATCTGCGCCTCGTCGGCGCCGGACATCGAGGCGGCCGAGACGTCGCCGAGGTCCGGCAGGTCGGCGTGGACCGGGGCGATAGCGACGGCCAGCAGGGTGGCCAGCAAGGCGGCAGGCAGGAATGAGCGCATGAGCTCTATCATAAGGCCGCCGTCGGGAAGTTGCAGGGTTTCGCGCGAGCCCGCCGTCCGGCGGCATGCTAGATCACCGGGCTAGATCACGTAATCGGTCGGCTCGCCGCGGCAGGCGCGCCAGGCCTCTTGGGTAGACAGGTACAGCCGCCCGGCGAAGCGCGCCGCCAGGCCGCCGCGCTCGAGCACCGCCAGCACCGGCCCCTTCACCTCGGCGAGCGACAGCCCGACACCGTGCGCCGCCAGCGTCGTGTCGAGCCGCTCCAGCATCGTCAGCGCGGTCGCGTCGACCCGGTTCACCGCGCTCATCACCAGCACCAGCCGGCGCACGTCGGGCCGTTCGACCAAGCTCTGCCACAACGCCTCCTCGACCCGGCGCGCGTTGGCGAAGAACAGGCTCTCGTCGATGCGCAGCAGCAGCACCTGCGGCAGCGTCTCGACCCGGAAGCGCTGCACATTGCGGAAATGCTCGCTGCCCGGCAAGCGCCCCAGCTCGGCGATATGCGGCCGCCCGGCGCGCGCGAGCCAGCTGCCCAGCGACAGCAGCACGCCGGCGACGATGCCGGTGTCGACGCCGAGCAGCAATACCGCGGCGAAGGTCGCGACGAAGCCGGCCGCATCGGCGCGGTCGACCCGCCAGGCGCGCCGCAGGGCGGACAGATCGACCATCGGGGCGACCGCCACCACGATGGTCGCCGCCAGCACCGCGAGAGGCAGCCAGGCCAGCGCCACGCTGGCCCAGACCATCACCCCCAGCATCAGCGCCGCGGTGAGCAGCGACGCCAGCTGCGACTGCGCGCCGGCCTCGGCGTTGACCACCGAGCGGGAGAGCCCGCCGGTGACCGGCAGCCCGGCGAACAGGCCGGCGCCGACGTTGCACAGGCCCAGCGCCACCAGCTCGCGGTCCGGGTCGACCGGTTCGCCACGGCGCGCCGCCAGCCACTGCACCACCGCCAGGCTCTGCACGTAGTTGACCAGCGCGATGAAGAACGCCGGCAGCACCAGTTCGGCCAAACGGTCGCCCGCCGCCGGCCAGTGCGGCAGCGGCAGGCCGGCCGGCACCGCGCCGACCAGCGGCAAGGCGTGCGCCAGCCCGAGCAGCGGCACCGCCAGCAGTGCACCGAGCACGGCGAGCACCGGCGCCGCCCGCGCCGCGAACCGTGCCGCGCCGGCCGGGACGCCGAACCGTACCAGCCCCATCGCCAGATAGCGTCGCGCCAGCCACAGCCAGACTAGCGTTGTGACGCCGAACGCCAGCGCCACCGGGTTGGCCGACGCGACGCTGCGCCACAGCGCCGGCAGCAACGTCGTCAGCGTCGAGCCGCCGCCGTGACCGCCGGCGAGCGGCACCAGCTGCGACAGCACGATCAGCAGCGCCGACGCGCTGGTGAAGCCGGCCAGCACCGGCGCGGACAGGAAGTCGGCCAGGAAACCGAAGCGCAGCACGCCGAGCAGCAATAGCATCGCGCCCGCCAACAGCGCCAGCCATGCCGCCAGCGCCAAGGCCTCGGCGGGGCCGGCCGGCGCGAGCCGCGCCAGCGTCGCGGCGGTGAGCAAGGAGGTCACCGCCATCGGCCCGACCGACTGAGCATGGCTCTTGCCGACCAGCGCGTAGATCACCAGCGGCACCACGCTGGCGTACAGGCCGGTCTGCGCCGGCAGGCCGGCGAGCAAGGCGTAGGCGAGACCCTGCGGCACCAGCAGCAGCGTCACCACCAGTGCGGCGGACAAATCGCCCGCCAGCCAGTCGCGCCGGTAGCCGGTCAGCCAGGCCGGCAGCCAACGGTTCACGCGCGCCTCCGCTCATAGCCATGGAACAGCGCCATGCCGGCAAGCATCGCCACGACGAACAGCCCCGCCTTGGGTGCCAGGGTGCCGACCAGCACCAGCGCCGGCCCCGGACAGACACCGACCAGGCCCCAGCCGGCGCCGAACAACAGGCTGCCGAGCAGCAGGCGCGGCGTGATCGCCCGTGCCGTCGGCAAGGCGAGCGGCCCGCCGAGCGCGGCCCGGCCCCGACGGCGCGCGATGGCGAGGCCGACCCCGGCCACCGCGATCGCATCGACCATCACCAGCGCCAGGCTCGGGTCCCAGGCACCGGCCAGATCGAGAAAACCCAGCACCTTGGCCGGGTCGCTCATGCCGGCGACGATCAGACCGATACCGAACAGCAGCCCGGCCCCGAAGGCCGACAGCAGACGTCGCATTGCAAACCCCTTCACGCCAGCACGTGGCGCAGCAGATAGACGGTGGCGAAGCCGGCCGCCATGAAGCTGACGGTCGCGACCAGCGAGCGCGGCGAGCGACGTGCCAGGCCGCACACGCCGTGGCCGCTGGTGCAGCCGCCGCCGAGCCGGCTGCCGCAGCCGACCAGCAGGCCGGCCACGATCAGCAGCGCGGGCGAGGCGCCCAGCTTGGCCGAAACCGCATAGCCGCTCACCAGCCAGACACCCAGCGGCGCCAGCAAGAGGCCCAGCACGAACACCAGCCGCTCCGACCAGTCTCCGTCCCACGTCAGCAGGCCGCCCAGCAGCCCGCTGATGCCGGCGATGCGGCCATTGGCGAGAATCAGCCAGCTCGCCGCCAGGCCGATCAGGCCACCGCCGAGCAACGCCGACACCGGCGTGAACATCGCCCAGGCAATCGCCATCTCAGCCTCCCGCCCCGGCCGGGGTCGCGCAGAACAAGGCATGCAGCGTGGCCAACAGCGCCAGCGCCTCACCGCTCGCCACCCGGTAATAGATCCACTTTCCGTCGCGGCGGGTGCTGACCAAGCCCTCGTTGCGCAGCACGCCGAGCTGCTGCGACAAGGTCGGCTGGCGGATGCCGGTGAGCTGTTCGAGCTCGGACACGGTCTTTTCCGCCTCGACCAGCTGGCACAGCAACAGCAGCCGGTCGGTGTTGCCGAGGCTTTTCAGCAGCGCCGCCGCCTCGTCGACGTGGCGCCGCAATGACTCCAGTTGCTCCATAGCGCTCTCTTTAAACTGGGGCGCAGCCTGCCCCGCTAAGCTATAAGTCCAGAGGGATTAATGCTCAAACATTATATTTTTTTATATACTGTACATCAATAGACCAACTCACCCGGAGTGTCGCATGGCGTGCGCCGCGATCCAGTCCTTCTTCGACCCGGCCACCGGCACCTACAGCCACCTGGTCTACGACCGGCCCGGCGGCCACGCCGCGATCGTCGACCCGGTGCTCGACTACGACGCGGCCAGCGGCCGCACCGCGACCCGCGGCGCCGACCGGCTGCTCACCGCCCTGGCCGAGCAAAAGCTGACGCTCGCCTGGATTCTCGAGACGCACACGCACGCCGACCACCTGTCCGCCGCCGCCTACCTGAAGCGCCGCGCCGGCGGGCGCACCGGCATCGGCGCGCGGATCACCGAGGTGCAGCGTCAGTTCGGCCCGCTGTTCGCCCTCCCAGCCGCGGCACTGGAGCCGCAGCCGTTCGACGCGCTATTCGACGACGGCGAGCGCTTCCGCGTAGGCACGCTCGAAGCGGAGGTCATCGCGCTGCCCGGCCACACCCCGGCCGACATCGGCTACCGGGTCGGCGACGCGGTGTTCGTCGGCGACACGCTGTTCATGCCCGACGTCGGCAGCGCGCGCTGCGACTTTCCCGGCGGCGACCCCGCCACCTTGTACCGCTCGGTGCGCCGGCTGCTCAGCTTGCCAGGCGACACCCGGCTGTACCTGTGCCACGATTACCCGCCGCCGGGGCGCGCGCCGTGCCCGGTCAGCACGGTGGCCGAGCAGCGTTCGGCCAACCTGCACCTGAACGACGCCATCGACGAGGCGAGCTTCGTCGCCCTGCGCCGCGCGCGCGACGCCACGCTCTGCACGCCGACGCTGCTGCTGCCCGCCTTGCAGGTGAACATCCGCGCCGGCGAACTGCCGCCGGCCGAGGCCAACGGCGTGCGTTACCTGAAAATTCCGCTGAATCTCATGTAGACTTGGCTTCATGTTCAACCACTTAGGCGCCGGCGCCCCCGCTGCCGCCTGACGCGAATGGATCCTTCACCGCTGCCGCCGGCGCCCCGCCAACTCGTCCACGAGCGCGGCGTGCCGGCCTTCGGCATGTACCAGGGCGTGGTCGAAACGCTGTCCTGGTCCTCCCTGAAAATCCCGCCGCTGCAGCGGCTGACGCGCAAGCTGCACCACAAGCGCTGGCAGTACGCCGCGCTGGCGCACGAGGCCTACTTCATCGGTATCGCGATCGTCGACGTCGGCTGGACCGGCACCGCCTTCGCCTACCTGTTCGACCGCGAGCAAGGGCGGGTGGTGGCGAGCTTCTCGGCCAACGGCCTGCCCGGTGTGTCGGCGCATCTCGAGGACAGGGCGTTCGGCGATGCCACCTTCCGCACCGGCCGCGAGCGGCTGGCGTTCCGCCGCGCCGGCGACCGGCTGGAGCTGACGGTCAACTGCCGCGAGCTGAAGCTCGCCGCGCATATCGACCTGTCCGGCACCCCGCCGGTGATGGCGGCGATTGCCCCGGCCAACTGGCTGGCGCATTCCACCCACAAGAGCGGCGGCCTGGCGGTATCCGGTTTCATCGACGCGGCCGGCCGCCGCTACTCGCTGGACGGCGCGGTGGCGAGCCTCGACGCCAGCAACGGCCTGCTCGCCCGCGACACCCGCTGGCGCTGGGCCAGCGCGCATAATCGCGAGCTGGGCTTCAACCTGCAGTCGGGCTATATGGGAAATGCGGAGAACGCGATTTGGCTGGCCGGCCGGGTGATCCGGGTCGGCGAGGCGAGCTTCGACTACGAGACGGCCAACCCGCTGGCGCCGTGGCGGATCGCCACCGGCGACGGCCTGGTCGAGCTGACCTTCACCCCGGAAGGCGCGCGACGCGAGGACAAGCAGCTGCTGATCGCCGCCAGCCGTTACGTCCAGCCGATCGGCACCTTTGCCGGCCGGCTGACCGACCCGACCAGCGGCACCGTCTACCCGATCGACCGCCTGCTCGGCGTCACCGAGGATCACCGCTCGCGCTGGTAAGCGGCTGTGATACGATGCGCGCCGACTAGAGTTTTGCATCTAAAGGAGAAGTTTAATGGGCGTATTGACCGAAATGCTCGAACACAACCGTACCTTCGTGGAAAACCGCGAGTACGAGCAATTCGAGACTGATAAATACCCGGACAAGAACCTGGCGGTGGTCGCCTGCATGGACGCCCGCCTGGTCGAACTGTTGCCGAAGGCGATGGGCCTGAAGAACGGCGACGCCAAGCTGATCAAGAACGCCGGCGCCTTGGTCACCCACCAGTGGGGCTCGGTGATGCGCAGCCTGGTGGTGGCGGTCTACGAGCTGGGCGCGCAGGAAATCTGCGTGGTCGCGCACCGCGACTGCGGCATGAACGCGATCGACTCGGCGCGCATCCTGGCGGCGGCCGAGGCGCGCGGCGTCAGCCACGACACCATCGGCACGCTGCGTGATGCCGGCATCGACCTGGAAGGCTGGCTGAAGGGCTTCGACAAGGTCGAGGACAGCGTGCGCCACACCGTCAGCGTGATCCGTTCGCACCCGCTGATCCCGAAGGACGTGCCGGTGCACGGCCTGGTGATCCACCCGGTGACCGGCCAGCTCGAGCTGATCGTCGACGGCCGCGCCGCGCTGCCGCAGAAGGCCGCCGCCTGAGGCATGGCGTCCGGCATCGGCCTGTTCGGCGGCACCTTCGATCCGATCCACTCGGCCCATCTGCGCTTGGCGCGTGCCTTGCGCGACGAGCTGCATCTGACCGAAGTGCGGCTGATCCCGGCCGGCAACCCCTACCACCGCGCCCAGCAACCGGGCGCCGACGCACGGCACCGGCTGGCGATGGTCGAGGCGGCGATCGCCGACGAGCCGGGCCTCGTCGCCGACGACCGCGAGGTGCGCCGCCGCCGGCCGGCGTACACGGTCGAGACGCTCGAGGAGCTGCGCGCCGAGCTCGGCGACAGCGTGCCGTTGTGGCTGTTGATCGGCGGCGACTCGCTCGCCGGCCTCGACAGCTGGCAGCGCTGGCAGGACATTTTTCGGCTCGCCAATCTGGCGGTGGCGCTGCGGCCGGGCTTTTCGGCCGACGCGCTGCCGACGGCGGTGGCGCAGCAATGGCGGACGCGGCAAGTGCCTGATTTTCCAAATCAAGCCGCCTCGGGTACAATCCGCGCCTTGACTTTGCCGCCGGTGGACGTTTCCGCCACCGCGATCCGCGCCCGACTGCAGGCCGGCGGCCCGGCCGACGGGCTGGTGCCCGACGCCGTGCTCGCCTACATCGCCCGCCACGGGCTGTACCGCTGAAGCCTTGAGCAAAGGCGCATCGCGGCGGCAACCACCGACTCTGGAAGACCTATGGAAGACGTAAACGCAATCGCCAAACTGGCCATCGAAGCCCTCGAAGACGTGAAGGGCAAGGACATCGTCGAGCTGTCCACCGCCAACCTGACCTCGCTGTTCCAGCGCATGATCATCGCCACCGGCGACTCCAACCGCCAGGTGAAGGCGCTCGGCCGCAGCGTCGAAGCCAAGCTGAAGGAAGCCGGTGCCGACATCGTCGGCGCCGAAGGCTTCGAATTCGGCGAATGGGTGCTGGTCGACGCCGGCGACGTGGTGGTGCACGTGATGCTGCCGGCCGTACGCGACTACTACGACATCGAGGCGCTGTGGGGCGGCGAGAAGCCGTCGTTCCACACCAACGCTAAGCCGTGGAACGCCGCGCAGCAGTAAGCACGGCTCATAGCCACTCGACAGGCCGGCCATGCCGGCCTGTTTGCATTGGGACAAGCGATGAGAATCACCATTCTGGCGGTCGGTACCAAGATGCCACGCTGGGTCGACGAAGCGTTCGCCGACTACGCCAAGCGCTTCGGCCGCGACATCACGCTGGAACTGAAGGAAATCAAGCCCGAGAAGCGCGGCGGCGGCGTCACCGCCGAGAAGGGCATCGCGGCCGAACACGCCCGGCTGGTCGCGGCGCTACCGCCGCGCGCCCGGCTGATCGTGCTCGACGAACGCGGTAAGGCGCTGACCTCGATGAAGCTGGCGGCCGAGCTGAAAGACTGGCTCGCCGACGGCCAGGACATCGCGCTGGTGATCGGCGGCGCCGACGGCCTGTCCGACGAGCTGAAACAGCGCGCCGACCTGCTGTTGCAGCTGTCGGCGATGACGCTGCCGCACGGCATGGTGCGGGTGATGTTGGCCGAACAGCTGTACCGGGCGGTGTCGATCCTGAACAACCACCCCTACCACCGCGAGTAAGGCTGCGACAATCGGTCGCAGCCCCACGCCATGGCGGCTCGCTAGAATAGCCCTCCTACATTCAAGAACTATTCTTATCTTGCACAGGAGACATTCGATGCGCCACACCGCCCTGTTCGCGCTGGCCCTCACCGCCGGCGGCACCGCCCACGCCCACATCACGCTGGAAACCCCTCAGGCCGAAGCCGGCAGCTTCTACAAGGGCGTGCTGCGGGTCGGCCACGGCTGCGACGGCTCGGCCACCACCGGCATCCGGCTGATCGTACCGGCCGGGGTGCAGCAACTGAAACCGATGCCCAAGCCCGGCTGGACGCTGGCGGTGCAGAAGGACAAACTCGCCACACCGTACGACTACTACGGCGAAACCGTTCGCGACGACGTCAGCGTAGTGAGCTGGAGCGGCGGCAAGCTGCCGGACGCGTTCTACGATGAGTTCGCCTTCCGCGCCCGGCTGCCGGCCACGCCGGGTGAGACGCTGTACTTCAAGGTCGAGCAGCACTGCGCCAAGGGCGAGACCCGTTGGGTCGACATCCCGGCCGCCGGCCAGGACCCGCACGCGCTGAAGACGCCGGCCGCCGCGCTGAAGCTGACCGCCCCGGCCGCGACGCACCCGCACTGAGCGGAGCCTGCATCCCAAGTGCGTGGAAATGACAAAGGCTGCCTCCCGGCAGCCTTTGTCAGTTCATCAAGCAACGAGCGTCAGCCCTTGTGGAACAAGCCTTTGATCAGATCCCAGCCGTGTGACAGCAAGTCGCCGCCGCCCTCCGGCACTTGGCCGTTCGGCGTCAACTTGTCGACCACCTGCGGCAGATACTCGGACAGCCCTTGCGACAGCTGCTGCGGGTCGAGGCCGAGCTTGCCAGCCAGCGTGTTGATCTGCTCGTTGCCGAGCACCTGCTGGATCTGCTCGGCCGACACCGGCTGGTTCTCGCCGGTGCCGACCCAGGAGCCGACCACGTCACCGAGGCCACCCTGCTGAAATTTCTCGACCAGGCCGGACACGCCGCCGTGGCTTTCCAGCAGACTGCCGACCGCACCGGCCATTCCGCCCTGCCCTTCACCGCTGCTACCGGACAGCATCCCGGTCAGTTGATCCAGAAGTCCCATAGTGTCACCCGTTTAAGTTAGCACTGCACCAGATCGACGACGCACCAGCAAAAACTGGCACATCACCATAAAAATCAATATGATAGCGAATTTCCCGCTTACCGGATCCCGCCGATGCGCCTGCTATTCGCCACCCTGTTCACCGTCCTCACGCTGCTGTCGGCCGCCGTTCACGCCGAGGTGTGGGGCTACGTCGACGGGCACGGCGAAGTGCATCTGGCCGACCGCCAGCTCGACAAACACTACCAGCTGTTCACCCGCTCCGGCGCACTCGGCGCCGCCGCGCCCTCGGCGAAGGGACTGCCGCCGGTCACCACACCGGCCGTCTCGGCGGCGCGCGCCGCACCGTACCGCCGGCTGGTCGAACAGACCGCCCGCGAATACAGCCTCGACCCGGAACTGCTGCACGCGATCATCACCGTCGAATCCGGCTACGCCCCCGGCGCGGTGTCGCCCAAGGGCGCGGTCGGGCTGATGCAGGTGATGCCGGCCACCGGCGAGCGCTTCGGCATCACCGCGCTCGACAACCCCAAGGCCAATCTGCGCGCCGGCAGCCGCTACCTGAAATTTCTCTTGGCACAGTTCAACCAGGACCTGCCGCTGGTACTGGCCGCCTACAACGCCGGCGAAGGCGCGGTACAACAATATCAAAACAGCATACCGCCGTTTCCGGAAACCCGCGACTACGTCGCCAAGGTGCTGGCGGTGTACCAGACCCGCACCGGCACACTGACCACCCGCCCGGGCCACCGTGGCGGCCGGGTCAGCGCCACCATCGCGCCAGACCAGCCGCTCTGACGCCGGGCTCCCGCGACACCGACGATTTCACGTTACAAAAGCTTGATTTGACCGCCGCAAGCCGCCGAAAATCTGGGGCCGTCACCGCTGCTGACGCAACAGTCTGCCCAGCGCCTCGGCCAGCTCCTGGTAACTACAGCGCTCGTCGAACACCCCGAGTACACCCGGGTAGGCATCCGGCTGCTGCAGCATCTGATTGGCCTTGCGGCTAATGATGGTATAGACGTGCAATTCCTGCCCGTCCCAGCGCACAATGCCGGCCTCCGGCGTGCGTTGCAGCGCGTCGATGGCACGGTAGATGGACTGCTCCAGCGCGGCCGTGCCGGCTGGTGGCTCAGGAGTCGGCGGCATCGTGAAGGCTCTTTCAGCTGGAAAGGGGCAGCTGTTGCGTTCTTTGTTTCTAGCCCAGCCCCGCCAGGCTGACAAGCCGTTGTTTCCCATGAAAAAACGGCTCGCCATGCGAGCCGTTCCCATTTTCCTGCCCAACCCTGCCTAGCGGGCCAAGTCCAGCGCCAGCCGTCGCAGCGTCACCCACGCCTCTCCGGCATCGACCCCCTTGATCTGCCGGTCGACCAACGCACAATCGGCCAGCGCCTGCATCAAGCGGCGCGGCCCGACCCGGCGCAACGCCGGTTCGGCCAGATTCTGCCGCGCGCCCCACAGCCGAAACTCGCGCGCCAGATCGCGCAGCTGGCGGCCGTCCTTCAGGCCCTGGCGCAGTTTCAGCAGGGCGCGCACGTCTTCGGCCAGCGCCCACAGCACCAGCACCGGCGCTTCGCCTTCCGCCTCCAGGCCGTCGAGCATCCGCGCGAGGCGTGGCGCGTCGCCGGCCAGCCACGCCTCGGACAGGCCGAACACGTCGAAGCGCGCCACATTGGCGACCGCGGCGCGTACCTGGTCGAGCGACAGCTCGCCCGCCGGGTAGAGCAAGGCGAGCTTGTCGACCTCCTGACGGGCGGCGAGCAGATTGCCCTCGACCCGGTCGGCGAAGAAGGTCAAGGCCTCGTTCGACAGGCTCTGGCGCTGTCGCTTCAGCCGCCCGGCGATCCAACCGGGCAGCGCCTGGCGGCCCACCGGCTTGGCCTCGATCACCTGCGCCCTGGCCGCCAGCGCGGTAAACCACTTGCCGGACAGCTGGGCACGCTCGAGCTTGGGCAGCACGATCAGCGTCACCGTGTCGGCCGGCGGCGCCTCGGCCAGCCGAGCCAGCGCCTCGCCGCCCTCGGTGCCCGGTTTGCCGTTCGGGATGCGGATCTCCAAGAGCTTCAGGCTGGCGAACAGCGACACGCTGCTCATCGCGTCGCGCAGGCGCGACCAGTCGAAGCTGCCCTCGACGGTCAGCACCTCGCGCTCCAGGTAGCCGGCGCCGCGCGCGGCGGCGCGGATCGCGTCGGCCGCCTCGAGCGCCAGCAGCGCCTCGTCGCCGTGGATCAGATAGAGCGGCGCGAGCTCGCGGGCGAGCGCGCCGGACAGCGCCTCAGGGCTGAGAGACGGCATTGGCGGGCGCGATGCTCTGCGGGCCGAACGGCGGCAGGTTCTCCGGCCGCTTCAGGTAGGACAGGCGCCGCACCAGCTGATCGGCCGCGTCGTTATACATATCGGTCCACAGCAGCGCCTCTTCCTGGTCCTTGCCGAGCACCGCGTTGTCCGAGTAAGTCAGGCTGCGCCGTACCGTGGTGGTCAAGTCCGGTCCGAGCTGTTCCCCCCTCAGCGTCACCCGGGCGGTCACCCGATAGATCAACAGGTATTCGTTGATCTTGCCGCCGCTATTGATGGTCTGAATATCCTTGCTGGAATGCTCGCCGACGATCGTCATCACCGCTTCGGCCGACTTGGCGTCCTTCGTCAGCGCCAGGTTCGGCGTGCGAACCAGCGCGGTGCGCAGCGGCCCTTCGATATTGCCCTTGCCGTCGAGGAACAGGCTCGCGAACGGCAGCGGCCGGAGCTGCCCGCCCAGGCCCTTCAGGTGGAAGCCGCAGGCACTCAGGACCAGCGACAGCAGCAGCACGCCGATCAGGCGCAGAGATGTAATACTCATGCATTCCCCAAGAAACAAAAGGCCGGGAAGCCCCGGCCCGTAGTCATCAGAACAATCAGACGACGATGTTGATCAGGCGCCCCGGCACCACGATCACCTTCTTCGCCGGCTTGCCTTCCATGAACTTCTGCACATTGTCGTTGGCCATCGCGGCCGCTTCGATCGCCTCCTTGCCGGCGTCGGCCGGCACGGTGATGCTGCCGCGCAGCTTGCCGTTGACCTGGATCACCAGCTCGAGTTCGCTCTTCACCAGCGCACTCTCATCGACCTTCGGCCAGGCTTGCTCGAGTAACAGGCTGCCCGGGCGCAATTCACTCCACAGCGCCTCGGTGATATGCGGCACGATAGGCGCGAGCACGATCACCACCGCCTCCAGCACTTCCTGCGCCACGGCGCGGCCGGTGGCGTCGCTCTTGTCGGCCTTGTCGTAGACGTTCAACAGCTCCATCACCGCGGCGATCGCGGTGTTGAACTGCTGGCGACGGCCGTAATCGTCGGTCACCTTCTGGATGGTGCTGTGCAGCTTGAAGCGCAGCTCCTTCAGCGCAGCCGACAGCTCGCCGCCCTGCCAGGCGTCGACAACGCCGGCTGACACATGCTCGTACACCACTTTCCACAGCCGCTTGAGGAAGCGGAACGCGCCCTCGACACCGGCGTCCGACCACTCCAGGCTCTGCTCCGGCGGCGCCGCGAACATCTCGAACAGCCGCGCGGTGTCGGCACCGTACTTTTCCATGAACTCGGTCGGGTCGACGCCGTTGTTCTTGGACTTGGACATCTTCTCGACGCCGCCGATCAGCACCGGCTCGCCATCGACACAGTGACGGGCGGCGATGATCTTGCCCTTGCCGTCGCGCTCCAGGTTCACGCACTGCGGGGCGATCCAGTCCTTGGCACCGTTGTCGAGCTCGCGGTAGAACGTTTCGCAGACGATCATGCCCTGCGTCAGCAGGCTCTTGAACGGCTCGTCCGACGACACCAGGCCCTCGTCGCGCATCAGCTTGTGGAAGAAGCGCGCGTACAGCAGGTGCAGGATCGCGTGTTCGATGCCGCCGACGTACTGGTCGACCTGCAGCCAGTAGTCGGCCGCGTGCTTGTCGACCATCGCGGTGTCGCAGTTCGGACTGGCGTAGCGGGCGTAGTACCAGGACGACTCGACGAAGGTGTCCATCGTGTCGGTTTCGCGCCGCGCGGCGCCGCCGCACTTCGGACACGTGGTCTCGTAGAATTCCGGCATCCTGGCGAGCGGGCTGCCGGCGCCGTCCGGCACCACGTCTTCCGGCAGCACCACCGGCAGCTGGTCTTCCGGCACCGGCACGTCGCCGCAGGTGGCGCAGTGGATGATCGGGATCGGGCAGCCCCAGTAGCGCTGGCGCGAGATGCCCCAGTCGCGCAGCCGGTACTGGGTGCGCTTGGTGCCGTGCTGCTGCGCGGTGAGATCGCTCACGATCGCGTCGAACGCCGCCTGGTAGCCGAGGCCGTCGTACTTGCCGCTGTTGACGGTCACGACCGACTCGTCCTTGGCGGCGTACCAATCTTTCCACTCGCTCGTGTCGAAGTCGTTGTCGTCGGCGGCCTTGCCGATCACCTGCTTGATCGGCAGCGCGTACTTGTTGGCGAACGCGAAGTCGCGCTCGTCGTGGCCCGGCACCGCCATCACCGCGCCTTCGCCGTAGCCCCACAGCACGTAGTTGGCCACCCACACCGGCAAGCGTTCGCCGCTCAGCGGATGGGTGACGAACAGCCCGGTCGGCAGGCCCTTCTTCTCCATCGTCGCCATGTCGGCCTCGGCGACCGAGCCGGCCTTGCATTCGGCGATGAACGCCTGCAGCTCGGGGTTGCCTTCGGCCGCTTGCGTCGCGAGCGGGTGCTCGGCGGCGATGGCGACGTAGGTCGCTCCCATCAGCGTGTCCGGACGGGTCGTGTAGACCTTCAGCTCACCGCCGTGATGGATGCTGGCCGCGTCGTACGGGAACACGATCTCGGCGCCGTAGCTCTTGCCGATCCAGTTGCGCTGCATGGTCTTGACCTGTTCCGGCCAGCCGGGAAGCTGGTCGAGGCTTTCCAGCAGCTCGTCGGCGTACTGGGTGATCGCGAAGTAGTACATCGGGATCTCGCGCTTCTCGACCAGGGCGCCGGAGCGCCAGCCGCGGCCATCGATCACCTGCTCGTTGGCGAGCACGGTCTGATCGACCGGGTCCCAGTTCACGACGCCGTTCTTCTTGTAGATCACGCCCTTTTCGAACAGGCGGGTGAACAGCCACTGCTCCCAGCGGTAGTAATCGGGCTTGCAGGTGGCGATCTCGCGGTCCCAGTCGAGCGCGAAGCCCAGGCTCTGCAGCACCGAGCGCATGGTGTCGATGTTGTTGTACGTCCAGGCCGCCGGCGCGCCGCCGCTCTTCATCGCGGCGTTCTCGGCCGGCAGGCCGAACGCGTCCCAGCCCATCGGCTGCAGCACGTTGTAGCCCTGGAAGCGCATGAAGCGCGCCAGCACGTCGGTGATGGTGTAGTTGCGCACATGGCCCATGTGCAGCTTGCCCGACGGGTACGGGAACATCGACAGCGCGTAGTACTTCGGCCGACTGGCATCCTCGACGGCTTTGAAGACCTGGTTCTTGGTCCAGTACGCTTGCGCGGCGGTTTCCACCTCGCGCGGGGAGTAGTGTTCGTGCATGTCCGAATCCGGCAGTTATTCAGGAAATTCAAATCATTGGGGCGATTATATCGGCAAACGGCGCCCGACGGGACGCCGGGCCGTGTTGCAAGCGGCCATGTCAACTGCGTGAAAAGCGACTTAAATACAATTTCGGGAGCCGCATTGCTGACGGCGCCATGCCGCTATCGTCATAATCGACCAACTAGTAACGTCAGAAAGGATGTTCACCATGCTCTTCAAAACGGCATTGCATACCCTGTTTGGCTCGTTACAAGGGGAAACCTTCCAGATCCACTACTGGGACGGCGAAGACCGCCGCTACGGCGACGGTTCGGAAACCGCCTTCACGCTGCGCTTTCACCGCGAACCCCCGCTGCATTTGGAAAACCCGCTGATCTATCTCGGCGAGTGTTATAGCGACGGCGTCTACGACATCGATGGCGACTGGAACGCGCTGTTCAGGCTGATCGAAGCCAACAAGACGCGGCTGATTCCGGACGCGGTCGGCCGCACCCTGCAGCGTGTCGGCGGCACGCTCGGCCGCCTCAAGCGCCACCAGAAGGACAACATCGCCCACCATTACGATCTCGGCAACGCCTTCTACCGGCTGTGGCTCGACGACACGATGTGTTACTCGTGCGCATTCTTCCGCCACCCCGACGACTCGCTCGAACAGGCACAGTTGAACAAGGTCGCGCTGTGCCTCGACAAGCTCGGCGTCACAGCGGGGATGCGGCTCTTGGACATCGGCTGCGGCTGGGGCCAACTGGCGATCGCCGCCGCCGAACGCGGCGCACGGGTGGTCGGCCTGACGCTGTCCGAGGAGCAGGCGGCCGGCGCACGGATCCGCGTCGCCGAGCGCGGCCTGTCCGACAAGGTGGAAATCCGCCTGATGGACTATCTCGACCTCGACGGCAACGTCGAGCGCTTCGACCGCATCGTCAGCGTCGGCATGTTCGAACACGTCGGCCGCGCCCACTACACCGACTTCTTCGACCGCGCGGTCGACAGCCTGGAGCCGGGCGGTTTGATGCTGTTGCACTCGATCACCGCGCTGCACGACGAGCCGACCAATCCCTGGGTCGACAAGTACATCTTCCCGGGCGGCCAGATCCCGTCGCTGGCAAATATCGTCAATCAGCTGGCCGGCCACGACCTGCATCTGTTGCACGCCGAGAGCCTGCGCCTGCACTACGCGCGCACGCTGGAACACTGGCTGGAGCGCTTCAACGGCGAGCACGACGCGGTCCGCGCGCTGTTCGACGAGCGCTTCATCCGGATGTGGACGCTGTACCTGAAGGGCTCGGCGGCCAGCTTCCGCTCGGCCGACCTCGACATCCACCAGTTCCTGTTCAGCAAGGGGCTCAACAACCATCTGCCGCGGCAGTGGGGCCACCTCTACCATCCCGGCGAGACAGCGCCGCACTGGTAGACCCGGAGCACGCCCTGCCCGTTCTTGGGTGCTGCAAACACAAGAGCTTGGCCGAACGCCGTTCGGCCAAGCTCTTGTGGGAAAAATCAGCACCGGGAAGCCGGGATCCCGCTCAGGCGCAGACCTTCACCCCCCAGCCCTGGCGGCCGCGGTAGCAGGAGAAGTCCTCGCGGACCGTGTCGATCTGCCACAGCCCCTGCCCGTTGCGGTGCAACTGCAGCCGCTGACGCACGCCCTTCACGCTGTCGTCCATCAAGCCTTCGCGGATCACCGTGACGTCGGCGCGGTCGAACGCCTCCGGCGCGCTGTGCTGCTCGATGGTCAGTGTGCGGTATTCGAAGCGGCCGTCCTCGCCGAGCCGGTTCCTCACGAAACCGGTCACCACCTCGACCGGCAGCTGGCCGGGCTGGCCGACATAGGGAAGGCGGCCCTCGTCGGTGTAGGCGCACGCCGGCAGCGCCAGCGTGGCGCGGATCACTGCGGCGGTGGTTCGGTGCAGTCGGACCATGGATTTCCTTTCGCGTGAGGACCCGCTGACAGACCGGAAATAGCCGCCAGGGTTCGCTTTACAGCATCCGTCGCAAGGTGTTGTCCCTCTGGAACAGGTGGTGCCACAGCGCGGCGCCGGCGTGCGCGATCACCAGATACAACAGCGCGAGGCCGAGCGTCTCGTGCACGTCCTTGATGCTGGCCGACAGCGCCTTGTCGGTGCCGATCAGCGTCGGCAGCGTCCAGCCGAGAAAACTCACGGCCTTGCCGCCGGCCTGGATGAACAGGATGCCGAGCAGCGGCAGCGCCAGCATCGCGGCGTAGAGCGCCAGGTGCATCAGGCTGGTGAGGCGCTCCTGCCAGCGCGGCGGGATCGGCCGAATCGCCGGCAGCGGCGACACCAGCCGCACCAGCAGCCGCGGCAGGAGCAGCGCCAGCACCGACAGGCCGACAAAGATGTGCGCGGCCGACAGGAAACCGCGCTCCGGCGTGCCCTTGGCAAAGAAACCCTTCGAATAGATGAACGTCCAGGCACAGCCGATCGCCAGCGCCATCAGCCAGTGCAGCACGCGCAGCGCCGGACGGGCCCGGTCGGAAGCGGGGAAAACGGTTCGGTTCATAGCGGGGCTCCTCGGGCAACGAATCGGGGGACGCGGCCGTTGGCCGGGCGCGTTCACGATACATAGCCTAAGCCGACCCGACTTATGTTGAGCTTAAACAGGAGCTGGGCATTTCCCGCTCAGCGCAGCAAGGACCAGAGCATCTCGCTCGCCATCACCAGCATCAGCAGCGCGAACAGCTTCCTCAGCCTCGCCACCGGCAGCCGGTGCGCGAGCCTGGCGCCGAGCGGCGCGAACAGCACCGTCATCACCATCAGCGCCAGCGTCGCCGGCAGGTAGACGAAACCGAGCGAACCCCACGGCAGCCCCGTCACCTGCCAGCCGCTGACCAGGTAGCCGAGCGCGCCAGACACCGCGATCGGCCAGCCCAGCGCGGCGCTGGTCGCGATCGCGTTGCGCACCGGCACATTGCACCAGCTCATGTACGGCACGCTCATCGAGCCGCCACCGATACCGACCCAGCTCGACACCATGCCGATTAGCGTGCCGGCGCCCCACTGGCCGGCGTGGCCGGGCATGTCGCGTGCCGCCGGCGGCTTGACGTCGAACAGCATCTGTAGGCCGATCAGGTAAGCATACGCCACGAAGAACCACTTCAAGCCGTGGCTGGGTAGCCAGCCGGCGATCTGGCTGCCGAGGAAGGTGCCGACCACCATCGCCGGCGCCATCGCGCGCACGATGCGCCAGTCGACCGCGCCCTTCTTGTGGTGGGCGCGCACGCTGGAAAAGCTGGTGAACACCATCACCGCCAGCGAGGTGCCGACCGCCAGGTGCTGGACATGGTTACCGCCCAGTTCCGCCGCGCCGAGCACCCATACCACCACCGGCACGATCACCAGACCGCCGCCGACGCCCAACAGGCCGGCGAGAAAACCGGCCAGCACACCGCAGCCGAGCAGGACGCCGAACAGACCGAGCGACAGCATCAGCCCGGCTCCCCGACGATCAGCGCCCATTCGGCCGGCGTCACCGGGGTGATAGACAGTCGGTTGCCGCGCTTGAGCACCTGCATTTCCTCGAGGCCCGGGATCGCGCGCAGCATCGCCGGCGGCATCAGCGGCAGCGTGCGCTCGTACGCGACGTCGACGCCGAGCCAGCGCGGTGCCTCGCGGCTCGATTTCGGGTCGTAGTAGGGGCTGTCCGGCTCGAACTGGGTCGAGTCCGGATGCGCCGCCGCGACGATGCGCACCACCCCCGCCACCCCCGGCTCCGGGCAACTGGAATGCCAGAACAGCGCCAGGTCGCCGACCCGCATGCCGTCGCGCATATAGTTGCGCGCCTGGTAGTTGCGCACGCCGGTCCACTCGAACGCCTTGTCCGGCGCGGCGGCCAGGTCGTCGATCGACAGGTCGTCCGGTTCGGACTTCATCAGCCAATAGTTCATTGCCGGGATCGCTCGGAATGGGAAGAGGTACGGCCGAAGCGGAACAAGCCACGCTCGGTCACCAGCGCGTCGAGCGGGATGTCCCACGGCTCGCGCGGCACCGCCGCGACCCGCTGGCACTCGAACGCCACGCCGACCACCAGCGGACCCAGCAGGTGGCGGCGCCGGAACGCCAGCGTCGCGTCGTAGAAGCCTCCGCCCTGGCCGAGCCGGTAGCCGTCGGCGTCGACGCCGACCAGCGGCACCAGCAGCACGTCGAGCTTCTCGGCGCGCAGCATCGGGCCCTCGTACTCGGTGATGCGGTAGCGCGGATTGACGTACCAGCCGTCGGGATCCGGGCCGAGCTTGGAAAACCACAGCCGCCGCGCGCGGATCGGGATCACCGGCAGGAACAGCTCGGCGCCGCGAAACAGCGCCGCGCTCATCAGCGGCTCCAGGTCGAGCTCGGTCCCGGCGGCGAGGTAGGCGCCGACGCGCCGGCCGCGGCCGGTCAGCCGCGCGGCGTGGCGCGCCACCGCATGGGCGGCGGCGTGGCGGTAGCCCGGCGCGAGCCGGGCGCGGGCGCGCCGCAACTCGCGGCGCAGGGCAAACTTGTCGGTAGTCATGACCGGACGATAGCGCGAAAGCGGCATGTAAAAAAGCCACCGTGTTTACACGGTGGCTTGGTGCGGGGTCTCCCCGCGAGTGTCGTTCGGGCAAAATTCGCTTGAACCCTAGACATCAGGGAGGCGACCGGCCGGATGTATCGGGCGCACCCACAAGGGACGCGACTCACCCACATCCTCAGAGGCTAGTGCCAAAGCGAACATATTGGTTCAAAGGAATTTATGCGCCTTCACGTGCACCGCAGGGAGATTTAAACCTAGTCGGTGGCCAGCTTAAAACAAGGCCTGCTGGCTCGAACGAAGCGCCTCGTCGGCCGCTTCGCCCATGGAACGTATTTTACGCTGGAACGCCGCCATCTCCAAGCCATCGCCGACTTTTGTTTTCAACAGGTCGTGCGCGATGTTCAGCGCCGCCATGATCGCGATCTTGTCGGCGTCGACGATGCGGCCCTGACCCTGGATCGCCTCGACCTTTTCACCGAGCAGCCGCACCGCCTCGAGCAGCGTATCGCGCTCTTCCGGCGGGGTGGCGATGGTGAAGGTGCGGCCCATCAGCGAGACTTCGACCTGAACCAGATTGCTCATGCCTCGTCCTCCTGTCTGGGCAGCCGCTCGATCAGCGCCGCCACCTTGAACTTGGTGTCTTCCAGCCGGAACGTCAGCTCGGCGTTTTCCTTCAACGCCTGCGCCAGCGCCTCGGCCAGCCGGGTGTTCTGGTCGTGGACCTCGGTCAGCCGATCGATCAGCGCGGCGACGCGGGATTCCAGATACTCAAGTTCGGTTTCCATGGCGGCGAGAATAGCCAAGCCTTAACCGGGCGTCAAACCGAGTCGCACCCGCGCGCCGTCGAGGGTGCGGCAGACCGCCTCAGCCCCGTCGACCAGCCGCGGCCCGGGGCGGCTGACCAGATCGGCGGGCAAGGCATAGAGCGCATCGCGCTGCACCGCCGGGATCGCCGCCCAGCGCCGCCAGTGCGAGAGCGCTTCGAGCGCGCCGGTGGACAGCAGCACCTGCGGCCGCGCCTTGATCACCGCCTCCACGCTGACCTGCGGTGCCGGCTGCGGCTCGGCGCC
Source organism: Crenobacter sp. CS_VA4 (assembly GCF_055597485.1). Taxonomy (NCBI): domain Bacteria; kingdom Pseudomonadati; phylum Pseudomonadota; class Betaproteobacteria; order Neisseriales; family Neisseriaceae; genus Crenobacter; species Crenobacter sp. CS_VA4. The sequence goes on from NZ_JBVMAE010000010.1 coordinate 149,927, forward strand.
GAACACGTTCACCCCGCCGCACAGGCGCACCAGCTGGCCGACGAAGCTCTTGTCGCTGACGGTGTAGAGCGGCTGCTCGCTCACCTGCAGGAACACCGACAGCGCCGGCCGGCCGGCGTAGCGCGCCTTGAGCGCGGCGAGCTGCGCCCGGTAGCGCGTCGCCGCCTCGCCCGCGGTCGCGGCGTGGCCGGTCAGCGTGCCGAGCGCCGTCAGCTCGCGCGCCACGTCGTCGAGCTGCAAGGGCCGCGACACGTACACCGGGATGCCCAGCGAACGTAGCCGGGCGACGTCGCGCGGCGCGGTGCCATCGGCCCACGCGATCACCAGGTCGGGCTTCTGGCGCAGCACCGCCTCCAGGCTGACCCCGGTGTAGCCGCCGACGCGCGGCAGCCGTTTCGCCTCGGGCGGGAAATCGGCGTAGTTGACGGTGGCGACCAGCTGGGGGCCGGCGCCGGCGGCGTACAGCATCTCGACCGCGTGCGGCACCAGCGCCACCACCCGCTCGGCCGGCCGGGCCAGCGTCAGCGTGCTGCCGACCGCGTCGCGCACGCTGACCGCCGCCTGCGCCAGCGGCGCCAACAGCAGCGTCAGTGTCAGCCAACACCGAAGCCCGCTCATCGTTGCCCCTTCAAATGCAGCGGCAGGCCGCAGGCGACCAGCGTGACGCGGCGGGCGAGCGCCGCCACGTCCTGGTTGAGCCGGCCCAGTTCGTCGACGAAGCGGCGCGTCTCGGCGTCGATCGCCACCACGCCCCAGCCGATCTCGTTGCTGACCAGCACCACGTCACCGGGCAAGGTCGGCAGGCTCTCCAGCAGCGCGGCCCGCTGTTCGGCAAATGCCGCCGCGTCGAAGCCGGCTGCACCGAAGAAGCGCATCAGCCACATCCCCAGGCAGTCGATCAGCAGCAGCCCATCCGGTCGCGCCGCGCGGGTCAGCGTTTCAGCCAAGGTTTGACCCGCCTCGTACAGCGGCCAAGACGCCGGACGGCGTGCGCGGTGATGTTCAATGCGTGCGGCGAACTCGGCGTCGTCACGCACTTCGGCGGTGGCGACGTAGCCGACCGGCCCGGCGTGCGCCAAGGCCCTCTCCTCGGCGTGACGGCTCTTGCCCGAGCGGGCGCCGCCGCTGATCAGCTCGATCATGTGCTTTGTCTCCAGATTGGCACAGGGCCTCCCACGCGGCCCTGCTGTCGAGTACAACGACGCTTACTTCGGCGCGTAGCGCACGCCGAGGAACCAGCCGAGGCCACCGGTGTTATAGCCGCGCACCAGCTCGTAGTCGCGATTGGCGACATTGTTGATCCGGGCGTTCAGCGACCAGTCGCGCGTCACTTCGTAGTCGGCGAACAGGTTGGCCACCGCGTAGCCGTGCAGCGGCACGGTGTTGCTCGGATCGTCGAAGCGGCGGCCGACCGCCTGCCATTCGGCACCGAGCGTCAGCGGGCCGAACGCATGGCTGGCGCTGATCGACGCGGTCTGGCGGGCGCGGCGCTCCAGCCACTTGCCGGTCTCGAGGTTTTCCGGGTTCTGGAAGGTGGCGGTGCCGTTCAGGTCGATGCCGAACCAGGCCGAGGTGCCGGCGGTCAACGTCACGCCGTCGATATTGGCACGGTTGACGTTGACACTGGTGATATTGCCCGCGCCGTCCTTAACAAGATCAATCAGGTTGTCGATGCGGTTGCGGAACGCCACCAGCGAGGCATGGCTGCCTTGCCCGGTCCAGCGCGCCTCGATCTCGCCGTTGTGCGAGGTCTCCGGCCTCAGGTTCGGGTTGCCGCTGTACGAGCCGGGGAATGGCGCGAAGCTGACGAACGGGAAGTACAGGTCGTTGAAGGTCGGCGCCTTGAAGCCGGTGCCGTAGCCGGCACGCAGCAGCCAGCCGCCGTCGAGGCGGAAGCCGTAGCTGGCCTGGCCGGTGGTCTTGCCGCCGAACTGCGAGTCGTCGTCGTGGCGCACGCTCGCCTGCAGCAGATTGCGGCCGAACTCGCCCTGGTAGCCGGCGAACGCCGCCCTCACGTCGCGCGAGGTCCTGTCGAGTGGCTGGCTCGACTCGACCTTCTGCCGGGTGTACGACGCGCCGGCGAGGAAGCTGCCGACACCGATCTTGATGTCGTTCTGCCACAGCCAGTCGTCCTGCGTGGTGGTGAACAGGCTGTCGTGCTGGGCGAAGTTGCCGCCGAGGAAGGTCTCCGAGCGGTCCTGGCTGCGCGCGTAGCGCAGCGTGCTGGTCCAGGCGTCGGTCAGCGCGTTCTTCGACTCGACGCTCTGGCCGGTCAGGCGCGTCTTGACGACGTCCTGCAGGTTCGGGTCGGTGTTGCCGAAGTTGTCGAAGTCGCTGCGATCGAAGCTCTGAAACAGCCTCAGCGTCAGGTCTTGGCCCGGCGCCCAGGTCTGGGTAAGGTTGGCCGAATAGGCGGTGTTCTGATCGCCGTCGCGGTCCGGGTTGAAGCTGGGATTGTTGGCGTTGGTCGCTGAGAAGCCACGGGTCTGGTCCTGCGACATATTGAGCGCGTAGGCGGTGTTGCCGGTCTTGCCCGACACGCCGACGCCGGCCTGCAGGGTGCCGCGGTCGCCGACGCCGAGGTTGGCGGTGAAGCGCGCCGGGCCCTCGCCCTTCTTGGTGAAGATCTGGATCACGCCGCCGATCGCGTCGGCACCGTACAGGCTGGACGCCGGGCCGCGCACGATCTCGATATGGTCGATCTGCTCGAGCGGGATGCTCTGGATCGAGGTGGTCCCCGCCGTCGCCGAGACGATGCGCACGCCGTCGACCAACACCAGCGTCTGTTTGCTGTTGGCGCCGCGGAGGAACACGTCGGTGGTCTTGCCGGCGCCGCCGTTGTTGCTGACCTGTACGCCCGGCTGGCGCGCCAGCAAGGTGGCGAGCGAGTCGGCGCCGGCCTGCTCGATCGTATCGCGGTCGATCACCGTCACGTCGGACAGTGTCTTCGCGAGCGGCTGCGCCTGCCGGGTGGCGGTAACGACCACGTCGGCGCCACGGTATTCGGGCAGGTCCGCGGCGTGCGCCAAACTGGTGGACAACGCCAGCGCGACAGCCAGCGCCAGCGGGTGTTGAGTTGCAGTAGTCAAGAAACCACTCCTTCGTTCTGGATGCGGACGAAAAAGGAGTGCGAGAGAGGTGCGCGCCGAGGCGCGTTGCTACGACTGGGTCTGACGCCCATTGAACGAAATCGGTCGATCGCTCCCCGCGATACTCCAGGCAAACGGACGCCTCTTCCCTGATCGGGCGCCCGGTGCAGGCCGGTCTCCGGGCTTGGCCTGTCGGCGACGCGCCTTCCCGTCCTGTGGCGGACAGTGGCGTCGGCGTCGCTTCGGCTCGTGACGAGCCAGGCCTTACCGTTGCGGGGGCAGCGCCGGTCTTGCACCGGCTTCCCGTTTCACCCGGTCATGCCGGGCACCTGCGAGGCGCGGATTATAGCGCAGTGCGCCACCCGCCCATCGCTCGACGGCAAGAAAAACCCCGCTTGCCACGCTTGCCGGCCCGACGCGCGGACGGTAAGGTCGTCAGCCATGAACACGACCCTTCCCCTCCCCGATTCCGTCGCCCTGGACGCCGCGCTGGCGCGCCAGGCCATCCTGACCAAACCCGCCGGCAGCCTCGGCCGCCTCGAGGACATCGCCTGCCGCTTCGCCGCCTGGCAGGGCCGCGCGGTGCCGGCGCCGCTCGCACCGGCGATCGCGGTGTTCGCCGCCGACCACGGCGTCTGCGCCGAGGGCGTGTCGGCCTACCCGTCGGTGGTCACCGGCGAGATGGTGAAGAACTTCGTCGCCGGCGGTGCGGCGATCAATGTGCTGGCGAAGGGCACCGGCGCGCGGCTCGAGGTGGTCGACGTCGGCGTGGCGGTCGACCTGTCCGCGTTGCCGATCGTGCACGCCAAGGTGCGCGCGGGCAGCCGCAACCTGGCGCGCGAGGCGGCGCTGAGCCGGGCCGAGGTGGAGGCGGCGCTGGAAGCCGGCGCCGCCGCGGCGCGGCGCGCGATCGCGGCCGGCGCCAACCTGCTGATCGCCGGCGACATGGGCATCGGCAACACCACCCCGTCGGCGGCGCTGATCTGCCGGCTGACCGGCATCGCGCCGGACGTGATCGTCGGCCGCGGCACCGGCATCGACGATGCCACGCTGCAGCTGAAGCAGCAGGTGGTCGGCCGGGCGCTGAACCGGGTGGCCGGGCTGGAACTCGACGGCGTCGGCACCTTGGCCGAACTGGGCGGGCTGGAAATCGCCGCGATCGCCGGTTTCTACCTGGAAGGCGCGCGCCAACGGGTGCCGAGCCTGGTCGACGGCTTCATCGCCAGCGCCGCGGCGCTGGCCGGCGTCGCGATCGAGCCGGGACTGCGCGACTGGCTGCTGGCCAGCCACCGCTCGCAGGAAAACGGCCACGGCCTGGCGCTGACCGCGCTGCAGCTCGAGCCGTTGCTCGACCTGGGGCTGCGCCTCGGCGAGGGCTCCGGCGCGGCGCTGTGCCTGCCGCTGCTGCGGCTGGCGCTGGAATTGCACGCCGGCATGGCGACCTTCGCCGAAGCGGGCGTGTCCGACAAGCCGGCATGAAGGCGTTCACCCTGACCCTGCTGCGCCACGGCGACATCGCCGCACGCGGCCGGCTGATCGGCCGCACCGAGCTGCCGCTGACCCGCCAGGGCGAGCGGCAGATGGCGAGCAGCTGGCAGCGCATCGCGGCGATCCCGGTGCAGAGCATCGCCAGCTCGCCGCGGCTGCGCTGCCGGCCGTTCGCAGTCGAGCAGTCGCTGGCACGCGGCGTGCCGCTAAAGGTCGATCCGCGCTTCGCCGAGTGCGACTTCGGCGACTGGGAGGGAGAGCCGACCGATCAGCTGTCGGCGCGCCATCCGGACTGGTACAGCGAGATGGCCGCCGGCCGGCTCACCCCGCCCGGCGGCGAGAGCTTCGCCGCGTTCCGCGAGCGGGTGCTGGCCGGCTTCGCCGACTGGATCGCCGAGAGCCGCGGCAGCCACCGCGTGCTGGTGACGCACGGCGGGGTGATCAGCGTGCTGCTCGCCGAGCTGCTGCACACCAGCTTCGCGGTGGCGCGGCTGATGACGGTGCAGCGCGGCGGCTTCGCCCAGCTGTCGCTGCTCGATGGCCACCCGGCCTACCTGGTGCGGCTGGAGCTGCCGGATGCCTGAACCGGTCCCCGCCCCACCCCCGCGCCTGGCCGGCCTGATCCTGGCGCTGCAGTTCCTGACCCGGCTGCCGACGCCGCAGCTGGCGGAATTCCACCCGACCTGGCTGGCGTGCAGCGCGCGCTGGTTCGCCGTGGTCGGGCTACTGGTCGGCGCGCTCTTGACGCTCGCCGCGCTGGCCGGTGCCCGGGTCGACCCGTGGCTCGCTGCACTGCTGGCGCTCTTCACCTGGGTGTGGGTGACCGGCGGGCTGCATCTGGACGGCCTCGGCGACCTCGCCGACGCGCTCGGCGCCGCGCATCGCAGCCCGGAACGCTTCCACGCGGTGCTGAAAGATCCGCACCTGGGCAGCTTCGGCGCGCTGGCGCTGCTGTTGGCGGTGCTCGCCAAGCTGGTGCTGCTGATGCTGGTCGCCAAGTCTTCGGCCCACCTCGTGGGCCTGCTGTTGGTGCCGGCGTGGGCACGGCTGTTCGCGGTGGCCTGGTCGGCGACGCTGCCGCCCTTGGCCGGCGGCAGCGGCGAGCGCTTCGGCTGGCAGCCGCACTGGCCGTCGTTCGGCGCGAACCTGCTGCTGCTCGTCGCGCTGTCGGCCTGGCTCGTGCCGGCGCTGCTCGTCGCCCCGGCCGCGGGGCTCGTCTGGTGGGGTTTTTTGCGTCGCCGGCTCGGCGGCATGAGCGGCGACTGCCTCGGCGCCGGCATCGAGGTCTGCGAAATCCTGCTGCTGATGCTGCTGGTGGTGGCGCCGCCGCTGCTCGCCTGAATAGCGCCGACACGCTCACCCACGCCCGGCCTTGCGCCGGGCGTTTCGCTGCCCCCCCGTCGCGGGCGCCTACCGCAGTTGGCCGAACCACCCTGCCACCGGGTTCGGCCAAGCTTGTATCAGCTATCCCACTTTCCAGAACCAGTCCGCAAAGCGTAGCGAGCGGGCGTCGGCTCGGGGCGGACTGAGCACAGGAGCGGAAGGTACTGGCGTACACGCGGATTCCTGATCGCTGAGCGAAGTGCGTATCTGCGATACGCCCAGCGATAGAGTCGCACCCCGGCCGCCCAAGCCGAGATCACGCCCGCGCGGTAGCGTTGAGGGCGGGTTCTCAGGGCAGCAACAGGCTGGGATCACCCCGATGCTGCTTGACCAGCTTCCACGGCAGCACCGACCATTCCGGATATTCGCAGGCGCGCGCCACGCGCGGGAACGACGGCCCGACGTACAGGCCCTGCGGCAGCAGATACCAGCTCGGCAGCGCCCACAGCCCGGCGTCGCGGTAGTCGCAGGCGTCGTCCTTGTCCTTCGGCACCACCTGTTTCGGGTACAGCTGGCGCAGCGTCTTCGCCAGCCACGGGCCGAGCACCTTGTTCTGGTAGTCGTAGTTCTGCGGGTAGCCGTCGGCGTCGCGCGGGATGGCTGGCTTGCCCTGCCCCAGCCACAGCACGTCCTCGAGCTGCAGCTCGCGACCGCTCTGCACGTCGAGATTGATCGGCTGGTCGCCGAAGTCCGGGTGCGCGCCGCCGCAGTCGTAGCTGGTGAACACGCTGGCGCTGAGCACCCGGTCGTTGAAGAAGCGCGGCGTGACGGTCTGCTCGTAGTCGAAGCCGCCGCGGCGCTCGCCGCCGAGCGCGCAGCCGAAGTAGCCGTTCACCTCCTCCCACTGCCGGCTCTCCAGCACCCGGTTGACCCGCTCCTGCACCGGCGCCGGGTAGCCGTCGACCAGCCGGAAGAGGCTCACCTTGCTGATCGGCTCCTGCCACCAGCGCAGCGTGTAGTTGCCGAAGCGCTGCAGCTTGCCCTGCCGCAGCGACAGGTCGGCGAGCCGGGCGAACTCGTACGGATGCTGCTGACGCAGGCGGGCCAACGAGGCGATGTCGCTGGTCGGCAGCGTCGCCGGCGGCAAGGGGCTGAGCGTCACCGGCTGCGCCGCGCCCTTCTTGCCCTGCCACTGGCCGCGCCAGCCGCCCTTGCCGTCCGGGTGCAAGGTCAGGTCGGTGCGCACCTCGTCGTAGCCGAGGTTCTCGCCGAGCGCGACGCTGCCGTCGGTGCCGCGCTGGCCGTCGAGCGCGATGTCGCGGTGGACCTTGCGATAGAAGTAGCGCCCGTCGGCCTTGCCGTCCCGGGCGACGTTGAGCTCCATCACCACCGCCGCCGTGCCGATCTGGCCCTGCAACAGCTGCGGCGCCGCGCGCGCCGGCAACACCAGCGCGACGAGCAGCACGGCCGCGAGCCCGAGTCGATGCGGTCTGTTCATGTCGATTACCGGCAATGTCCTGCCTGAATGGTACAAAAAACAACGCCACTGCGATGCAGTGGCGTTGGCGGCGGGCCTGGTTGGCCGAACGTTACAGCTTGCCGGCCAGCTTACGATTGCGCATCAGGCACAGCATGTCACAGGCCAGGTGCGCGGCGGCGAGCGCGGTGATTTCGCTCTGGTCGTAGCTCGGCGCTACTTCGACCACGTCCATGCCGACGATGTTCAGGTCGCCCAGTTGGCGGACGATCTGCAACGCCTGCGCGGTGGTCAGGCCGCCCGGCACCGGGGTGCCGGTGCCGGGCGCGAACGCCGGGTCCAGACAGTCGATGTCGAAGGTCAGGTAGACCGGCGCATCGCCGATGCGCTGCTTGATGCGCGAAATGGTGGCCTCGACGCCGTTGTTGTGCACCCACGGCGCGTCGACGATGTCGATGCCCATGAAGTCGTCGTTGAAGGTGCGGATGCCGACCTGCGCCGAGCGCGCCGGGTCGACCAGGCCGTCCTTCACCGCCTTGTAGAACATCGTGCCGTGGTTCAGCGAGTCCGGCTCGTCGTCGACCCAGGTGTCGCTGTGCGCGTCGAAGTGCAGCAGCGCCAGCGGCTTGCCGTACTTCTCGGCGTGCGCGATCAACAGCGGGTAGGTGATGAAGTGGTCGCCGCCGAAGGTCAGCATCTTGGCGCCGGAGGCGAGGATGGTGCGGGCGTGCTCGATGATCGCCGGCTTGATGGTGAGCGGGTTGTGCGCATCGAACCAGCAATCGCCGTAATCGATCACCGCCAGGTCGTCAAACGGATCGAAGCCCCACGGGAACGGCTTCAGTTCGGCCAACTGCACGCTGGCGGCGCGCACCGCGGCCGGGCCCTGCCGCGCGCCGGAGCGGAAGGTGGTGGAGAGATCGAGCGGAATGCCCGACACCACCACGTCGACGCCGGTCAGGTCGCGGGTGTAGTTGCGGCGCATGAACGACAGCACGCCGGCGTAAGTGTTCTCGATCGAGGAACCGTAGTGGATGGTGCGGCGAATCGCGCCGTCACCGTGAATGGTCTGCGACATTGTGGAAACTCTCCGATAGAGAGCACGCCGGGCCGGGCAGCGGCGTCCGACGATTCCCGTCCATCTCAAGCCGACGGGTTAAGGCTGCCGCGCCCGATTGGCGCGGAACCTGAAGTGTGCCGCGGGCGGCGGCGAAGGGCAAGCCTGCGCCGCCGCGCGGCCGGCACCTCAAGCCGGTTGACGGCCGAGGTAGAGCCGCAGCGGCCAGCGGAACAGCCGCATCGGCTCGTCACCCCACGCCGCCGCGAAACGCGCCGCGTAGTCGGCGAGCGGGTCGTGGCCGGTGGCAATGGCGGCGCGGTGGGTCGACGACCAGGAACCGAGGTAACCGAGCAGCTCGTCGCGGCTCCAGCGCTTGTCGAGGAAAAACGCCGGCACTGGCTCGGCGGCAAACGGCCAGCCGACCGCGTCGTAGCCCTGCTCGACCAGCTTGCGCTCCGGCGGCCAGTACGGCGCGACCGCCGTATGGAACTCGTCGAGGCAGCGCCCAAGTTCACCGTCGACCGTCAGCCGCGGGTAATGCCACACCGCCAGCACGCCGCCCGGCTTCAACAGCCGGTGCACCTCGGCGAAGAAGTGCGGCTGATCGAACCAGTGCAAGGCCTGCGCCACCGCGATCAGGTCGACGCTGGCGTCGGGCAGTGCACAGTGCTCGGCCGGCTCGCAGACGTAGGCGATGCGCGGATCGGCCGGCGCTTCGGCCAACTGCGCCGCGCTCGCGTCGCTGGCGCGCACCCGGTCAAAAAAACCGGCGAGCCCCCTCGCCGCCTGGCCGTTGCCGGTGGCGACGTCGAGCGCCAGCTCATGCGCCGGCGCCTGGCCTGCCAGCCAGGCGAACAGCTCGGCCGGGTAGTCGGGGCGGTAGCGGGCGTAGTCGGCGGCGTAGGCGGAGTAATGGTCCTGGAAGCTCATGAGGGTCCTTCTTGCTGACGGCCTTGGCCGGACTCAGCCCGGCGGCTCGAGCGGTGGCAAGCGCCGCGGCACCGGCGAGGCCTTGACGATCGCGGTCGAGGTCGACGCCAGCTCGGCGAAGCCGTCGAGGATTTCGTCGAGCTGGCCGATGTCCTTCAACACCAGCCGGGCGATGAAGCAGTCCTCGCCGGTGACCTTGTCGCACTCGGTGATCTGCGGCGTCGCCACCAGCTGCCGCTCCAGCACCTTCAACTGGCCAGGCAGCGGCCGCATCCGCACAATCGCGGTCAGCGAGTAGCCCCATTGCGTCAAATCCAGCTGCGGCACGTAGCCGGCGATCGCGCCCGATTCCTCCAGCCGTTTCAGCCGCTCCGACACGCTCGGCCCGGCCATCTTCAAGCGCCGCGCCAGCTCGGCGAGGCTTAGCCGCGCGTCGTCTTGCAGCTGGGCCACCAGCTGCCTATCGATCCAGTCCATCAAAACAAGGCCAATCGGCAAAAATATCGACCATTTAAAGGTAGCAGAAGCAATTCGTCTTGCAACACGCATTAAATAGACCGGGACAGCCTTCTAGACTAGTGGGCATCTCAATCCCGCCCGGAGCCCGTGATGAATCCATCCCTTCCCCAACGCCGCGGCGTCGCCGAGATGCTGGTCGCGATGATCCTGTCCGGTACCATCGGCTATTTCGTGCTCACCTCCGGCCAGCCGGTCTGGAACGTGGTGTTCTTCCGCTGCCTGTTCGGCAGCGTGGGCCTGGCGCTGTACGGTTACTTGCGCGGACTGTGGTCGCCCTGGCCGTTCGACCGCGCGGCTCTCGCCTGGTGCCTGCTCGGCGGCGTGGCGCTGCTCGGCAACTGGGCGCTGCTGTTCAACGCCTACCGCTACGCGTCGATCGGCATCGCCACGGTGCTCTACCACACCCAGCCGTTCCTGCTGATGCTGCTCGGCGGCGCCTTCCTCGGCGAGACGCTGAGCCGGCGTCACTGGCTGGCGCTGGGCCTGGCGTTCGCCGGCCTGCTGCTAATCGTGCTGCCCAGCCTTAACACCGGTCTGCCTAGCGCCCGACTCTTGCTCGGCAGCGCGCTGGCGCTCGGCGCGGCGCTGCTCTACGCGATCGCCACCCTCATCACCAAGCGCCTGCCGCCGGGCATCCCGCCGCACTTGATCGCCTGCCTGCAGACACTGGTCGGCGTCGCGCTGCTCTGGCCGCTGCTCAACCGCACCGCGGCGTTCCGGACCGGGCCGCACTGGGGCGATCTCGCCGTGCTGGGCCTGGTGCACACCTGCCTGATGTACGTGCTGATGTACTCGGCGTTCCGCCGCCTGCCCACCCACCTGATCGGCGCGCTCGGCTTCGTCTACCCGGTGGTGGCGATCCTGGTCGACTACCTGGCGTACGGCCATAGGCTCGCGCCGCTGCAGTGGCTCGGCATGCTGCTGATCGTCGGCACCAATCTGTGGCTAGTGCGCGGCGCCCGCCCGGCACCAACGGCAAGGTTGGCCGAACAGCGATAAAAAAGCCGGCGGGGAAACCCGCCGACGGCTGTCTACACTCCAGACCCCCAACGAAAACGGCGGCCGAAGCCGCCGTCGAGGAACGTATCGGGCTGAGCCTCAGCCCGCGCAGGCGGCGCCCTCTACCGCAACCCCCGGGGTCAGGCGGCGCTGCAGCGCTACCAGCCGTTCGGACTGGGCGGCATCCAGATCCTTGAAGTGCAGCACGGTCTGCGTCGTGCCCTTGCCGCGCGGCTGCACCTTGGCGTCGGCGAAGCCGGCCGCCTTCAGCTTGGCGAGCAGCGTGTTGGCGCCGGTCTCGTTGGCGAACAGGCCGAGCGACAGCGTGCCCTTGAACTCGCCGTCGTTCTGCACCGGGTAGTTGTCGAAGCCTTTGTCCTTCAGCTCGGCCGCCAGCGTGCGGGTTTCCGCCGTGGTGGCGAGCGCCGGGAGGAACACCCAGTACTTGCTGTTCTTGGTCGGCGTCTGTTGCGATTCGGCGCGCCACTGCGCGGCGCTCAGCTTCAGCCCCGGCAGCCCGCCCTTCACCCGCGCCAGCAGCGTGCCGTTCAGCGTGCCCCAGCGGTAGCACTGGGTCGCGACTTTGGCCGGGGCCGGGGCCGCGGCGGCTGTCGGCTGCGCCGCGATCGGCTTGGTCTCCGGCTTCGCATGCGCCGGGGGAGCCACCGGTACGACTGGTTTGGCTTCGGCAACCTTCGTGTCGGCAGGCTTGGTTTCGGCCAACTTGGTCACCGGTGCCGGCGCCGCCGGTTTGGCGGCGGCGACCGTTGCCGCGTCCAGCCCGGCCGGCAGCGCGGTGGTGCCCGCCGGCGCCGACGCTTCGGCGACCGCGGCGCTCGCCACCGCCGGCGGCGTCCAGTCGGCCGGCAGCAGCTTGATCTGCTTGGCGTTCACTTCCTGCGCGTGCAGGTCGACCGGCACGCGCGCCTTGAGGTTGCTGTAACCGAATACCAGCAGGTTCAGCACCAGCACTATCGCAAAGAACCACTTCATGCTTCGTTCGCCACCTTCAACAAACCGTGTATGACAAGATTATCCATGATCAGGCAGGGTGGCGCGAGCAACGATGACAATCGCAATGCGTCCCCGCCGGTCAGCACCACCGTGGCCGGCTCCCGGCCGGTATGCACGGACAGGCGCTGCCGCAGTCGGTCGATCGCCCCGGCCATCGCATCGAGCGCGCCGCTGGCGAGCGCGTCCGGCGTCGCCTGCGGGAACGGCTGCCACTGGCCGGCCAGGCGGTCGAGCTGCGCGGTGCCGGCGGCCAGGCTTTTGAGCATCAGCGCGAAGCCGGGCAGGATCAGCCCGCCGAGGTAATCGCCCTCGGCGGTCAGCGCCTCGATAGTCAGCGCGGTGCCGGCCGACGCGAGCAGCAGGTCCTGGCCGGGCAGCCGCTCGCGCGCCGCCAGCACCGCCAGCCAGCGGTCGACGCCCTGCTCGGCGATGTTGCGGTAATGGTTGGTGACCCCGCCGCGCTGGCGCTCGCTCTTCATCCATTGCACCGGCACCGGGCAGGCCGCCTCGACCGCGTCGCGGATCGCCGGGCGCGCCACCGACGCGCCCCAGGCGGCATCGAGTGCGAGGCCGCTCCAGCGCTCGGCCAGCTCGTGCGCGAAGTCGTGCGTGACCACGCCCTCCTCATACAGCGTCGCGCCGTCGGTCAGCGCCCACTTCACCCGGGTATTGCCGGCGTCGATCAACAGCTTCATGCGCGCGCTCGCAGGCTGACTTCGCCGACGTGGAACACTTGGCTGCCGGCTGCGGTATCGACCAAGAGCGCGCCCTTGTCGTCGACGCCGCGCGCGACGCCGTCGACCGGCTCGCCGTGGCTGAAGCGCAAGGTCACCGGCGCGTCGCGGTGCGCACTGTACGCCAGCCACTCGTCGCGGAACGCGGCGAAGCCGTCGTGGGCGAACTGGCTCAGCACCGCGTGCAATTCGTTAAGCAGCTCGGCGAGCAGCCGGTTTCGGCCGACGTGGATGCCGGCGTCGGCGAGCCCCGCCACCGGCTGGCCGACGTCGCCCGGGCTCGCCAGGTTCAGGCCGATGCCGATCACCACCGCGGCCGGGCCGAGCGCATCGCCGGACAGCTCGATCAGGATGCCGGCGAGCTTCCTGCCGTCGAGCAGCACATCGTTGGGCCACTTGAGCGCCACCGGCGCGCCGTGGCGCGCCAGCACCCGCACGATCGCGACGCCGACCGCCAGCGACAGGCCGGACAAGGCCGCCAGACCGCTGTCGAAGCGCCACAAGAGCGAAAACGCCAGCCCGCCGCCGAGCCGCATCTGCCAGCGCCGGCCGAGCCGGCCGCGCCCGGCGCTCTGCCATTCGGCGCCGAGCACGATGCCGTGCGGCGCGCCGGCGGCGGCGCGCTGCATCAGATGGGTATTGGTGGAATCGATGCGGTCGGCGAGCGCCAGCGCATAGGTATCGGCCGCGCCGTCGGCGAGGCCGTCGCGGATCGCGCCGACGTCGAGCCATTCGAGCGAATCGGCCAGCTTGTAGCCCTGGCCGCGCACGCTGTACACGGTCAGTCCAAATTCCGACTCGATCGCGTGCACCGCCTGCCACACCAGCGTGCGCGACACGCCGAGCGCCTGCGCGATCGCCTCGCCGGAATGGAAACGGCCGTCGGACAACGCCTTGAGCACCGCGAACGCGTGCTGCTCGCTCACGCGCCGCCTGCGCTTTCGCGGATCTTGTTCAGGGTGGCGGTGGTCGAGGTGGCGAAGCGGAACGGGATCGAGTGCACCTCGCCGCCGCGCGCCAGCGTCTCGGCCGAGCCGACGATCTTGTCGATCGGCCAGTCGCCGCCCTTCACCAGCACGTCGGGCTTCACCGCCTCGATCAGCGCCGCCGGGGTGTCGTCATCGAACCAGGTGACCAGCGCCACCGACTCGAGCGACGCCAGCACCGCGGCGCGATTGTCCTGCGGGTTGATCGGGCGGTCGTCGCCCTTGCCCTGGCGCTTCACCGACGCGTCGGTGTTGATCGCCACGATCAGGCTGGCACCGAGCGCCGCGGCTTGCGCCAGATAGGTCACATGACCACGGTGCAGGATGTCGAAGCAGCCGTTGGTGAACACCAAGGGCCGCGGCAGCCGGCCGAGGCGTTCGGCCAACTCATCGGGCGGACAGATTTTGGATTCAAACTGCGGGGTTGGGTACGGGGTCGGCATCCTTGAGGCTCGCGATCAGTTCCTTGCGGTAGCGGTTCAGCGCCTGCGGCGTGTCGATCACGCGATCGAACAGGCTCGACAGGTTCCGCAGGATACCACCCACCACGCGCGCTTCCCAAGGCTCGTCGAAGCGGATCTGCTGGGTCAGCCAGCCTTCCAGCCAGTCCGGGTCGGGCAGGCGCGACTGGATCGTGTCGTTCGGGAACAAGGACTGGTTGACGTGCAGATTGGTCGGGTGCAGCGGCTTGCCGGAGCGGGCCGACGACGCCATCAGGAAACCGATCTTGGCGAACGCCAGACGGGCCTCGTTGCCGCAGCGTGCGATCGCCTGCTTCATGTACTTCAGGTAGGCGCCGCCGTGACGAGCCTCGTCGCGGCTCAGCGTCTGGTAGATATGCTTGATCACCGGCTCGGTGTGCCAGTCGGACGCGCAGCGGTACCACTGGGTCAGCCGCACCTCGCCGCAGAAGTGCAGCATCAGCGTCTCCAGCGGCGGCGCCGGGTCGAACGCGAAGCGCACCGAGTGCAGTTCCTCCTCGGTCGGGGCCAGCTCGGGGCGGAAACGGCGCAGGTATTCCATCAGCACCAGCGCGTGCTTCTGTTCCTCGTAGAACCACACCGACATGAACGCCGAGAAGTCCGAATCGTCCTGGTTATCGCGCAGGAACATCTCGGTCGCCGGCAGTGCCGACCACTCGGTGATCGCATTCATCTTGATCGTCTGCGCCTGCTCGTCGGTCAGCCGGGACGCGTCGAATTCGGCCCAGGGAATATCGTCCTCCAGACTCCAACGGGCCTTTTCCAGCTGGACGAACAGTTCGGGGTAAAGCATGGCAACCTCACGCAGAGAAAAATCAAAACGCCCGGATTGTAAGGCAATCCAACGTCAACCCCAACCTTTGGCGACAAACGACCATCGATCAGCGCTCCCAGCAGCCGGCCGCATCACCGCCCGGCGCGTCGCGCAGGCCGGTGCTATCGAACGTCAGCACCGTACAGCCGTCGCTCGGAAACGCGCGGGTGAAGCTCTGGCGGTCGCCGAGGCGGTGACAGTGTAGCGGCCGCTGGCGGTCGACTGCTGGCTGAGCACATAGTAGGCGGTGCCGGTTGCCGGAACATTGCAGGGCGCTGAAATCGCACACGCCCCGCCGTTCAGGCTGCCGGTGTTGCTATAAAGCTGCTCGAGTCGCTGCGCCAGCGCCAGCATCTCATTTTTCGCCTCGCTGCGCCGGCTGCGCGCCACGTAGTTCTGGTAGTTCGGGTAGGCGATCGCGGCGAGGATCGCGACGATCACCACCGCGATCATCAGCTCGATCAGGGTGAAGCCGCGGGCGGACGAAGGCTGGGGCATGACAGGGCTCCAATAAATAAGGAAATGGGGGCTATTCGTCGGATAGCAACTCGCGCCACTGCAAACGCAGCGGCAGCCGGCTGCCGCTGATCAGCGTCTTGCCGGAGGGGGTGATGCGCAGCAGAGTATTGTTCGGCGCCAGGAAATTCAGCATCCCGCCGTTCGAGCCGGACAGTTTCACCCGCGACGCCGCCGCGTCGCTGCCGTCGACCCGGCCGTCGCCGTTGGTGTCGTAGATCGCCACCGGCAGCTGCGCGCCGGAGAACGGGTCGAACTCGGCGGCCCAGCTACTGCCGCCGTCCGCATCGCAGCTGTTGCCCCCCGGCTGCTGCGACACGAACTGCACCCGGCGCTGCACCAGCGCCGGCGACGCCCGCTCGCCCGCAGGCAAGGCCAGCGTCCAGCCATCGGCGCTGGCGTAGTTCACCCCCAGGTTCGTCGTGGTCTGGAAGGTACCGCCGCCCGGCGTCAGGGTGGTGACGATAGACTGCGCCACCAGGTTCGGCTTGCCGTTACTGCCGATAGCCTGCCCGTCGTCGCGGTCGCGGATCGCGTACAGCGCCTGCCCACTGTTATCGGCACGATCCTGGTCGCTGAACAGCTTGCCGGTGCCGAACAGCAGCAGGTAGCCACCGGCCGGGTGCTTCAGCACCAGCGGCGCGGCGACTATCGGCTGGCGCGCCAGCGGCTTGCCGTTGCTGTCGAGCGACACGGCGCTGAACAGCTTCAGCACCGTCCAGTTGGCCGGGTTGCTGTCGCGCAGGTCGAACTTCCATAGGTTGCCGTTGATGTCGCCGGAGTACACCAGGTCGGTCACCCCGTCGCCGTCGATGTCGACCGCCTGCGGGCTCATCAGCGCGTTCGGCACCACCACCCCGCCGGCCGCGGCGGTGCTGCCGGCGTCGAGCCGCCGGTAGCTGCTGCTCGGCGCGCCGCCCTCGCTCCACGCCGTACCGGCGGCCTTATCGAGGTAGAGCAGGAACAGACTGGCCGCACTGTCGCTGGAGGCGCTGTTCAGGCCGTTGCCGAACAGCGCCGCGTAGCGGTAGCCGCTGCCGCTGCGCACCTTGACGATCTGCGGTTGCAGCACGCTGCGACCGAAGTGGTTGTCGTCGACGTCGGAAAACTCCCACAGCACGTTGCCGGCGTTGAATCCGCCACCGCTCGCCGACGCCATCGTCACGTCGAGCGCAAACACGCCGCTGCCGCCGCCCGCGGTAGCGCCGGCACCGGTATGCCCGACCAGCACGGTGCGCGCCTCGCTGCCCCCGGTGACCGGCAGACAGACGTTGGCCGCCTGCACCGCGCCGTCGACGAAGTAGCGATGGTTCTTGGCGTAGGACAGCCCCATCAACTGCGGCAACGCCCCGAGCAGGCTGCCCGGCACGTAGCCGAACAGCTCGTTGCCGCTGCCGGCGTCGAGCACGTGCAACACGCCGTCGTTCGCCCCGACCGCCAGCATCGGCGCGCGAGCCTTGATCGCGGCCAGATTGTTGCTATTGAAGCCGCATTCCGGCGGCTGGAAACCGGCGCCGGGCTGGCCGGGAGGCGGGATGTACTGCGGCGCGCTGCCGATCACGTCGCCGAAGCGCTGGGTACGGCCGCGGAACGCCGGCACCGGCGCGGTCTGACCGGTCTTGACCTCCTGCGACTGGTCGCCGCGCACGTAATTGATGCGTTGCGGGCCGTAGCCATCCGGCGTGCCCGCCTCGTTCTGGTTGAGGCGCGTCACCAGCCAGGACTGGCTCGCGTCGAAGGCGCTGGCGCTGCGGGCGGCCGGGTTGAAGGTATACAGCTGCCGCCCCGCCGCACTGCCGCCCAGCTGCGACTCGAGCTGGGCCGCCGCGCTCCAGCTGTAGGTGGTGGCGAGCACGCCGTTTTGGTCGAGCCGGTACGCCTGCACGTCACCGGTCCAGTTGTTCGGGTTGAAGGTTGGCCGAAACAGCCGGCTCGTGCTGTCCGGACGCACCGTACTGCCGTTCGCCGCCGGCGTGACCAGGGTCAGATTGGTGCCGTTGAGGATCTGCTGCAAGGCACCGGTCAACGCGCCGGCCATATTCTGCGGGTTGTTGGCCTGCGCGAAGTTGCGCGGCACCCCGTTGGGGTAGGCCGCGATCGAGGTCTGACCGGCCGGGTCGTCGGTCCAATCGCTGCGCCCCGCAGGCAGGGTGTTGCCGGTCGAGCCCTTGAAGCCGCCGTACTTGGCGGCGAGGTAGAACGCGTTGCTCGCCTGCGTCTTAGGGTTGTTGTTCTCGACCACGTCGATCATGAAGCTCTGCACCGTCTGCATGCCCGGCAGGTCCGCGCGCAGATTGGTCGTGTTGGCCCAGTAGGCCAGGCCGGCGATATACGGCGGCGAGTTGGTCGAACCGGTATTGATGCTGGCGAGGTTGCTCACCCCCGCGTCTTTGCCGATGGTGGTGACCTGGTCGGTGATGTTGAACGCCGTGTCGTCGGTCGGTGGACGTAACGTCGCCTGTCGGGTACTGCCCGACCCGTTCGGTACCTTCCAGCTGCTGCCGGGCAGGTCGACGTCGCCGTGGGTATTGGTGTCGCCGATATAGAGGATGAAGTTCTTCTGGCAGGCGTTGACGATCGGGTCGTCCCAGTCGGTGATCACCGGAAAGCCGTCCACCATCGCCGACGTCAGCTTGGCCGAATATGGCGCGTAGTTGCCGAGCTTGCGGTAGTAGCGCAGCGCCGCGTAGTAGAGCTCGGCGGCGGGGTCGTAGACCTTGTAGCCGTTGGCGTCGCCGAACTTGTTGACGTAATTGATCACTCCGCTATTGGCGACCGGCAGCAGCAGGTTGGCCAGCGCATCGGCCGGGTCGGGATTGGCGACGAAGGTGCCGTCGCTCGGGTTCCACTCGCCGCCGAGGTTCACCGTCTTGCCGGACAGCGTGGTCACCTGGCCGCTGCTGTTGGTGAACTTGAGCCGGGCGCGCATCACCCCGCCGTCGCGGTTGTAGTCGGGGTCGTTCAGGTAGCCGAGCGCACCGAAGCGGATCGTCGCGCCGTTCTGCTGGATCAGCCCCTCCGGCTTGTAATTGACCGCGCCGAGTAGGCCCGGATAGGCCTTGCAGTTGCCCTCCAGGCCCACCGCCGGGTCGCACACCTTGACGATGGCGTTGAACGTCTCCGCCGTGCTGCTGCCACCGCCACTGGGGGTAGCGGTGAACGACCAGTCGTTGCTGGTGAAACTCACCGAGGTCGCGGACGAATACTTGGTCAGCTTGTTGACGTTGGTGGTCAGCTTGCGGTTGGCAAAACCACTGCCAGAGTTCTGCCCGGCATAGACCCGGGCACGCCGCAGCGTGGTGAACCCCGGCAGGTCGCCGCCGAGGTAGTCGGTACCCAGGCCGGTCACCCCCAGCGCGCGGTTGCCGCCGCTCAGCGTGGAACGGAACACGTCGATCGCCGACATCGTCGCCCAGTTGAGCAGGTTGCCGCTCCATTTCTGGTTGGCGCAAGTGCGGTTGGTCGAATCGTTCACCGCGGCGACCGGGTAGAAGTAGCCGCCGACGGCGTTGTAGTCGTAACACTTGTTCGGATCGAAATAGCCGGCGAACAGGCGGCTCAGCTGGCTGGCGTCGAAGGTCGGCACATTCGGGAACGCGGTACCGGCGGTCGGGTACTCCACCGACAGCGCGAACAGCACGTTCGGGCTGACCGTCGGCGTGATGCCGGGCGGCGACTGGGCGATCTGCTGGACGTCCGGACGCGCTGGCACGGCGACCAGCAGCAGCGCAAGACCGAGGATGACGGGGCGAAACAGCGGCGGGATCGACATGGCTCAGTTCAGGAAGGTGGCTTCGACGGTACGGCTCACCGGCTCGTCCAGCGCCCGCGGCGGGCCGAAGCCGCGCGCGGTGATGCGAAACTGGGTGGCGGTGTTGATCTGCTCGGCGCCGAAGCTCAGGTTGGCCGACAGCGAGCCGCCGGCCAGCACCGAACCGTCGGCCTGCTGCTGCGGCTGGGTGATGCGCTGCACCTCGACGAAGTAGCGCGGCGGCGCTCCGGCCGACGTGCTCGGCCAGTCGCTGAAACTGGCGGACAGCCGCGTCCCGCTCGCCGGCGAACGGTTGCGCAGCTCGTCGAACAGCGCGTACTGCGCGTTGCCGCTGCCGTTGAACTGCTCGATCAGGAAGAAGTTGGCACTGTCGACCACGCAGACGCCCGGGTTGCTGCCACCCGGCTGGTAGCCGGCGTCGGCGAAGCTCTTGCACGACACCAGGGAGGAGCGCGCCAACAGGTCGAGCTGCTGTTGCTGTACCCGCCGAATCGCGCCTTCGGCCGACTGGAACGCCAGCGAACGGTCGCGGTAGACCCGCGACAGTTTCTCCTCCTGCAGGCTGGAGAAGCCGGCGGCCAGCGCCAGCAGCGTCAGCGCGATCACCAGCGTCAGCACCACCACCAGCGCGGCGCCCTGCTGGCCTGAGTAGCGAGGGGAAGGGGCCATCAGCGCGGACATGCGTTGCGTACCTGGAAGGTGGTGTAATAGACCCGGCGCAGATAGTCGCCGTAGGCGGTTCCGGCCGGATAGGTGTAGCTCAGGTCGCTGGCGTTCAGCGTCACCCCGGCCGAGGCGCCCAGCGGGGCAAACGTGGTCGGTGTGCCGGCCCGGTCGCTCGCCGCCACCGGTTGCGCGCTGCGCAGCACCAGCCCGACCCGCAACGCGGTAATCGGCGCCGACGCCGTGGCGTCGTACTTCGTCAAGCTCGCCATCGCACACGCCGACGCATCGCCGGTGCTCGGCTGCGCCTGGCCGCGCGCGTAGCCGGCCAGCACCCGAAACGCCTCGACCTGTTCGGCCAACACCGCCGTCACCCCCGCCGAAGCGGCGACATTGTTGACCCACGAGTCGCAGACCAGCTGGCGGGTCGTCGCGAACTCGCGCAGGTAGAAACGGTTGCGCACCCGGTCGTTGCGCTGCAGCGGCCGTCCCTGGCAATCCGCCATCGTCGCCTTACCGGCCGGCAAAGCCCCGACCGCATACGACACCTCCAACACGTCGCCGTAGCTGCCGCTGGCGGTCACCTTCACCACCACGCCCGACGACGCGGTCGCGGTCGGCGCCAGGTAGCCGGCCTGCTGCACGGTGCGGCCCAGTTGGCCGAACACGAAGCGCGCCGTTTCCGCCAGCGCGGCATTCTGGTCCTGGTTGCGCGTCATCGCGCTACTGCGCGCGAACAGGCTGCCGACCGCCAGCACGATGATCAGCCCGAGCGTCATCGCCACCATCAATTCCACCAGCGTCATGCCGCACATCCGGCCCCGTTGCAGGTCAGCGTTCATCACGGTCTCATCAGGGTGGTGTAGCTGGCGCTCTGCACGCCAGCGCTGGACAGTCGCATCTGCCAGCCAATGGTCACGGTGTAATAAAAGCCTAGGCTGGCATCCTGCGTCGTCGCGATCGCCAGCGTACCGCCCGGCAAGCCGCCCTGGCTCGGGTCGACCACCTTGGCGCACATCTCGGCCAGGTCGAAATTGCGCCAGTCCGAAGCATTGCCGGTCGACGCCAGCTGTACCCCGGCGCTGCCGAACGTCAGCGCGGAGACCGGCAAGCTCGCCGCACTGCTGCAGTCCGAAGCGTAGGTAGGGCTCGCCACTAGCGCGCCAGACGCGTTCGTTGCCCAGTAGGAATTGGCACGGATCCGCTCGGCCATCTCGTCGGCGAGCAGCACCGCCTGGGTGCGCCACTGGCTGTTCGCCGCATGGCGGGTATCGGTCAGCGCCAGCGCGGCGATGCCGAGCAGACCCAGCGCCGCCACCAGCATCACGATCAGCACTTCCAGCAGGGTAAAGCCGCGCATCCTAGCCACAGCGCACCTCGCCGTCGCGCACCGGCTGACTGCGGATCAGCCCGCCCAGCTCCATGCTCACCGAACCGAATGCCGTCGTGGTCGTGCTCGGTGTCGAACAGTGCACCTCGAACACGAAACCGGCCGGTGCATTGCCGCCTGACGGCACCCCGAGCCCGGCGGAATTCAGCAACAGCGAGGTGAGTCCGCCCTGCGCCACCAGTTGCAGGGTCGGCTTGCCGGCCACCGTTAGGAGAGTATTGGCGCTCGTCGGGCTGTCTGTGCTTCGGCCAACATAGGCAATCCAGCCGTTTGCCCAATCCCCCACCGCACTGCCGCACACCGTGGTCTGCCCGGCCGCCTGCGGGCAGACCGTCACCGCCGCCCCCTGGCCGACGGCCTGGTTACGCGCCAACCACAGCGTACGGCTGAACTCGGTGACGAGCGCACGGGCGCGGCCCTTGTAGACGAAGCTCTGCATAGCCGGCATCGCCAGCGACAGCAGAACCGCCGCCACCGCCAGCACCACCATCAGTTCGATCAGAGTAAAACCCACCCAGCGCCGCATCTCGGTCATGGAATATGAAAATGGCAAATTTTATCGAAATGTTGCCATTACCGATACATGACGAACAAATGCTTTAAGGATTCGCTTGGCAAAGACGTGTTTGCCGGTTGGGGTCGTGCCGAAAGGGCAGTCGCGCCGATGCAAGCCGACGGGGAGGGGAAGAAAGGCTGGCGGAAGACGCTAAGTTTACGACGCGTCAAAGCACAAAGCCCCAGCTCGGCTGAGCTGGGGCTTTATTATGGGGAGTCTGGCGGTGACCTACTTTCACATGGCGAATGCCACACTATCATCGGCGCAGAGGCGTTTCACGGTCCT